>JBKPHO010000142.1:0-20795 GCA_046729915.1 Actinomycetota bacterium | reverse complement strand
GCCGGCGTCCTGCAGCGCAGACTTAGCCGATTCCTCGTCCTGGCTCGTCACGTCCGGCACGGTGGACAGCTTCGGCCCCTTCGAAACGCTCAGGTTGATCGTTGAGCCCGGCGGCGCCGAGCCGCTCGGGCTCTGGTCCACGACCGTCCCCTTCGGCTCGTCGCTATCGACGAACGTGCGCGCGACGGCGAAGCCCTCGTTCTGCAGCGCCGCGCTCGCCTGGTCGAACGAGAGCCCGATCACGGACGGCACGGCGACGTCGGCTGGGCCGCTCGAGACGTTGATCCGGACGCGTGATCCCTGCACGATCGTCTCGCCGCCGACGGGATCCTGCGCCGTGACGGTGCCCTCCGGCTTGTTCGAGTGCACGAGGACGACGGGCTGCGCCTTGAGCCCTGCGTTCACGAGCGTGCTGACGGCGTCGTCCCTCGTCTTGCCGATCACGCTCGGCACCCGTACCTGCGGCAGGCCCTTGGAGACGTTGAGCCTGACCGACTCGTTCTTTTGCACGTGCGTGCCGGCGGCGGGGCTCTGGCTGATGACGACGCCCTTTTCGACGGTCGTGCTGAAGCGGCGGTGCACGTCGGGGAGTAGGTCGGCGTTGCGGATCTTCTTGACGGCCAGCGACTCCTGGATCCCCGCAACAGCCGGCACGGGGACAGGTTTGTTAGCGGCCAGCTGGTCCTGGATCTTCGTGTAGGCGAACCACGCGGCCGCGCCCGCGGCCGCGAGCAGGAGCAGCGAGAGGATCCAGGGCCAGACCGGTCGCCGTCGCCGCGGCGGGCCCTCGTAGCCGTAGTAGCCCGCGGGCGGCGTGCGTCCGGGCGGCAAAGGCCGGGTGACGACCGACTCTTCCGGGCGGGTGAGCACGGACGTCGGCGCGGCGGCCAGCACGCCTGAGCCGGAGAGCACGGCGGTTGCAGCGGTCTCGGTGTCCGGATCGACAGGCAGCCCCTGGGCCACGCGCGCGAGGTCAGCGTCCATCTCGTCCGCGCTCTGGTAGCGCTCGGCCGGGTCCTTCGCGAGCGCCCGCAGCACAACCGAGTCGAGGTCGTGCGGAACCTCGGGCCGCAGCTCCGACGGCGGCGCCGGCACCTCCGAGAGGTGCTTCATCGCGATCTCGAGCGGCGTGTCGCCCGTGAACGGAACCTGCCCGGTCAGCATCTCGTAGAGCACGACACCCACCGAGTAGAGGTCGGAGGTCTGGTCCACGCGAGCGCCGCGCGCCTGCTCGGGCGAGAGGTACTGCGCGGTGCCGATGATCGAGCCGACCTCCGTCATCTGGCTCGCCCCGGAGCGGGCGATGCCGAAGTCCGTCACCTTCAGCCGCCCCTCGTTGCCGACGAGCACGTTGTGCGGCTTGATGTCGCGGTGGACGATCCCGTGCCGGTGCGCGAAGCCGACAGCCGCGAGGATCTGGCGCGCGTAGTCGATCGCGACCTTTACCGGCGCGGGCCCGCGGCCGACGATCAGCTCCTTGAGCGAGCGTCCGTCGAGGAACTCCATCGCGATGTAGTAGGTGCCCTCGGCCTCGCCGCGGTCGTAGATCGAGACGATGTTCGGGTGGGAAAGGCCCGCCGCGTTCTTGGCCTCCCGCCGGAAGCGCTCGATGAACGAGTCGTCTGCGGCGTGGCGGTCGTCGAGGATCTTGATCGCGACGCGGCGGCCGAGCTCCTGGTCCTCGGCGAGGTAGACGTTCGCCATCCCGCCCGCGCCGAGCTTCCGCACAATGCGGTAGCGGCCGTCGAAGACGGTGCCGATCAGCGTGTCAGAGACGGCCATGTCTCTCCATTGGAGATTAGGGGTTCGACCTTCCGGCGAGGATCGCCTGCATCACGGCCTTCGCGATCGGCGCGGCGGTGGTGCCGCCGGCCCCGGTCTGGTTCTGCAACACGACCGCGATGGCCACGCGCGGGGCTCCCGCCGGTGCGAAGGCGATGAACCACGTCGTGTTGAGCGTGCCGCCCGTCTCGGCGGTTCCCGTCTTGCCGGCCACGCGCACGCCCGGGATCTGTGCGGCGGTTCCGGTGCCGCCGGTGACGACCGCCTCCATCATCTTCTCGAGGTCGGCGGCGGTGTTCGTGCGCATGGCGCGCTTGTACTTGCGCGGCCGTGTCCGCTCGACGATGCCGCCGCCGGGCGCTGTGATCCGGTCGACGACGTGCGGCTCCATGATCACGCCCTTGTTGCCGACCGCCGCAGCCACTATCGCCATCTGCAGCGGCGTTGTCAGCATCCGCTCCTGTCCGAAGGCGAGGCGGCCGGGGTCGACCTGCGTCGCCGGGTCCGTCGGGTAGAAGAGCCTGCCGTGGTCGTAGAGCCCGCTCGGCGCGCGCTCGTTGCCGGGCGTCTCGAGCGGCGGGTCCTTGTAGAAGCCGAACTGCTTCGAGGTGCGGAGGATCCGGCCCGCTCCGATCGACTTGCCGATCTCGCAGAAGACCGCGTTGATCGAGTGCTCGAGCGCTTGGAGGAAGTTGACCGAGCCGAACACCTCGGGCCCGTTCTGGTCGCCGAAGTTCCTCACCTGCTTGCCGTACTCGATGCAGTAACCGCGGTCGAAGAACGTCGAGTTGATCGTGTAGCGGCCCGAATCGAGGGCCGCCGCGCTCGTGACCACCTTGAAGATCGAGCCGGGGACGAAGAGGCCGTCGGTCGCGCGGTTGAGAAGCGGTGCGGCCGGACGGCAGGCCGCGCTCGTCGTCCTGATCTTGCGGAAGTTCGATTCCACGAGGTTCGGGTCGTATGTCGGCCTCGAGGCCATTACGAGCACCTTGCCGGTGCGTGGGTCGAGCGCGACCACCGACCCGCACTTGCCGGCGAGCTGCTGCATGGCGACGCGCTGAGCCCCCGGCCGCAGCGTCAGCCAGACGTTGTTGCCCTTGATCGTGGCGCCGCGGATCCGGTCGAGCGTGGTCTTCAGGACGGTGCCGAGGTTCGAGTTCGAGCCGGTCAGGAAGTCGTTCAGCGACGACTCGAGACCGGCGCGAGCCCGCGACTGCGTCGAGTAGCCGACAACGTGTGAGAACAGACCGCCCTGGGGGTAGCGGCGGAAGTAGAGCGTCTGGCCGCCGACCTTGCGGGGGCGGTTGGTGGCGAGGATCGTGCCGTCGGCAGCGCGGATCAGGCCGCGCTCGATCGAGAACTGCGCCACGCGCTGGATCTCGTTGTCCTGGCGGTCGGCGAGACCGGCGGTCGCCCACGTCTGCCAGTAGGTCGTCCCCACGATTAGCGCCGCGACGAGCGCGACGCCGACCAGGGCAAGGCGTGCGATCTGCCGGTTCACCCGCGCTCCGCGTTGGCTCGGTTCGACACCAGCAGGAGGCCCGCAAGCAGGACGAAGTTCGCCACTACGCTCGACCCTCCGTAGCTCACGAACGGGAGCGTGATCCCCGTCAGCGGGATCAGCCGCAGGATCCCGCCGACGATGATGAACGTTTGCAGCGCGAAGGCGAAAGTCAGCCCGACCGCGAGCAGCTTCGAGAAGCCGTCGTGGGCGAGCATCGCGATCTTGAAGCCCCGCGCGACGAAGAGCATGTAGACAAGCAGCAGCGCCGAGACACCCACCAGCCCGAGCTCCTGCGCGAGCGCCGAGTAGATGAAGTCCGTGTTCAGGTACGGGATCAGCTGATGGCCGCCGGTGGTCTCGAAGGTGCCTTTGCCTAGCCCGGTGCCGAGCCAGTTGCCGTGCGCCACGGAGTAGAGCGACTTGACCAGCTGGTAGCTCGCGCAGTCCTGCCGCGGCAGCATCTTCCCGTTGATCGGGCAGTAGACGGCGTGGTCGGTCCAGGGATGGAGCCAGATCGTCACGCGGTCGCGCACGTGCGCGACGTAGTGGTAGACGCCGAATGCGCCGGCGAGGAAGAGCGTGCCGCCGAGGCCGACGTAGAGCGCGCGGCCCGTCGCCACGTAGAGCATCCCGAGGAAGATCCCGAAGTACAGGAGCGCCGAGCCGAGGTCGTTCGTCTCGATCAGCACCAGCATCGCCCCGCCCCAGATCAGAAGCAGCGGCCCGAAGTCCTTCAGGCGACCCTGCGCCAGGACCTCGCGTTTCTCGCGCAGGTAGCCGGCGAGAAAGACGATCAGCATCACCTTCGCGAGCTCGCCCGGCTGGAACTGGAGCGAGCCGAAGTGGATCCACAGGCGCGCCCCGTTCACGGTCGTCCCGAGCACGGGCAGCGCCGGGAGCACGAGCAGGCCGATTGCGGTCAGCCCGAAGAGGTACTTGTAGCTCTCGAGGCGGCGGTAGTCGCGGTGCAGCAAGAGCAGCGTCACCACGAAGGCGGCCAGCGCGACGACGATCCAGAGGCCCTGGCGGAACGCGTCCGAGGGGTTCAGGCGGTAGATCTCGGTGAGGCCGATCCCGGTGAGCAGGCCGGCCATCGGCAGCAGGTACGGGTCGGCGAACGGCACCGTCACCCGCGCGACGAGGTGCGCGGCGAGGTAGAGCGCGAAGAAGAAGGCCGCGTACGAGAGCGACGCCGTGGAGATGACCTCCTGCCGGGCGATGTAGACGCTGGCGAAGCCGAGGGCGGTGAGCGTGCCGACGACGACCAGGTTCGCCAGCTCGCGGTTCCTCGCGCTCACTGGGCAACCTCGCGAGCGGTTCGTTGGACAGAGCGAGGACGACCAGCCCGAGATCTCCAGCCAAACCAGACGCGTAGCGTGCTCATCTTGCTCCGATCTGCTCCTCGTAGCGCCGCACGGCGGACCGAGCCGCGCCTTCGCTGCGCAGCGAGTGGTCGAACAGCTTGCGGCGCTCGCTCTGGCTGAGCTGCGAGGCGAGGAGCGGGCTTACGTACACCGGCCGGTAGAGGTGGACGTTGCCGACGACGTTCCACGGGACGCCCTGGTAGACGACAACGTGGCCGTCGGCCTCGACGCCGACGAAGTGCGAGCGCCACAGGCCCCAGAGCACCGCGCCCGCAGCCGCAATGACGAGCAGGAACGCGAGGGCGGCGAAGACGAGGCCCCGCCTCCTCCTGCGCGGCGGGGCCGCGGGCCTGCCGTCCTCGGCCACGATCGCCGGAACCCGGTCGAGCTCGTCGAGCGTCTCCTCGTCGTCCTGCTCGACCGGCGGCAGCGTGACGGTCGTCTCGGTGTCGCCGGCGCCGGCGATCTCGAAGAAGACGACGGTGATGTTGTCCTCGCCGCCGCCCTTGTTTGCCGCGCGCACGAGCGCTTTGGCCGCCGCGCCGAGATCGTCGCGGTTCCTCTCCACCTCGGCCAGGATCGTCTCGTCGTCGACCATCGCGGTGAGACCGTCCGAGCAGAGGAGGAAGAGGTCGCCCGGCCTCGTCTCGACGGAGAACGTGTCCACATCCACGTCCGGGTCCGTGCCGAGCGCGCGTGTGATCACCGAGCGCTGCGGGTGGCCCTCGGCCTCCTCGGGCGAGAGCTTGCCGCTGCGGACGAGCTCGGCGACGAGTGAGTGGTCCTCGGTGAGCTGCTCGAGCCGGCGGTCGCGGATCAGGTAGGCGCGCGAGTCGCCGACGTGGCCGATCGCGACGCGGCCGTCCTCCACCAGCGCGACGGTCATCGTCGTGCCCATGCCCGAGGCCGCTGCATCCTCGGACTGGCGCTCGTAGACCCGCCGGTTCGCCGCCTGGATCAGCTCGTCGACGCGCCGCTCGCCGTCGCCTTCCGCTTGCGAGGTGTCGTCCCGCAGAGCCTCGGCCGCGAGGCTGGAGGCGAGCTCGCCCGCCTGCGCGCCGCCCATCCCGTCGGCGACCGCGAACAGCGGCGGCTCGGCCACGTAGGCGTCCTCGTTGTGGCGCCTCCTGCGGCCGGTGTCGGTGAGGCTCGCGCTCCGCATCGGCATCCGCCCGCTCACAGCCTCACCCGCGCGTCCTGATATCGGCATCGCAAGCGACGCCTCACGACTCGTACCTCAGCTCGGTCTCGCCGATCCGCACCACGTCGCCCGGCGTGAGGCGTTTCGCGCTCGTGAGCTGGATGCCGTTGAGGTACGTGCCGTTCGTCGAGCCGACGTCCTCGAGCCAGACCCCGTCTCGGCGCGGCTCGATGCGAGCGTGCTCCGAAGACGCGTACTCGTCGCCGGTGAGGTCGACGTCGTTGCGCGAGCCGCGGCCGACCAGAAGCGAGGACGAGTCGAGCGAGAGCTCGTCGCCCTCCTCGAGGGCCGGGCTCGAGACGACGATGAGGCGCCCGCTGTCCACCCGGTTCTGCTCCTGCCCGAGCCCGGGTACCGAGCCCGGCGCCAGCACGAAGCTCTCCTGCGGCATCCGCACGTCGCGCGCCGCCGAGCGGACGATCCGCCAGATGAAGAGGTAGAGCAGGACGAGGAAGACCAGCTTGAGAACGAGCAGGGCCTCCTCGACGGCGACGGACGCGAGCATCACGCCTGCGACTCCGTCTCCCGCCGGAAGACGAGCTCGGTCGAGCCCAGCGTGATTCGATCGCCCTGCCGCAGCTTCGCGCGCTTCTGGCGGCGCCCGTTCACCTCCATCCCGTTCGTCGAGTCGAGGTCGATCGCCCAGTAGGCGGCGCCTTCCTGCCGGACCTCGGCGTGCCTGCGCGAGACGTTCGGGTCGGGAAGCTGGATGTCGCACTCCTTCGAGCGGCCGATCGTGACCGGGGTGCCGTCCAGCTCGTGCTTCGTGCCGTTGACGGTGAGGCTGACGACCTCGCGCCCGAGGCCGAGCTCCTCGGCCGAGACGGCCTCCGTCTCGGCCGGCGGCTTGCGATAGACCATCGTCCCTGCAGGCTCAGCCTGGGCCGGCGGCTCGCCGGGCTGCGGCGTCGCGCCCTGCACCATCCGCGTCGCGATCCCGAACTCGCCCATCTCAAGGTCGTCGTCGGTCTCGAAGAGGACTTCCGGCGGCGAGAGCAGCTCGTAGCGCTCGCGTCGCGCGTTCTCGGCAAGGTACTCCTGGAGCTCGCTGCGGAGCGAGTCCTCGTAGTTCGCGAACTGTTCGCGGTCGGCCGGTGCCAGGTAAACCGTGTACTCGTTCGGCGCGTAGACCCGGGAGACCGAGATCACGCGGTGGTCCTCCATTTCCTTCACGAGCTTGCGCGCGAGCTCGACCGGCTGCACGTGGGTGCGGAAGGCGCGCCCGAAGACGCCTTCGAACAGGCCTTCGATCTTGTGCTCGATGTTTCTGAGGACGCTCATTCGACCCGGTTATCCCCGGGCCTGGAACTCTAGCTTCGGGCCCTGCGCGCCTGACCCGTTCCGGGTGACCAGGGGAGGGCGATTTCCGGGAGGCGAGGGTGCAGCGCCAGAGCGGCGCACGTGGCCCAGGCGGCCAGGACGAGCGGGGTTGCGGCCACCGTTGGCGCAGGCAGGAGCGTCAGCGCGATCAGCCCCGCGCCGAGGCCGGAAATCGCCCAGATCCCGCGCTCGCGCGCGAACGGGAGAACGACGGCAGCCGCCGCCAGGACCACGGCCTCGAGCAGCAGCGCCGGATGCGCCTCGAGCGCCCTTAGCAGTGCCGTCGCGACGGCGAAGGGGTCGCCACTCTCTGCGATCCCGAGCCCCCGTGGCGGCTCGGTGCCGGTGAACGGCAGCGGCGCGTGGCGGATCCCCGCGACGAGCGCCGCGAGCAGCACGGCCGTCGCGACCTGAACGGCGCGCCTGGCCCGGCCGCCGATCGCCTGCGCGGCGAGCGGCAGCAGCCCGAGGGCGAGCACAGGCGCAAGCAGCGGCCCGAGCACGAGGAACAGGCCGGCGCGCGGAGTGCGCCACGAGAAGACGAGCCAGCAGCAGGCCACGGCGGCGTAGAGGAAGGCGAGCCCGGCGGAGACGTTCCCGAGTGGGAACACCGGCACTGCGAGCGTTAAGGCGAGGCCGAGCCGGGGCCCCACGAGCGTCAACGCTCCCGCCAGGACGGCGAGCAGCGGCACGAACAGCTGCGGGAAGAACGGCATCGTCGCGGTCGTCCAGCCGGCGAACAGCGCCGCGGCCCCTGGTGCGAGGAGGTGCAAGGGCACGCGCGGAATCGGGATCGTCGTCCGCGTCTTGCGCCGGCGGAGCCGCTCCGCGAAGGCGTCGCGGAGCTCGGAGGCCAGGCGCGCGGCGGGAGGCCGACGGGCGGGGTCGACCGCAAGCATCCGGTCGACCAGCGCGCACAGCGGCTTTGGGAGGTCCGGCCGCACCTGCGAGAGCGGGGCCGCGCCAGTCTCGATGCGCTTCGCCGTCTCCAGCAGCGATCCGTTCCAGAACGGGTGCCAGCCCGCGAGCGCCTCCCAGAGCATGGTGCCGACCGCCCAGACGTCTGCGGGCGGGCCGCCCGACTCGCCGTGGACGAGGCGCTCCGGCGGCACGTAGGCCAGCGTCCCCGGCACGTCGCCCGTGGCGGTCAGCGACTCCTCCTCGGCGAGCTGCGCGAGCCCGAAGTCGAGCAAGCGCACGGAAAGCTCCTCTCCCTCCGCAAGCAGCACGTTCGACGGCTTCACGTCACGGTGGACGATTCCCCGCGCGTGGGCGTGAGCGAGTCCGTCGAGCACCTGCGCGGCCGTCTCGACCGCCGCCGCGTCGTTAAGCGCGCCCGCCCGCAGCGCCTGCCGCATCGTCTGCCCCGGCACGTACTCATAGGCGATGTAGACGTTGCGCATGTCGCGGTCGAGTCCGTACGCGCGCAGACATCGCTCGTGCCGGAGCCGCGCGGCTGCGAGCGCCTCGCGTTCGGCCCGAGTCGCCGCCTTTCCCTCGCGCGGGACGATCTTCAGGGCGACGTCGAGCCCGGTGCGCTCGTCGCGCGCGAGCCAGACCGAACCGGAGCCGCCGCTGCCGAGCGGGCGCAGCGGCCGGTAGCGCTCGGCCACGAGCTCGCTGGGGGACAGGGCAAGAGCCGCTTCGGCCATGGTGCCCTTCGTTTCGCGCTCCGCCGAAGAGTCCTGCCCCGGCCGACGGAGTCGCTAGAGTGAGCCGACTTTCCCCTGCAAAGCCGGGCCGTGACCGAGCACGACACCGACATCGACTTCGACTTCTTCGAGGAGGAAGAGCCGCCGACCCAGGAGGCCCAGCGGGAGCGGTTGATTCCGCGCCGCGGTCCTCGCGGTCCCCAGCGCCCGCCGAGGACGCCGACGAACCTGACGCCGCTGCTGCGCCTGGTCGGCCTGGTCGCCTTCGCGATCCTGATCGTCGTCCTGCTCGTGTTCTGGATTCAGAGCTGCAGCGAGGCGAGCAAGGAGAAGACGTACAAGGACTACATGAGCAACGTCTCCGAGGTGGCGGGCTCGTCCCAGCAGATCGGGCGGGGCCTCAGCAACGCGTTCGCGGCGCAGGGTCTGAAAGAGGCGCAGCTCGAGCAGCGGATCGCCGGCCTCGCGCGCCAGGAGCAGCTTGACGTCGAGCGCGCGCGCGAGATCACGCCGCCGGGGACGCTCACGGATGAGCACGCCGCGCTAATCCAGGCGCTGCAGTACCGGGTCAGCGGCCTGAACGGGCTCGCAAGCGCGCTGGCGGCCACCGCGAAGGTGAAGGACACGACTCGCGCCGGAACCGTGCTGGCGGGCCAGATGCAGCGCCTGCTCGCGAGCGACGTGATCTACGAGGACTCGTTCAAGGCGCCGGCGACCGCAGAGCTGAAGCGGCAGGGAGTCACCGGAACGAACACGGCCGGCGGGCCGCTCGTGCCGTCCTCCACGTTCCTCCAGACCTCCGAGCTCGCCACGCCGACGGCGATGGAAACCGTCATCGGGAAGATCCGCGGCAGCACGGTGACGCCGAGCCAGGGTGGCCTGCGGGGGACGAATCTCGTCTCCACGAAGGCCTTCCCGCAGAACCTCGAGCTGAGCACGACGAGCCAGACGACCGTCATCCTGACCACGAACCTGAGCTTCCAGGTCACCGTCGAGGATTCGGGCGACTCGCAGGAGGCGAATATCCCGGTCACGCTCAGGATCGTCCAGGCGGGCAATCCCGACGTGGTGAAGCGCGCGAACATCGGCTTCATCAACCCGGGCGAGCAGAAGACGGTCAGCTTCTCGAACTTCCCAGCCCTGACACCCGCCAAGCCCGCGCAGATCAAGGTCGAGGTCCAGCCCGTGCAGGGCGAGACGAAGACCGACAACAACTCGGCCGACTACTCGGTCATCTTCTCGGTCGCGCCGTAGTTCATGAGCGTCTCGAGCGCGACCGCTGCCTGGATCGCGATCGCAGCCGCAGCCGTCGCGGTGCTCTCGCTGCTCGCGGCGGTGTGGGTGCTGAGGCGCGTGCGGAAGCTGCGCGAGGGCCAGGCGGTGCTGCTCGGCGAGGGCAAGACCGACCTCGTCGACTTCGCGGTCTCGCTCCAGGCGCGGATCGACGATCTGCACCGCGCGGTCGACGAGATCGCCGCTGGGCTGGTGCGCGTCGACCGGCGGGTGGACGGGTCGGTGACGAACACCTCGATCGTCCGCTACGACGCCTACGAGAACACCGGCGGCCACCAGTCGGCGTCGCTCGCCGTGCTCGACTCCGCCCGGAGCGGCGTCGTGGTCACCGCCATTCAGGGTCGCGACTACGCGCGGATTTATATGAAAGAGCTCGACCGCGGCCGCCCGTCGGTGGCGCTCTCGCCGGAGGAAGCGGAAGCCGTTGAGCGGGCCATGTCACGCTAAAGTTTCGGCCGATGCAGCAGGTTCTTGTCCTGAACGCGAGTTACGAGCCGTTGAACGTCACCACCGTTCGTCGTGCCCACGTGCTCGTGTTCAAGGGCAAGGCCGAGGTGATCGAGGAGCTCGACCAACCTCTCAGATCCGCCACGGGAGCCTTCCCGTGGCCCCACGTAATCCGGCTCGTCCAGTACGTCCGCGTGCCGCGCACGCTGCAGCGGAAGATCTCGCGGCGGGCGCTGTTCGCCCGCGACGGCTGGCGCTGCATGTACTGCGGCTCCACGAGCGGGCGGCTGACGCTTGACCACGTCGTGCCGCGGAGTCGGGGTGGCGATTCCGTCTGGGAGAACGTGGTCACCTCGTGCGCGCCTTGCAACATGCGGAAAGGCAACCGCCTGCCGGACGAGGTCAAGATGACGCTGCGCCGACCTCCGCGAGCGCCCGCACCGGTGCTCTTCATCCACCTCGCGACGCCGAAGATCCCGAACCGCTGGCAGCCGTACCTGAACGGCTTCGGGAAGTCGGCCTCGGTAGCGGCAACCGCGTGATGTGCGGCCGGCCGCGGCCGGCGGCAGGCAGGCTGACTTCAGCCTCGCGTGACGGGCAGGCCGAGCTGCTCCCACTCGCTCCAGGAGCCGGGGTAGAGCTTGGCGTCGCGACCCGCGAGCGCGAGGCGCTGGAGCACGACGCAAGCTGTGACGCCGGAGCCGCAGTACGCGACCAGCTCGCCCTCCGGCAGCTCCGGCAGCGGCTCGTCCCACGGTGCGTTCTGCGCTCCCGGGATCCGGCCTGGGACCTTGTCGATCGGGTTAGGCTCGCCGCGGAACCGCTCGGGGCGGCGAGCGTCGACGACGACGAGCTCGTCGGGGCGCTGCACTAGCTCGTCGGCTTCGATCGTGTCGTCGGCGCGTTGGCGCGGTATGAAGTGGGCGGGCTCGACCTCCTCCTCGCCGGTGCGAAGCGGCCCGTGCCAGGCGTCGAGCTCGAGCACCGCGCAGTCGTCGTGCCCGAAGTGGCGCAGGAGCCACCAGAGCCGCTCCGGCCCGCCCATGTTCCCGTAGGCGACCACGAGGATGCCGTCTTCGATCCCGGCGCGCGAGGCCGCCCGCGCGAAATCGTCGGCCGCGGGCAGCGGGTGCCGCCCACGCGGCCCGGGCGGTGCCGAAAGGTCCTCGTCCACGTCGAGAAAGGACGCTCCCGGAATGTGGCCGGCGAGGTAGCGCTCCCGCCCGCGGCCCGGGGAGCCGAGCTCCCAGCGACAGTCGACGAAGCGGTAGCGCATGGCCGTAGCCTGCCGGAAAGGGAGGTAGGCCCGGCGACGGTGCGGATTCCGGGCGGCGTAGCATGCGGAGGTGACGGCCGCAGAACAGTGGCTCGCTGCGATGTGGACGGTGGTTCGCGACCGGCTACCGGCGCCTCCGGCGAAAGTGCTGGAGATTGGCTGTGGCCGGCTGGGTGGCTTCATCCCGATGCTCCGCTCGCGCGGCTACGGGGCGGTAGGCGTCGATCCGGAGGCGCCCGACGGAGCGGAGTATCGGCGCGTCGAATTCGAGCAGGCTGAGGCGTTCGAAGACGTCGATGCCGTCGTCGCCTCGACGTCACTCCACCACGTGTCCGATCCGGAACTGGTCATCGACCGTCTCGCCGGCACGCTGGCGACTCGAGGGACAGTGGTCGTGGTGGAGTGGGACTGGGAGCGATTCGACGAGCCGACGGCGCTCTGGTGTTTCGCGCGCCTCGGATCGGATGACGAGACGGGCTGGCTGCATCGTCGACGCGACGAGTGGAACGCCTCTGGGAAGCCGTGGGGCGCCTATGTGCGGGCCTGGGCGCGCCGGGAGCACGTCCATGCTGCAGAGACCCTCCTTCGCCTCCTGGACCAGCGTTTCGATCGCGAGCACTTCGCCCAGGGGCCGTACTTCTTCCCCGATCTCGCCGAGACGAGCGAGGAAGACGAACGAGCTGCGATCGAAGCGCGGCAAATCAGCGCCACGCGTGTCGACTACGTCGGAAAACTGCGCTCCGGTGTGAGACGCACGGCGCTCTAGGCCGGACTCGTCGAGCGGGTCGCGTGCTCGGTCGTCCAAGAGAGGATGAAGTCCGCGACCTCCTCCCAACCGTCCTCTGCGCCTGTTACGAGGAGCAGCGGCGGGCAGCGCGCTGGCCACCGCCTCACGGCCTACGACTCGCCGTCCGCCTCCCAGTAGTAGGCCTCGTGGGCCAGGGCGGGGCGGCCGGCAAGGAGCGGCACCCAGGCCGCGAAGGATGCGGAGCGGACAGGGTCGTTGATTACCAACCGAACCTGCTCCTCGACCTCTTCGCCTTCGAACGCGAAGATCGCGAGGTCGTCGCCGAGATAGACCGCGTGCCGAGCGAGGCCGAGCTCCGCTGGGTTAAAGGGTGGACCAGCAGCGATAAGCCTGGCCGCCCGCTCCTGCGTTCCTGTCCGCAGCCTCAGCGTGACGACCAGCCGCTCCACGAGGCTCATTATTCCGGGTTCCTCTCGCGCAGCAGACGATCCTCACACGTGCTTCTCTCGTGCTCCAGTTATGCAGCCTCCGGTTCTGGGATCGACTGTGGCGGCGGCGACTGTTGCGGGTCCGGCTCCGGCACGTCGGCCATGCCCGCGTGCTGGAGGTGTTGTAATGACTGATTCCAGCCGCCGGGAACCGGGATGTAGAACTCGGGATAGCCCCACATGCCGTGCTCGGACACGTCGAGGCCGGCGGTCTCGGTCTCCTCTTCGACGCGGATCCCCCAGAGCCGCTTCAGCGTCCAGAGGCAGCCGAACGAGGCGGTGAAGGTGAACGCGCCTACGGCGGCGAGGCCGAGCAGCTGTACCCAGACCTGGTGGAGCGAGCCGGTGTAGACGAACCCGCCCTGGCCGGTATTCAGGGTCGCAGCCAGCGCCGGGACCGCGAAGAGACCGGTTGCGACCGTGCCCCAAACACCCGAGACACCGTGGACGGCCACGGCGCCGATCGGGTCGTCGATCCCGACCCGCTCGACCGCGAGCACGCCGACGACCGCGATCACGCCCGAGACGAGTCCGATGACGACCGCGGCCCACGGCGCGACGAACCCCGAGGCGGCAGTGACCGCGACGAGCGCGGCGAGGACGCCGTTCAGCATCATCGAGATGTCCGGCTTGCGGAGCACGAGCCAGGCGGTGGTGGCTCCGCTGAGCGCCCCGGCCGCCGCCGCCAGGTTCGTTGTCAGGGCGACATAGGCGAAGAAGCCGATGCGGTCGCCGGTGACGACGCCGAGCGTCGAGCCCGGGTTGAAGCCGAACCAGCCGAACCAGAGGATGATCGTGCCGAGGACGGCGTAGGGGATGTTGTGGCCCGGAATCGGGTTGCCGCGGCTGCCGTCGAACTTGCCGATCCGCGGTCCGAGCAGCAGCGCTCCCGCGAGTGCGGCGAGCGCACCCTGGTAGTGCACGACCGTCGAGCCGGCGAAGTCCTGCATCCCGAGCCCGAACAGCCAGCCGCCGCCCCAGACCCAGTGGGAGGTGACCGAGTAGATGAGCGTGAAGGCGGCGCCGAAGACGAAGTAGACCCAGAGCTTCGCACGCTCAGCCATCGCGCCCCAGACGATCGCGAGCGAGACGCCGGCGAAGACGACCTCGAAGAGGTAGCCGGCCGCGCCGGGGACGGTGGTGAAGAACGAGTACGGCGCCTGACCGATCGCCAGGAGCGAGTCGACGGAGGGCGCGAACCCCCCCGTGCCGGTCAGAGCATTTCCGTCGCCGAACGCGATCCCGAACCCGACCGCCCAGTAGACGAGCGAGCAGACGGCGAAGATCAGCACGTTCTTGCCGGCGATGTGCGCGGCGTTCTTCATCCGCGTGAGGCCAGCCTCGAGGAATGCGAAGCCGGCCTGCATGAACATCACGAGGATGGCCGCGACGACGACCCAGAGGGTGTTGGCGGCGAGGAGAAGGTCGCTGTTCTTCATGCCGCTTCCTCCTCCGCGCGCCGCAGCGGAAGGCCGGTGCGGTGGTGCGTCACGTGCTCGACCGGGGTCGTCCAGACGAGCCCGTCACCGCACTCGTTGCCGCTCCGGGCCGCGTCCGCGACTGTTGCCGCGACGGCAGCGGCGAGCTCGTCGGCCACGACGAACGTGAGCAGCGCCTTCGGCAGGAAGCGCGACTCGAAGACCCGCCCGCGGTACTCGTGCGTGATCCCGCGCTGGCGGCCGTGACCGACCGCCTCGACGACCGTGACGCCCACGTGGCCGGTCTGCTCCTCGACGGCGTCGATCACGATCTCGACCCGCTCGCGCAGGACGACTGCCTCGACCTTCCTCATCTCATCACCTCCGGTGTCCCTTTTGGACATGTCCCAGGGACTGTCCCTGGGACGGGGCCGAAACGGACATGTCCCAACGTGCCGAGGCCGCGGCCCCGTGCGGCTGGCCGACCGACCGGCATGTCTCGTTCGGCCATGGCGGAGGGACAGTCCCTGGCCCGCGTCACGCGACCGCCTCGCTGCGCCGTTCCAGCAGCACCACGTCCCGCCAGACGCCGTTCAGCCGGCCGATTCGCTCCTGCGTGCCGACGACTCGGAAGCCGAACCGCCGCAGGAGCCTGAGGCTCGGCTCGTTCTCCGGAAACACACCCGTCTGCAGCGTCCAGATCCCGGCCCGCTCTGAGCTCTCGACCAGCGCGGCCAGGAGTTCCCCGCCGACCCCTTCGCCGCGGGCCTCCTCGCCGACGTACGTGCTCACTTCGGCCACGCCCGCGTAGCAGCAGCGCGAGGAGACCGGCGCCAGGGCGACCCAGCCGACGACAAGGCCGTCACGCTCCGCCACGAAGCGGTGCTCGGCAAGGTGTGCCGCGTCCCATGGCTCCCAAGACGGCACCTCTGTCTCGAAGGTCGCGTTGCCCGTCGCGATCCCCTCGGCGTAGATCCGCGAGACCTCCGGCCAGTCGTCCGGCCGGAGGTCTCGCACGAGAACTGCCGTCGCGATCAACTCAGCAGTCGTAGTAGAGGGCGAACTCAGCCGGATGAGGCCGGAGCCGCACGACGTCGAGCTCGTTCTCGCGCTTGTAGTCGATCCACGTGTGGATCAGCTCCTCCGAGAAGACGCCGCCCTCGAGCAGGAACTCGTGGTCGGTCTCGAGCGCGTCGAGAGCCTCGGCGAGCGAGCCAGGCACCTGCGCGACGCCGCGGTCCTCCTCGAACAGATCCCAGTCCGCCGGCTCGCCCGCGTCGAGCCCCTTCTGGATCCCGTCGATACCGGCCATCAGCATCGCCGCGAACGCGAGGTACGGGTTCGCCGCGGCGTCCGGGCAGCGGAACTCGATCCGCTTGGCCTTCGGCGACTCGGAATACATCGGGATGCGGATGCAGGCCGAGCGGTTGCGCTGTGAGTACACGAGGTTCACCGGCGCCTCGTAGCCCGGCACCAGCCTCCGATACGAGTTCGTCGTCGGTGCGCAGAACGCGAGCAGCGCCGGCGCGTGCACGAGCAGCCCCCCGACGTACGAGCGCGCGAGCTGGGAAAGCCCCGCGTACCCGGACTTGTCGGCCATCAGCGGCGTGCCCTCCTTCCACAACGACTGGTGCGTGTGCATCCCCGAGCCGTTGTCGCCGAAGAGCGGCTTCGGCATAAAGGTCACGGTCTTCCCGGCCGCGCGGGCGACGTTCTTGACGACGTACTTGTAGGTCATGACCTGATCGGCCATCCGCGTCAGCGCCTGGTAGCGCAGGTCGATCTCGCATTGGCCGCCGGAGGCGACCTCGTGGTGGTGGAACTCGCAGGGGATCCCGAGCCGCTCGAGCGTCAGCACCATCTCGGAGCGCAGGTCGTGCAGCGTGTCGTGTGGCGCGGGCGGGAAGTAGCCCTCCTTCGGCCGCACCGTGTAGCCGAGCCCGGGCTCGGCCGAGTTCCAGTGCCCCTCCGCCGAGTCGATCGCGTAGTGCGAGCGGTGGTCGGCGAGCTCGTACGAGACCGAGTCGAGCACGAAGAACTCGCACTCCGGCCCGAAGTAAGCCGTGTCGGCGATGCCGGTCTCTCGCAGGTACTCCTCGGCCCCACGCGCTACGCGGCGCGGATCCTTGCCGTAACCGTCGCGCGTGATCGGGTCGGCGATCTCGCAGACGAGCGAGAGCGTGGGCGCCTGCGTGAACGGGTCGAGGACGGCGCTCGCGGCGTCGGGCATCAGCAGCATGTCCGACTCCGAGATCCCCTGCCAGCCACGGATCGAGGAGCCGTCGAAGCCGAGGCCCTCGTCGAAGGCGGACTCGTCGAAGGCAGAGATCGGCAGCGTCACGTGCTGCCAGGTCCCGAGCAGGTCGCAGAACTTCAGGTCGACCATCTGCGCCTGCGTCCGGCCCGCCCACTCCAGTGTTTCCTTCGGCGCCGGCTTCTCCGCCGAGCCGTTTGCCAGGTAATGCCTCGCCTCTTCGGTCGCCATCCCGTCTCCTTTCGGACCAAACAAAAAGGGCCCAGGACTCCCGCTGAGTCCTGAGGCCCCAATGCCTCCGCGGCCGCCTTCCTCGGCGAACGCTTGAGGCCAGGGTAGTAAAGGCGACGGACGCTGTCCAGAGCGGCGGGATGACGGCCAACGTGTCGACCGGTCAGTTCAGACGGACGTACGAGCGAAGCTCGCACGTCCTGAGGCGGCATCGCAAGGGACTCCGCGGGAGTTGCGAGCTTGAGAACGCCGAGGTACCCTCGGTCGGCGATGTTGCTCCTCGGCTGACTCCGGTCCCCGCGCGCGCCGCCGTTTCTCGCGAGCGCGCCCTGTCCGTGTCCCGTCGAGTTGGAGCAACGATGAAAGCCCTCGAAGTCAAAGATCTGCGCAAGGAGTTCACCCGCCGTGACGGCCGCGGGCGCCGCCGCGTGGCCGCTCTGAAGGGCGTGGACATCGAGATCGAGCGCGGCGAGTGCGTCGCGATCCTGGGCCCGAACGGCTCCGGGAAGTCAACGCTCGTCCGCCTGCTCTCGACGCTGCTGCTCCCGGACGGCGGGACGGCCCGCGTCTTCGGCCACGACGCCTTCCGCGAGACGCGCGCGGTGCGGCGGCTCGTCAACCGCGTCTCGGTCGAGGCGAGCTTCTTCAAGAAGATGTCCGCGATCGAGAACCTGAGCTACGCGGCGCGGTTCTACGGGCTGCGGCCCTCGGCGACCAAGGAGAAGATTCCCGAGATCCTGACGCGGGTCGGCTTCCCCGAGGACCGGCGCGACGAGCCGATGGAGAACCTCTCGCGCGGCATGCAGCAGAAAGTCGCGCTCGCCCGCGCGCTGCTGACGGCGCCGATCCTGCTGCTGCTCGACGAGCCGACGACCGGCCTCGACCCGCGCTCGAAGCAGGAGGTGCAGGAGTTCATCCGCGAGGTGCGCGCGGAGCACGACGCGACGGTGCTGCTCTGCACGCACGACCTCGCCGAGGCCGAGAGCCTCGCCGACCGGGTCGGAATCCTCGACGACGGCGACCTGCTCTGCCTCGAGCCGGCCGACCAGCTGAAGGCCCGCTACAAGGCAACGACTCTCGAGGAGGCGTTCTTCGCCGCGAGCGGCCACGCGTTCGAGAACGGCGGCGGAGGTGACGACGAATGAGAGCGATGACGCTGGCGCTGCGCCACGAGCTGGTCGGGCTCAGCGGCGTGATCGAGCGCAACATCTACCTCGTCAAGCGCTACATCTGGTGGGACATCGCGTTCTTCCTCTGGACGGTCGCGAACACGCTCACGATCGTCTTCATCGCCAAGGGCATCCCGGCGGTTGGCGGAAAGATCGATGTCGACCGGGTCACCACGATCCTGCTGGTCGGGGCGGTGATCTGGGCCTACCTCGGGATCATCTTCGAGATCCTCACCGAGACGGTCGCCTGGGAGCGCTGGGAGGGGACGATCGAGTACACCTTCATGGCGCCCCTCTCGCGTCCCGTGCACCTGTTCGGGATGGGCGTGTTCGCGATCGGCTACGGCGTCGTCCGCGCGGTACTGCTGTTCGGCGTGGTCGCCGCCTTCTTCGGGCTCCACCTCCCGAACGCGAACTACCCGGCCGCGCTCGTGCTGCTTATCGTCGCCTCGATCTCGTTCATCGGGATCGGGATGATGACCGCCGTTCTGCCGCTGATCTCGCCCGAGAAGGGCACGCAGCTCGGCTTCGTCGCCCAGGGCCTGCTGCTCGTGGTCTCGGGCGTCTACTACCCGGTCTCGGTGCTGCCGGGCTGGATGCAGGCGCTGGCGAAGATTTCGCCCGCCACCTACGCGCTGCGCGGCTGCCGCGAGGCGATCCTCGAAGGGACGGGCCTGACGGCGCTCTGGAGTGAGATCTGGCCGCTGCTCGTGATCGGCGCTGTTGCCGTCCCGCTCGGGCTGTGGACCTTCCGCACCGGCGAGCGCTACGCCAAGAAGCACGGGAAGCTGAAGCGATCGGGGTGAGCCGAGTCGCGTGAGACGGCTACCTGCAAGGACCGTCTATTACGGCCTCGAGCTGCTGGGCTCGATGCCCACCTGGATCGTCGTTGCCGTCTACCTCGTCCAGGAGCTGCACCTCTCGCCTCTGCAGCTGGTGCTGATGGGGACGGCGATGGAGGCGGCGGTCTTCCTGTTCGAGATCCCGACCGGTGTTGTCGCCGACACGTACAGCCGGCGGCTCTCGCTCACCATCGGCTTCCTCGGCATGGGTGCCGCCTGGGTGGCGGTCGGCCTCGTCTCGGCGCCGTGGCTGATCATCGCGCTCTGGGCGGTCTGGGGTCTCGCGTACACCTTCACGAGCGGTGCCGACCAGGCCTGGATCGCGGACGAGGTCGGCGCCGAGAACCTCGGCACGCTCTTCCTGCGGGGCACGCGCTTCGGCCAGGCCGGTGCCGTCGCCGG
Source organism: Actinomycetota bacterium (assembly GCA_046729915.1). Taxonomy (GTDB): domain Bacteria; phylum Actinomycetota; class Thermoleophilia; order Gaiellales; family Gaiellaceae; genus AC-32. The sequence goes on along the minus strand of JBKPHO010000142.1, from coordinate 1,404 downwards.
GCTGATCCTGCAGGTCGCCGTCGGCACGCTCTCGCTGCGTGCCGGCGTGGTGCTCGGGGGCGTCTTCACGATCGCCTGCGGGCTCGTCTGCATCGTGCTCATGCCCGAGACGGGCTTCCGCCGCCGGCCGCGGACAGAGCGGAGCTCGGCCCTCGCCGAGATGCGCTCGACGGCGGCCGCGGGCGCTCGCTACGCGTGGGCGGCGCCGGTGATCCTGTTCCTGGTCGGCGTCGACTTCTTCATGGGCGCCTCCAGCGAGGCCTTCGACCGCTTGAAGGAAGCCCATTTCCTGCGGGACGTCGGGCTTCCGGCCGTCGGGGATCTCGACCCGGTGGTCTGGTTCGGCATCTTCTGGCTTGTCGCGATGATCCTCGGGTTCGCTGCGATCGGGCGCCTGATCAAGAGTGTGGAGCGCCGGGGTCGGGAAGCGGTTACGCACTTCCTCTTCGGCTTCACGCTGCTCGAGCTCGCGGCCATGCTCGTGTTCGCGCTGACCGGGTCGACGTGGGTCGCGATCGCGGCCTTGCTCGGCGTCTTCTTCGCCCGCGACCTGGCCGGCCCGCTCTACGACACGTGGCTGAACGAGCAGATCACCGACTCGAGCGTCCGGGCGACGGTGCTCTCGATGAGCGGCCAGGCGAACGCGATCGGCCAGGCAGGCGGAGGGCCTGTGCTCGGCGCGGTCGGCAACGCGTGGGGGGTCCGCGCCGCGCTCGCGGCCGGCGCGGTCGTGATCGCGCCGGCCCTCGGCCTCTACGGCCGCGCGATCGCGCACCAGGGCCGCGAGCCCGAACTGGACGAGTTGCCGGTTCCGGCTGTTGTAGACTGACCGCGTTCAGAGGCGACGCGGCCTCGGGCGCAGGAAGCGTCCGGGGCTTTCGTGTTTTGAAGGGAGGACTGAGCGTGGCGCAGGTCGAGAGCAAGCCGAGGGCGACGAGTGATCCGGAGGCGCGCAAGCACGTGCTGCAGCGGATCCAGGATGAGGGAATCGAGTTCCTGCTCCTCTGGTTCACCGACATAGAGGGGCACCTGAAGAGCTTCGCGGTCACACCGAGCGAGATCGAGGACGCGCTCGATGACGGGATGGGCTTCGACGGCTCCTCGATCACCGGCTTCAACGCGATCGAGGAGTCGGACATGGTCGCGATCCCCGACCCGGCGACGTTCACCCCGATGCCCTGGAAGGAAGGCGAGACGAGGGTAGGGCGAATGATCTGCGACGTCGTCACCCCCGACGGACAGCCGTACGAGGGCGACCCGCGCTACGTCCTGCGGCGCGCGCTCGAGCGGATGAGCGAGCTCGGCTTCGAGACCTTCAACGTCGGCCCGGAGCTCGAGTACTTCCTCTTCAAGGACGACAGCGGCACCGAGACCCTCGACGAGGGCGGCTACTTCGCGATGACG
>JBKPHO010000141.1:0-1531 GCA_046729915.1 Actinomycetota bacterium | reverse complement strand
CGGATGCGGAAGGCGAGCGCACAGCCGACCGCCACCGGCAGCATCGCCGGAAGGTGGCTGACCATCGCGAGCAGCCCGAGGTTCGAGTCCGCCATGTGCACGTTCCCGTCCCTGCCGCGCGTCGGGCCGTCGACGCGGCCCATGTACTGCGCGAAGATCCGCCACGGCTCGACTCCGCGCGTCACGTGGACGCCCATGTCCCGGTGGAGCGGCGTGCCCACGTCCTCGGGCCTCATCGCCGTGGCGACGCCGACCGAGGCGGCCTCGTTCCCGCGGCCCGTGTAAAACGAGCCGGGGATCTTGCCCTGCTTGTAGAGGATGTGGCCGCGCTCCTCGATCCCGCGTGTGAGCACCATGTTGCGGTAGACGGCCAGCAGGTCCTCGCGGTCGAGCCCTGCTTCTCTGACTTCCTGCAGCGAGCCGACCGGCTCGGCTTCACGCGCAATCGCCATGCATTTACCCCTGTGACTTCTGAGAGGACGAGACGGCCGAACTCTAACGACTCGCCAGGACCTCTCGGCCAGTGCCGGGGCGGGGCTACAGTGACCGCGTGAGCAAGGCGAGGACATGGCTGCAGGAGGAGCGCCGGAAGACGCTTGGCGACTGGGTTGCGTTTTGCCTCGCCTGCGGGTTCACGCAGCGCTACTTCGAGGAGTTCGTCTCCGAACTGCCGGCGGAGTGCCCGCAATGCGGCGAGGAGCTGCGCTCGCAGTGCCCGGGCTGCGGTGCGCGCTTCTCCTCTGCCTTCGCCGTCGAGTGCGAATCCTGCGGCGGCGCGCTCCGCCCGGCCGAGCAATTCGGCGTGCGGATCAGGAAGCCGTAGCGCGCTCCAGCACGAGCGCGGCCGCGGCGGCGTCTTCGACGGCGTGCCCCATCGACTTGTAGACGGTGATCTGCTCGTCGCTCGTGCGGCCGAGTTTCGTGCCTGCGAGCATCTCGCCGAGCTCAACTGCGCTGGAAGGGTCGAGACCTTGAAGCTCGAACGCGCCTGCCGGCGGCGGCTCGAACGCGACGCGCGACTCGACGCAGAGCAGGCCGGCGCTCACCGTCTCCCGGTCGAGCTCCGGCCCCTCCTGTGACGCGCCGACCGAGCACACGTGCGTCCCCGGCTCGAGCCAGTCGCGCCGCAGCACCGGCTCGGAGGCGTGTGTGCAGCAGCAGACGACGTCGGCGCCGCGCACCGCCTCCTCGAACGACTCGACGGCTACGGCGCCGGCTTCATCCGCCAGCGCCTGCGCATGCTCGTAGGTCCGGCTCGCCACGCGCACCTCGTCGAACTCCCGCACTCGCCGCACCGCGTCGAGGTGCGAGCGGCCCTGGACTCCCGCGCCGAGGACCGCGAGCACCCCCGCGTCCTCCCGCGCCAGCGCGCGTGTGGCCACCGCGGAGCTCGCACCGGTCCGCACCGCGGTGATGTGCGTCCCGTCCATCACCGCCTGCGGCGTCCCTGTCCCGGCGTCGAAGACGGCGATGAGCGCTTGGTGCGACGGATCGTGATCGGGAAAGAGCGCGACGAGCTTCGCCGCGAGCA
>JBKPHO010000140.1:0-3439 GCA_046729915.1 Actinomycetota bacterium | reverse complement strand
CGGGTCCCCGGCCGTGCCTGCCAGCCGGATTGAACCGATGGTTACAGCCTGACCGGACAAACTTCGTGAGCGTTGCCTCACGTCCTGCGTGTCCGGGATGATCGCGAGAGATGGGCCAAGCCATCGGACAGTCGCTCCCGATCGCGGTCGCCGTCGTTGTCGAAGACCGCGATCCGCTCTTCGGGCGGGACCTCTTGTGCCGCCCCTCCGTGAACTCGACGATCGCGGCGCGGCTCGGCGTATCGCGCCACGACGCGAGGCTCATCAGCCGCGCGCTCCGCTCGCCGCGTCCGCCATCTTCTCGAGCGCCTGGTCGATCGTGAAGCTCGCCGCCTTCTGGCGCGGCGGGAACTCCTCGAACGTCGCCAGGAAGTCGGCGACGATGGCCTGCGCCGCCAGGATCATGTAGCCCTTGGAGATGTACCAGTCCCAGTACGTGTTCGAGGTCGTGTCTGCCCGCTCGAAGGGGTCGGTGCGGAGGTTGTAGAGCTTCGGTATCCGCAAGGGGACGAAGGGCTCCGCCCACAGCTCGAGCGTCCCCTGCGCCCGCTGCTCCATGAAGACGAGCTTCCAGTTGTCGAAGCGCAGCGCGACGAGGTCGCCGTCGTCGCTGAAGTAGATGAAGCCCTGTCGCGGGCTGCGCTCCTCCTCGCCCGTTAGGTAGGGGAGGAGGTTGTAGCCGTCGATGTGCACCTTGAACGTCTTGCCGGCCGCCTCGTGGCCCTGCGTCAGCTTCTCGACGATGTCCGGCTCGCCCGCCGCCGCGAGGAAGGTCGGCAGCCAGTCGTGGTGCTGCACGATCTCGTTCGAGACGAGGCCGGCCGGGATCTTCCCCGGCCAGCGCACCATCAGCGGCACGCGGAACGCCCCTTCCCAGTTCGTGTTCTTCTCGCTGCGGAACGGCGTCATTGCGCCGTCGGGCCACGTGTTCATGTGCGGCCCGTTGTCGGTGCCGTACATGACGATCGTGTCCTCCGCGATCCCGAGCCTGTAGAGCAGGTCGAGGAGCTGGCCGACGTTCCGGTCGTGATCGAGCATCGTGTCGTGGTACGGCGACTGCCAGCGGCCGGCCTTCCCCAGGCTCCTCCGCTTGGTGTGCGTGCGGAGGTGCATATGCGTCGTGTTCACCCAGCAGAAGAAGGGCCGGCGACGCCTGTGCTGGCGCTGGATGAAGTCGGCCGCGGCGTCAACGAACTCGTCGTCGCAGGTCTCCATCCGCTTCCGCGTCAGCGGCCCGGTGTCCTGGATCCGCTGCTTGCCGACGCGGCCCCAGCGCGGGTGCTCCTTCGGATCGTCCTTGTTCGTGGCCCTGCAGCGCAGCACCCCACGCGGGCCGAAGCGCTCGCGAAACTGCTCGAAGCCGTGCTTCTCCGGGTAGTCGGGGTCCTCCGGGTCCTCCTCGGCGTTCAGGTGGTAGAGGTTTCCGAAGAACTCGTCGAACCCGTGCACCGTCGGCAGGAACTCGTTCTTGTCGCCGAGGTGGTTCTTGCCGAACTGCCCCGTCGAGTAGCCGTGGTTCTTCAGGAGCTCCGCGATGGTGGGATCCTCGGCCCGCAGACCGACGGGCGCCGCGGGAAGGCCCACCTTGCTGAGCCCCGTGCGGAAGACGCTCTGCCCGGTGATGAACGACGAACGCCCGGCGGTACAGCTCTGCTCGCCGTAGGCATCGGTGAAGCGCATCCCCTCGTTCGCGATGCGGTCGATGTTCGGCGTTCGGTAGCCCATCAGCCCGTCGCTGTAGCAGCTGAGGTTCGTGATGCCGATGTCGTCGCCCCAGATCACGAGGATGTTCGGCTTGTCGGGCATTAGGCGCTTCCTCCCTTGTCGTCGGGCCCGGTTGTGCGCATGATGCAGCGGAAGCCGAGGTGCGCCATGGACGTGTCGATCATCTGCGGCTGCCTCGCAGCGGGGCGGTAGCGCAGGCAGTAGTTGGGCGCGCACAGGTGGGAGCCGCCCTTGATCACGCGGCGCGGGATGTGCTGGCCCGGCTGGCCGAGGTTGTAGCTCTCGTCCGCTGAGGTCACCAGGGGGTTCTTCGGGACGCAGCAGGGACTCGCAACCTCGTCCGGATGACGGGGCATGTACCAGTCCGAGGTCCACTCCCAGACGTTCCCGGTTATGTCGAAGAGGCCGTAGCCGTTGGGTGGAAAGCTCCTGACGGGAGACGTCCCCTCGAAGCCGTCGAGCAAGAGGTTCTGCCAGGGGAACTCGCCCTGCCACGTGTTGGCCATCGCCTTCCCCTCCGGAAAGTGCTTGTCGCCCCAGGCGAACGCGGCGCCGTCGAGGCCTCCACGAGACGCGAACTCCCATTCCGCCTCGGACGGCAGCTCCTTGCCCGCCCACGCCGCGTAAGCCTCCGCGTCTTCGTAGGCGACCTGGACGACGGGATGGTGGTCGCGCCCGTTGATCGTCGTCCCCGGCCCGCCCGGCTTCTTCCAGTACGCGCCGGGAACGTACTCCCACCAGTTGCGGTAGTCGTCGAGGTTCACCGGGCCGGAAGTCCGACGGAACACGAGCGAGCCCGGTACGAGCAGGTCCGGATCGGCGTCGGGGTATTGCGCGGGGTCGAGCGGGCGCTCGGCGACCGTGACGTACTTCGTCTCGCGCACGAACCGCCGGAACTCCGCGACGGTCACAGGATGCTCGTCCATCCATAACCCCTCCACCGAGACCTCGTGGACGGGCCGCTCCTAGGGGTAGAAGTCCTGCGAGCCCATCCGGAACGTCCCGCCTGGAATCCACCGCATGCCCTCGGCCGGCGGCGGGCCCGGCCGGCCTCTCGACGTGGTGTGCTCCGTCGCTGCCATCCGACCTCAGTCGCGTGCCATCAATGCGGGCAGCCGCGTCTCGACCTTGAACGGCCTGGCCACCTTTTACCTCCTTGGGTGATTGGCGCGATCATTCAACCGCCCCGGGTGTGCGGTCAAATCCATGTATGCGGTCGCTTCAGCCCTCGGTCGCCGGAGGCAGGGCGGTCGTCGTCGCGGGAAACTCCTCCAGCGTCTGCCGGCGGAGCATCTCGACGCCGAACATGATCAGTACGCCGAGGACGAGGATCCCGATCAGCTGCCGGCTCGCCGCTGTCGGGCCCCAGAGGATCACGAGTAGATAGACGAAGGCGACGGCGGCGAACACCAGCACCGGCTGCTCGCGGAACCACGGGGCGAGCCACCGCCGGAACGCGGTGGCCCAGCGGGTCGGCCCGGCGAGCCACGCGCCTGCAATCGCGACCAGGCCGTAGGCGATCAAGGCGATGCCGATGTCGCGGAGGAGCTCGGTTTCGATCCACCACACCGCGTGTCCTGCGGGCCTGTCCACGTCCGACTTCACGAGCGAGTCGACGATCCAGTTCCCGACCAACCGGCGGACGATCAGCACGAGCAGCCCGACAAAGAGGACGCACACCCCGATGTCTCGGAAGATCCTGCGTCGGTGCCCT
>JBKPHO010000139.1:0-14600 GCA_046729915.1 Actinomycetota bacterium | reverse complement strand
GATGCGCAGGGCCCGCTCGGCGGTCGTCACCACCCAGAGTGCGTCCTCGCCGAGTGCCACGCCTACCGGTACATGGCCGACGTCGATGATCGCGGAGGGCTCGTTCGTCGTCGGGTCGATGCGGAGCACATGGTGAGGACCGGCGGCGATCCAGACGGAATCGTCATCTGCGGCGACCGCGTAGGTCGCGTTCCAGACGAGTTCGCTCGAGCCCCTCAGGTCGATCGTCTCGACGACGGCGTCGGCGCTGGGATCGATGCGCGAGACTGTGCCGTCGCTCCCGTTCGCCACCCAGACCGCATCGGTTGCGACAGCGAGGTCTATCGCCGGTGCTCCGATTCCGATCGTCCTGATGACTTCGCGGCGATCCGGATGGATGCGAGAAACCGTTCCATCGTCTGCGTTGGCGACCCAGACCGAGCCGTGCCCGATCGCGACGGCGACAGGCCTTCGGCCCACGAGCACGTGGCGCACGACCCGGGAGCGCTGCGGGTCGATCACAGCGACCGAGTCGGGAGGAACCGGCGCCTCAGTATGTGACGACGCTCGGCGACGCTGTGCGACAGAGGGTCGTTTGACCCCGGCGACTGCCGGCGACTCGAGCGAAGGATCGTGGTTGAGGATGGCTCTCTCGAGGCGTTGGAGCTCATCGTCCGGCTTGAGCCCGAGCTCCTCGTCCAGCAACCGCCGGCCCGAGCGGTAGACCTCGAGCGCGTCGGCCTGCCGCCCGGATCGGTAGAGGGAAAGCATCAGTTGGCCGCGCAGGCGCTCCCGCAACGGATGCTTGCGGACAAGCTCGTCGAGCTCGGGGACGAGCTGCTGGTGGCGGCCGAGAGCGAGCTCGGACTGAATCCGCCCCTCCACAACTTCCAAGTGGAGCTCCTCGAGCCGCGCGATCTCGTTCGCGGCAAAAGGCTCGTACGTGAAGTCCGCGAGCGGCGGACCCTGCCAGAGGGCTAGAGCGGCTCGGAACGCCTCGGCCGCACCCTCCGCGTCACCCCGCTCGAGGCTTTCGCGTCCGGACGCCACCAGGCTCTGGAAGCGAACGACGTCGAGCTCCTCGGGCTCGACCACGAGCCGGTACCCGTGCGGCCCGCGGAGCAGGCGATCGCGGCCGAGCGCCCGGCGGAGGCGGGACACGTAGGCGTGCATGCTGCTCGCCGCCCGTTCCGGTGGCTGCGCGCCCCAAAGCGCGTCGATCAGCGCATCGATGGAGACCGTCTCGCCGGGGTGAACGAGCAGCACGGCAAGAAGTGCGCGCTGCTTTCCGCCGCCGACTTCGATCCTGCGGTCGTTTTCGCGCACTTCCAGGGGGCCCAGGATGCGGAACTCCGTCACCGCTAGTGACAAGTGTCGCAGCCGTCAAGCGGAACGCAAGCGCGATTCAGGCTCGGCGCAAGCATGTGAGACCAGCGTCTGCAGCCGATGGGAGCGCACCGCTCACACGTCAGCGCGAAGCTGTCCGCCCCGCTCGTCGCGGGGCTCGTCCTCCTGGTGCTCGCCAGCAGCGCCGGAGGGGCAACTAGCAGCCGCAGCAGCCCCGGAGACTGGATTGCCGTCGAAGGCGGCGGTGGGCTCGCCGTCGTCGACGCCTGGACCGGCGCGAGACGGCAGGTGGCGGTGTTCGTCGAGAGCGAGGCCGCGTGGTCGCCAGACCATCGAGCGCTCGCGTACGTGGCCGGCGGGGCACTCCGCACGTCACGGCTCGCAACCGGGAGGCAGCGAATGGTGACGCGCCTGGGCGGAAGGTTCAGCATCGGTCCGAGCTGGTCGAAGCGCGGCGGTCGCCTGGCCCTCACGGTGCACGGAGCACTCTCCGATGTCGCCGACCTGATCGTCGTCGGACGCGACGGACGGCAGCGTCGCCTCGTCGACCGCGCGGCGGCGAGTTACCAGGTGCCGCAGTGGTCGCCGGACGGCCGCAGGCTCGCCTACATCCGAAACGCCGCAGACGACTCGTCGATCTGGGTTGCGCGTGCGAATGGCGGGCGACGCGTCCTCCAGCGCCACGTGCTCGACAACCCGCGGAGTCTCTCCTGGTCGCCCGACGGGCGCCGGGTCGCCTTCGTCGGCTCCCCGGCCGGAGTCGCCGCCGGTGCCGCAGTGCACGTCGCCAACGCCAACGGCGCCCAGCGCCGCGCCGTTAGCTCGGTGACGCCGCAGCTCGACGATCCTTCCGTCGGCTTCGTCAAGTGGTCGCCGAACGCCAGGCGAATCGCCTTCCTACGCTGGGCCGCGGATGGGAAGGCGGCGCTCTGCGTCACCGACCTCAACGGGCGCGAGCGCGTCCTGGTGCCTGCGGCCTCGATCAGCGACTTCGCCTGGTCTCCCGGCGGACGCTGGCTGGCTTACCTCACGGACAGCCCGGGCACCCTCTGGGTCTTGCGCGCCGACGGTTCTGAGCTGCGCAAGGTGGGCCGCCTGTCCGACGAGGTCGAGGCGATCGCCTGGGGCTAGAGAGAGGTCGAGCTAAGCACGAAAGGTGCTACACGCAGGAACTTCTGAAACAGGGGCGGCAGGACTCGAACCTGCAACCCCCGGTTTTGGAGACCGGTGCTCTGCCAGTTGAGCTACGCCCCTAGGGTTGCGGCTCGATTGTAGCCGTGGCCCCTGGAAGTGAACTCTCTCGAAATGAAGCCTTGTGCTCGGCGGCGAAGCGTCATTCCGAAACGAGTTCTAAGGTCCCGGGCATGGCTCCGCCGCGTCCACGGCCCGCGCTCGGGGCGCTCTTCCTCGTTCTCGCGATCGCGTTCGCCGGCATTGCCGCCGCGGCCGCCGAGGCCGTCAACGAGGAGCCGGGCCTCGTCGTGGTGGTGGTCGCCGCGGGCGCGATCGGGCTCTGGCTGCTCACCCTCGCCGTCCGGAACCTGCGGAAATCGCGCTCCTGAGGGGAGCGAAAACAGGTGCCAACCCGCGGAGGTCGTATTCTCTGCCCGTGTCGGCGGACGAGACTCAGGCCCTCTGGCGGCAGTTCCGGAAGACCAAGGATCAGGCCGTCCGCGACCGGCTGATCCTCACCTACGCGCCGCTCGTCAAGTACGTCGCGGGCCGCCTCGGCAGCGGCCTGCCTGCGCACGTCGACGAGAACGACCTCGTCTCGTACGGACTCCTCGGCCTGATCGGGGCGATCGAGCGCTTCGACCCCAACCGGGACATCAAGTTCGAGACCTACGCGATCGCGCGCATCAAGGGCTCGATCATCGACGAGCTCCGCGCCCTGGACTGGGTGCCCCGTTCGGTCCGCTCCCGTGCCCGCGACATCGAGCGGGCGATCGGCGAGCTCGAGCGGACGCTCCACCGCGCGCCGACCGACGAGGAGATCGCCGAGAAGCTCGGCCTCTCCACCGACGAGCTCGACGAGAGCCTCTCCGATATCGGCCGCTCCTCGATCGCCGCCCTCGACGAGCTGTGGACGATCTCCTCGAGCGGCGGCGACCAGGTCGCGCTGATCGACACGATCGAGGACACGCAGGGTCCTGAGCCGCAGGCCGAGCTCGCGCAGACGGAGCTCAAGGAGGCATTGGGCGAGGCGATCGCCCGCCTGCCCGAGCGCGAGAAGCTCGTCGTCACGCTCTATTACTACGAGGAGCTGACCCTGCGCGAGATCGGCGAGGTGCTGGGCGTGACCGAGTCACGCGTCTCACAGCTGCACACCAAGGCCATCCTGCGCCTGAAGGCGCGCCTCGCCGGCTCCACCGCCCGCGAGCCGCTCGGCCGATAGGCCGCCCGGCACCGAACTGATACGTTTCCAGACCACCGCATGTCGTTTTCATGGCACATGCAGGGATTGCGCTCCAGGAGCGCAACGGGGTCAACAGCGGCGGCTGCGACCGCTGCGCACAGGAAAGGACGTGGGAGAGTGAAGCAACGACGAACGTTCGTCGTGCTCGGGCTGATCGGGGTGGTCGGCCTCGTGGCCGCACTCAGCGTGGCGGCGGTCGGTAGCGCCGGCACGAAAGCCCGAACACACGCACAGACGCCAAGTGCGGCTGCGATCAGAGCGGCCGTCGCACCACCGAAGGTGCCGAACGCCGCCGCGATCAAGAAGAAGTACGGCGGGCAGAAGATCACCTTCATCGGCGACAACATCGGCCTCACGCACACGCGTGACCTGAAGCTCGCCAAGCGGTTCAGCAAGGACACGGGCATCAAGGTCAAGGTCGTGGCACATCCAGCCGCGTCGACCGACTCTTATGCCCAGCTCGCACGGGCCTTCTCGGCTCACTCGTCTTCCATCGACGTGGCCATGCTCGACGTGATCTGGCCTGGTGCGTTCGCACCGTTCCTCGTCGACCTGAAGAAGGCGCTCGGCAAGGCCGCGAAGCAGCACGCAACGGCGATCGTCCAGAACGGCACGGTCAACGGCAAGCTGGTCGCCATGCCGTGGTTCAGCGACTACGGCATCCTCTTCTACCGCACGGACCTGCTGAAGAAGTACGGCTACAAGGGCCCGCCGAAGACATGGGACCAGCTCGGCTCGATGGCCAGGAAGATCCAGGCCGGGGAGCGCAAGAACAACTCGAACTTCTTCGGCTTCGTCTTCCAGGGTGCGGCGTACGAGGGCTTGACGTGTAACACGCTCGAGTGGATCGCCTCATCGGGTGGCGGTCACTACTTCGACAAGGGCAAGGCCTCGATCGACAACTCGAAGGCGGCCAAGATCCTGAACACCGTCCGAGGCTGGGTCGGCAAGATCGTCCCCCGCGGCGTGACGACCTACCAGGAGACGCAGGCGCTGAACGTCTTCGATTCGGGCAACGCAGCGTTCCTGCGGAACTGGCCGTACGCCTACTCGGTCAGCCAGGGTGCGGATTCCAAGATCAAGGGGAAGTTCGGCGTGACGGTGCTCCCGCACAGCGGCAAGAACCCCTCGGTTGCGACGATCGGCGGCTGGGAGCTCGGCGTCTCGAAGTACTCGAAGCACAAGGCAGCGGCGATCGAGTGGGTGCGCTACCTGTCGAGCCCCGCCGCGGAGAGGTTCACTGCGATCTTCAGCAGCAACCCGCCGACGATTCCTTCCGTCGCCACCAACAAGGCCGTCGTGAAGGTCAACCCGTGGCTGAAGCCCAGCATCGCCAAGGTGCAACGCGTCGCTCGGCCCTCGCGCTTCCTGAAGGCGAAGTACCAGCAGGGCTCAGCGATCATCTTCCAGGGCATCAACCAGATCCTCAACGGCTCGAACGCAAGCAGCGTGCTGCCGGGGATCGAGTCCCGGCTGAATCGACTCTCGAAGTAACAGGGCCTCGGCCCAGTTGACATAGCACGGAGGAGGATGGGGGCGTAAGCTCCCATCCTCCTCGCCCCGGGGGGTCGACGATGAACACCACCGAGGTCACGACCGTTGCGCGACCGCGGCTGAGACGTCGCCGATCCACCCGACTCCAGCGCCGCCAGACGCGTCTCGCCTGGATGCTCCTGGCGCCCTCGCTCGTCGTCGTCGCGCTCGTGGCGTTCTACCCGCTCGGGCAGACGGTCTACCAGAGCTTCACGAACAAGCAGTTCCTCGCGCTCGAGCCCACGAAGTTGATCGGGCTCGAGAACTACACGAACCTGATCCACGATCCGATCTTCCGCGACGCCGTCTGGACGACGGTCAAGTTCACGCTGATCACGGTCTCCTTCGAGTTCGTCCTCGGGCTGATCATCGCCCTCGTCGTCAACTCCAGCTTCAAGGGTCGCGGCGTGATGCGCGCGGTCATGCTCGTGCCGTGGGCGATTCCGACGGTGATCGCAGCTCAGATGTGGAACTGGATGTACAACGACGTGTACGGCGTCGTCAACTCGTTGTTCCTGAAGGTCCACCTGATCGATCATCCGGTCGCATGGACCGCACAGCCGAACACCGCCCTGGCCTCGGTCGCGGCCGTCGACATCTGGAAGACGACCCCGTTCGTCGCGCTCCTGCTGCTGGCGGGCCTCCAGGTGATCCCGGGCGAGCTCTACGAGGCGGCCGCGACGGACGGCGCGAACAAGTGGCAGCAGTTCTGGCGGATCACGCTGCCGCTGCTGCGACCGGCGATCCTGGTCGCGCTCATCTTCCGCACTCTCGACGCGCTGCGCGTCTTCGACGTCTTCTTCGTGCTGCTCGGCCAGCAGCAGAACAATCAGTCGATGGCCGTCTACGTCCAGAACACGATCGTGACGGTGGGCGATGTGGGCTACGGCGCCTCGATCAGCGTCGCCATCTTCCTAATCATCGCCATCTTCGTCGCCGTCTACGTGACCTTCCTCAGGGTGGAAGAGCAGTGAACGCCGTCGCCGATCAGGCAGCACGCCCCGGAGCGACCGCGAGAAGCCGCGTACGCCGCTTCACCCGCACGCCGTTCGGGCGGTTCCTCGGGCGTGTCCCGTTCTACGTGCTCGTCGCCGCGATCTTCGTCTACGCGCTGTTCCCGTTCTACTGGGCGCTCCGGTCGTCGTTCACACCCGACGCAGACCTCTTCAGCACGCCGATCCAGTACTTCCCCCACAACCCGACGCTGGAACAGTTCCGCCAGGTCTTGAGCAGCCACTTCTTCCTGCGAGCGCTGCTGAACTCGACGCTCGTCGCCGGAGGGGTCACGCTGCTGGCGTTGGTGCTCGGCGCGTTCGCCGCCTTCGCGCTCGGCCGGTTCCGCTTCCGCGGCCGCAACGCGACGCTCTACCTGATGCTCTCGATGACGATATTCCCCCAGATCGCGATCCTCGGCGCCCTGTACACGATGATCACCGGCCTCCACGTACACATCTTCAGCCTGGAGTTTCAGCTCCCGCACCTCTACAACAGCCTCTGGGCGCTTGTCCTCACGTACATGATCTTCACGCTGCCGCTGACCATCTGGGTCCTGACGAGCTTCATGCGGGGGCTTCCTCGCGACCTCGAGGAAGCGGCCTACGTCGACGGGGCCACGCCGCTGCAGGTCTTCTACAAGGTGTTGCTGCCGCTCATCGCGCCGGGGCTCGTCACGACGGGCCTGCTGGCCTTCATCGCCGCCTGGAACGAGTTCCTCTACGCGGTCTCGTTCGAGGAGACACCGGATCACTTCACCGTTCCTGTAGCAATGGTGAACTTCGTCGGGAAGTCAGGCAGTACGTTCCAGGTTCCATGGGGCCAGCTGATGGCCGCAACGGTCGTCGTGACAATTCCGCTGATCGTGCTGACGCTGGCGTTGCAGCGGCGGATCCTGGCCGGCCTGACCGCCGGAGCGGTCAAGGGCTAGCGGGCCGGATTCTCTAGATCGCCGCCCGCGTCTCGGGATCGAAGAAGTAGAGCTTGCTCGTGTCGACGGCGAGCTCGACGTCCTGGCCCATCCTGACGCGCGTGTGGGGATCGAGGCGTGCGACGAGCCGTGCGCGCGTCCCTTCGTCTTCCTCCTCGCCGAGGCGAACCTCGGCGTCCGCCTGATGCTCCGCCGCGGCGCTCGAGATGAACTGGGTCGCCTCGGCGGTGAAGTAGATGAGCACCTCGGAGCCGAGCAGCTCGATCAGGTCGGCCGTGACCTTGATCCGGCGGTCCGCCGGAACGTCGGACACGAGGCTAGTGTCCTCGAAGCTCTCGGGCCGGATCCCGAGGACGAGCGTCTTGCCGACGTAGTCCGCGAGCCCCGAGCGATTGCGGGCGAGCTGGTCGTCCACCGGCAGCCGGTGCTCGCCGAACGTCACGGTCAGCCTGCCGTCGTCGCGGCCCAGGTCCGCCTCGACGAGGTTGATGGACGGCGAGCCGATGAATCCCGCGACGAACTCGTTGACGGGCGAGTCGTAGAGAACCTGCGGGCTGTCGACCTGCTGCAGGTGGCCGTCCCTCATGACGGCGACGCGGTCGCCCATCGTCATCGCCTCGACCTGATCGTGAGTGACGTACAGCGTGGTCACTCCGAGGCGGCGCTGGAGCCGATGGATCTCGGCCCGCGTCTGGACCCGGAGTTTCGCGTCGAGGTTCGAGAGCGGCTCGTCCATCAGGAACGCCTGCGGCTCACGCACGATCGCCCGGCCCATGGCAACGCGCTGGCGCTGGCCGCCCGAGAGCGCCCGAGGCTTCCGCTTCAGGAACTCCTCGATCTCGAGCGAGTGCGCGGCCCGCTGGACACGCTCCTTGATCTCTTCCTTCGGCAGCTTCCGCAGCTTCAGCCCAAAGGCCAGGTTCTGCTCGACGGTCATGTGCGGGTAGAGCGCGTAGCTCTGGAACACCATCGCGATGTCGCGCTCCTTCGGAGTGAGGTCGTTGACGACCTGCTCCCCGATGCGGATCTCGCCGTCGCTGATCTCCTCGAGCCCGGCGAGCATTCGCAGCGCGGTCGTCTTGCCGCAGCCTGACGGACCGACGATCACCATCAGCTCTCCATCCGCGATGTCGAGGTCGAGATCGCGGACCGCCTGCGTCCCGTCCGGGTAGATCTTCGAGACCCTGTCGTACACGACCTCGGCCATCGGCGCGCATTGTTTCACGGCCCGGCTGGAGGTGCAGCTGGCCAAGGCGCCGCTTCGCGGCGCCGACCGTCCAACGCACTTCTCGGAATGACCAGCGCGTGACTCTTCGATCGACGTAGCCACTAACATCCTGAGCGCCTGTTCCCGCGTCTTCAGGAGGAGCCCAGCCGATGCCAACCGAGCCCGGAAAGATTCGCAACGTTGCCGTCACCGGCCATCGCGGGACCGGCAAGACGTCGCTCGCGGAGGCGATGCTCTTCCAGGCCGGGGCGATCAACCGCCTGGGCACCGTGGCGGCGGGCACGACGACCTCGGACTGGGACGAGGACGAGCAGCGGCGGCAGATGTCCCTCGCCGCGTCGCTGTGCCACCTCGAGTGGCAGGGCCGGAAGATCAACCTGATCGACACGCCCGGTGACGCGGGCTTCGCCGGTGACACCGTCGCCGCGCTGCGCGTCGTCGAGGGCGCGCTGGTGGTCGCGAGCGCGGTGATGGGCGTGGAGGTGCAGACGAGCCGCGTGTGGGGCCGTGCCGAGGCCCTCCAGCTGCCGCGCGTCGTCTTCGTGAACATGCTCGACCGCGAGCGGGCCGACTTCTACCGAGCGCTCGACCAGTTCCGCTCGCAGCTCTCCGAGCACTGCGTCGCCGTGCACCTGCCGATCGGCAGCGAGCACGAGCTCACCGGGATCGTCGACCTGCTGCACATGACCGCCTACAACAGCCCCGAGGGGCAGCGAGAGAGCGGGCCGGTCGAGATCCCCGAGGAGCTCCACGACACCGTCGAGGCGTATCGCACGCAGCTGCTCGACTCGGTGGTCGAGACCGACGAGGGGCTGATGGAGCGCTACCTGGAGGGCGAGGAGCTCGGAACCGAAGAGGTCGCCCACGCCTTGAAGGACGCGGTCACCCGCGGGGAGCTGTTCCCGGTCGCGTGTGGCGTGGCGACGAAGAATCTCGGCACGGCTGCCCTGCTCGACCTGCTCGTGGAGGGCGTGCCGTCGCCGGCGAAGCGACCGCCCGCGATCGATGTGGACGGTGCCGGTACCGCGGCCTTCGTCTTCAAGACGGTGGCGGATCCGTTCGCGGGACGGATCAACCTCTTTCGCGTCCTGGCGGGCACGCTCGACTCCGACTCCACTGTCGTCAACGCGCGCTCGCGCGCGAAGGAGCGCATCGGCCAGCTGCTCGCGCTCCAGGGCAAGGACCACGAGCAGGCGAAGGAGTTCGGCGCCGGCGACATCGGCGCGGTCGCGAAGCTCAAGGAGACGACGACCGGCGATCTGCTGCTCGACGCCGAGCGCGAGCTCGAGCTGCCGAAGCTCGACTTCCCCGAGCCGGTGATGAGCTTCGCGGTCACACCGAAGGCCAAGGGCGACGAGGAGAAGGTCGCCTCCTCGCTGCGACGTCTCGCCGAGGAGGACCCGACGCTCGTGCTGCGGCGCGACCCGCAGACCGGCGACCAGCTCCTCTCCGGCATGAGCCAGATGCACGTCGAGGTCGCGGTCGACCGGCTGAGGAGCCGCTTCGGCGTCGACGTGGACCTGCACCCGCCGCACGTCCCGTACCTCGAGACGATTCGCAAGGAGTCACGCGCGCGGCACCGCTACAAGAAGCAGACCGGCGGGCGCGGCCAGTTCGGCGACGCGGAGATCGTGATCGAGCCGTTGCCCGAGCGCGAGGGATACGAGTTCGTCGACGAGATCGTCGGCGGGGTGATCCCGCAGAACTTCCGTCCCGCAGTCGACAAGGGGATCCAGGAGGCGTTGCAGCACGGCGAGCTCGCGGGCGCGCCGGTGCAGGGCGTGCGCGTGCGGCTCGTCGACGGCCAGCAGCACTCGGTCGACTCCTCGGAGATGGCGTTCAAGATCGCCGGCTCGATGGCGTTCAAGGAGGCGTACGCGAAGGCCGACCCGGTGCTGCTCGAGCCGATCATGGAGCTCGAGGCCAGCGTCCCGGACGACGCCGTCGGGGCGGTCAACGGCGACCTCAACTCACGGCGCGGGCGCCTGCAAGGGATGGAGCCGAGCGGCGGCATGACGACGATCAAGGCAGAGGTGCCGATGGCCGAGATCCTCACGTATTCGCAGGCGCTGACCTCGCTCACGGGCGGGCGCGGCGACTACAGCATGCACTTCCTGCGCTACGAGGAGGTTCCCTCGCACATCGCGCAGAAGGTCATCGACGAGACGAAGAAGGAGCTCGAAGAAGCCAAGGTTTGAGCGCTCGCAGGGGCTGTGCCTCTTGGCTAAGGTCCCGCGGTCATGCGCATCACGCGGCAGGCCGTTACCGCGCTGCACACGTGTGCGATCTGCGAGCGGACGCTTCTCGTCGGCGAACGGGCGGTGCGCTACTCGCCTGACGGCGAGGGGTTCGTCGACGTCTGCGCTCTCTGCCAGGAGACCGCGCTCGAGCACGGCTGGATCAAGGAGGGGAGCCCGACCTCGCCGGTCGTCGCAGAAAGGCGACGCAGGCGCCGTGGCCTGAGCGCGATCTTCGAGTCGCAGAAGCCGGGGGTGGAGCCGGTCGTCGACGAGCCGATCCTGAGGCGGCTCTCGCAGCGCGAGCTGGCGATGGTCGAGGCCTCCGACCTGTTCAACGAGAGCGCGTTCCGGCGTACGATCGCCGGCATCGCGAAGAGCCTCGGCGCCCCGAGGGCCTCGATTGTGCCGCTCTCGGGCACGAGCGCGGAGGTCGTCCTGACGGTCGCGTGGGACATCTCGTGGTACCAGTACCGGATCACCCCGGACTCCGGGCAGCCGGTCCGTCTGGCCGAGCGCGGCGACGACCCACGCCAGCTGGAGGCCATGTTCACCGGCTGGAACGCGAAGCTGACGCCGGACGGCCGCATCGCTCCGGACATCTCGCCGGTATAGCGCCGAGCGAGGCCGTCCCTACAATCCGAAGCAGGATGATCTACTGCGTGATCCCGCGCGAGCTGGAGGACGAGCTCTACGACAAGATGGTCGAGTACTACAAGGACAACCCGTGCGTGACCGTGATCGTCGACCGCCGCGAGGGGGAGGACCGGCGCAAGGGGCGCGCGTTCGGGGGCAAGCGCGAGGTTCGCGACCGGCGGCGCGCGCGGGCGACCGGCACCTTCCCGGGTACGGATCCGCCTGAAAGCTCCTAGCTAGAATCGCCGCGTGGCAACGGCGGCGACCAAGAGCTTCAAGAACTTCATCGGCGGCGAGTGGGTCGACGCCGCCTCGGGCGAGACCTTCGAGACGACCAGCCCGGCGAACGGCGAGACGCTCGGCGTCTTCCCGCGGTCCGGCCCTGAAGACGTCGACCGCGCGGTCGGAGCGGCGAAGGCCGCGTACGAGGAGTGGCGTCTCGTGCCTGCGCCGCGGCGCGGGGAGATCCTCTTCCGCTTCGCCCAGCTCCTCGCGGAGCAGAAGGACGAGATTGCGCAGCTGATGGCCCACGAGATGGGGAAGGTGCTGCCCGAGGCCGCGGGCGACGTCCAGGAAGCGATCGACATGAGCTTCTACATGGGCGGCGAGGGCCGGCGGCTCTTCGGCCAGACGACGCCGAGCGAGCTCCGCGACAAGTTCAACATGAGCGTGCGCCAGCCGATCGGGGTCGTCGGCGTGATCACGCCGTGGAACTTCCCGATCGCGATCCCGTCGTGGAAGATCGCGCCGGCTCTGGTCTGCGGCAACACGGTCGTGTTCAAGCCCGCCACCGACACGCCGCTGCTGGGCGAGCGGTTCGTCGAGCTGCTGGTCGAGGCCGGGGTGCCCGCGGGCGTCGTGAACATCGTCCACGGCGGCGGAGCCGCGGTCGGCGACCGGCTCGTGCGCCATCCCGACGTCCCGGTGATCACGCTCACCGGCTCGCGCGAGACCGGTGTCGAGGTGAGGCGGAACGCGGCGGCCAACCTCAAGCACGTCCACCTCGAGCTCGGCGGCAAGACCGCGAGCATCGTGCTCGACGACGCCGACCTCGACCTCGCCGTCGAGGGGATCGTCTGGTCGGCCTTCGGCACGTCGGGCCAGCGCTGCACCGCCGCCTCGCGCGTGATCGTCCAGGAGGCCGCCTACGAGGAGCTGCAGAAGCGGCTCGTCGCGGCCGCGGAGAAGCTCCAGCTCGGCCCCGGCTGGGAGGAGGGCGTCGACGTCGGCCCCGTGATCAACAAGGGCGCCCTCGAGAAGATTCACTCGTACACGGAGATCGGCGTGGACGAAGGAGCCAAGCTGCTGACCGGCGGCGAGGTCGCGGGCGGCGACGGGCTCGGCGACGGCAACTTCTACCGGCCGACGATCTTCGGCGAGGTCGACCCGCAGATGCGGGTGGCGCAGGAGGAGATCTTCGGCCCCACGACCGCGCTGATCCGCGTGCGCGACGTCGACGAGGCGATCCGCGTCTCGAACGGCATCGAGTTCGGCCTCTCGTCCTCGATCTTCACGCGTGACGTGAACACCGCCTTCCGCGCGATGCGCGACCTCGAGGCTGGCATCACCTACATCAACGCGGGCACGATCGGCGCCGAGGTGCACCTGCCGTTCGGGGGAACGAAGCACACCGGCAACGGCCACCGCGAGGCCGGCCAGGCGGCGCTCGACGTCTTCACCGAGTGGAAGTCGATCTACGTCGACTACTCGGGAAAGCTGCAGAAGGCCCAAATCGACACTGCCGAGTAGCCCCGCGACGGTCACGCGTTGAACGGTTCCTGGCGACCCCAGCTTCGACTCACTCATGACGTCGAGCGGCACGGAGTCGTCTCGGCAGCGTTCGTCGACCGCGCGCTCGGAGACGGGCTGAAGGAGATGCGAAACGACGGCTGGGCGACGAGCGTTGGCTCGCTCGAATCGCTCGGCGAGCCTCTTCTGCGCACGTCGTCGGAGGCAGGCGAGAGCGCGTTGTTCGAGCGGGACGGAGCGATCCTGCAGGTCGAGCTCTGGAGCTCGCATCTGAGCGTGTCCGTCGCCTCGGCGGAGCGTGCGCCGGCCGAGAGGATCATCAAGGAGCTACGGGCGAAGTTCCCGCTGCCGGACCCGAGCGCCTCGCACGAGGTCCCGATCACGTTCTGGACGTACACCCCGCACGGCGCCCAGCCGGCGTTTCGAAACATCGGCGTGCCGGAGTGGGACGAGATCTCGTCGAACTATCCGGCTGCGGCGCGCGAGCAGCTCGACACGATGATGCGGGGCTTCCAGCCGTCCCGCGGCGGCCAGCTCGTCCTCTGGCACGGCCAGGCCGGGACGGGGAAGACATTCGCTCTACGTGCTCTGGCGTGGGAGTGGCGCGAGTGGTGTCAGTTCCACTACATCGTCGACCCGGACTCGTTCTTCGGCCAGCACGCGGACTACTTGATCTCGGTGCTGCTCCAGCCGGCGGTCCCGATGATGGTCGGCCAGGGCGGGTTCGAGATGGGGTACATGCACGTCAACCGCTTCGACATGGACGAGGACGAGGAGGAGGCGGAAAAGCCGTGGCGCGTGCTCGTACTCGAGGACACGGGCGAGCTCCTCTCCGCAGACGCGCGCGAGCGAGCCGGCCAGGGCCTGTCGCGGTTTCTGAACGTCGTCGACGGGCTCATCGGCCAGGGCCTGCGCGTGCTCGTGCTCGTGACGACGAACGAGGAGATCCGCAAGCTGCACCCGGCGGTCGCTCGGCCCGGGCGCTGCGCGGCCAACGTGGAATTCGGCGCGTTGAGCCCGTCGGAGGCGGGGGATTGGCTGACGCAGCACGGGCTGGAAGGGCGACCGGCGGCCGCGCGAACGCTCGCCTCCCTCTATGCAGAGCTCGAAGGACGCAACCCGGACGAGACCGTCCTCGTCGGGTTCGGCGACTGAGGATTCGGTCGGTTCTTGAAGGTTTCTTAATACTTCTCGAGAAAGATTAGGTCGATGAGGGCGATCCTTTCGCTCCTGGCCGTTGCCGGGATCGCCGCTGCCGGAGCCTCCGCGGCCGGGGCGCCGAGCGGGCTCATCGTCTTCTCCAGCGGGAGCGGCGCCGGCGGGAACGATCAGGTCTGGGTGATGAACGGGAACGGGACAGGCCGGCATGCGGTCACGCCTGCGACGTTCGACGCCCGGGCGCCGGCCGGCTCGGCTGACGGCCGGCAGGTCGCGTACGTGCGGCTCGGCCAGGTCTACGCGATGCGCTCGAACGGCACGCATGTGCGGCGCCTGACGACGAGCGGCGCCACCGAGGGCGCGCCGGCGTGGTCGCCGAGCGGCCGCTGGATC
>JBKPHO010000138.1:0-3030 GCA_046729915.1 Actinomycetota bacterium | reverse complement strand
GCCCGGCTCGAGGTGCGCGGCGACGTTCTGGAAGCAGGCGACCTGCTCGTCCTGCGTGGTCAGGTTGTTGATCGTGTTGAAGACGAGGTACGCGACCGAGAACGTCCCTTCGACCTTCGTCGTGGCGAAATCGCCGATCGTGACCTCGATGTCCTCGGCGCCCGGCTTCGCGCGTAGCTGGGCAACCATCGCCGACGAGAGGTCGATACCGTGCACGCGGACGCCGCGCTGCGACAGGGGCAGGGCGATGCGGCCGGTGCCGATCCCGAGCTCGAGCGCAGCCCCGTCGCCGGCGAGCTCGGCGAGGAAGTCGACCACGGGATGGACGGCGGCAGGCTCGAACAGATCCGCGACCGACTCGTCATATCGCTCGGCCACGCCCTCGCCGAAGTGATCCTCGGGCATGCCCGCACTCTCTCAGATCGCGTCAGGCATTCTCAGCCGAGCTCCGCTCGTAACCCGGCTGCCAGGTGTCGCCTCTGATCTCGGCCGGAAACGGCGGCGCCGTGGCCGAGATGTACTCGAGCGGCTCGGTGCCCGTGTTCCGGATGGCGTGCTCGGCGCCGATTGGGATCAGCACGGCACTGCCAGCTTCGACCTCGACCGTTTCGTCATCGACGATCATCAGGCCGCGCCCTCGGATCACGACGTAGACCTGCTCGCTGTCGTCGTGCGCATGCAGGCTCTGCTGGCTACCGGGCTCGCCGCGGACCCAGGTCACGGCCATCCTCGTCGAGCCGAGCTGCGGCGCGAAGAGCAGGCGCGACACCTGGCCGCCCCGCTCGTTGAGAGGAGCTTCGTCGCGCCGCCGGAGCTGCATGCCCGGCATCTCAGCATCACTTGTTCGGCAGTTCAAATGCTTCGATTGTGTATTCGTCTCCGAGGGCCAGGAACGGGTGGTCCTTGACGAGTTCGAGCGCCTCGTCTCGATCGTCTGCGCGGATGATGCTGTAGCCGTTCAGGCTCGTGGCGGTCTCGGTGGTCGTGCCGTCGGAGTGGACGACGAACCCGTTGGTCATGGGCGAGCCCATTTCCACCAGGTGTTCTCCTGCGCGCTGAAACCATTCCGGCCACCCTTCGTGCGAGGCCCCCGGCGGGGTCGCTGGGCCGTTGTACAGGAGGATGAAGCTACTCATTTGGCTGCGCTCCTTTCTGGGAATTCAAGGGGGAGACGAATGGCTGGACGGCGAAAGGACAGCTCCGCCTAACACGAGCGCCCGGGGCACCGATGCCTCGTCGCGGGTCCGAGCCCTCGCGCTTGAGAGCGAGCCGGTCGACCCGCGGCTCTAGGCGTTCCGCAAAGGCGCGAGCTCGTGCTCCAACGCCGCGAAGGTGCGCTCGAAGGCGCGCCGGACCGCGCGCGGGAGCAGGAGACGATCCGAGACGCCTGCGATTCCGCCACGCGGCTCGTACTCGACCACGAGCCGGTAGACGAACCCTTCACCGTCGGGCTCGAAGTGCCGCTCGTGCGACGCAGTCGGCAACCCGGGCTGCGTGCTCGTGTAGGTCACGAGCCGGTTCGGCTCGAATGCCGTGATCGTCATCGTCAGCAGGCGCTCGCGCCCGAGCAGCCGCGTCACCAGCCGGGCCTGGTCACCGGACGCTGCCCAGCTCGAGCCCTCCTCGAGTCGCACGTAGCCGGGCCAGAACTTCGGCCAGTTCGTGGTGTCGGTGATGAAGGCGAAGCCGCGCTCGACAGGGACGGCGTAACGACGAGCGGCTTCCACCCGCTTCATCGGCCCGACTCGTGATCGGCCAACAGCCGGCGCAGGGCCGAGGGCGTCAGCCGCGTCTCGCTTTTCACGGCGCGACAGAGGTGGCTCTGGTCGGCGAAGCCGAGCTCGGCGGCCAGCCGGGGGAGATCGCGCTCGCCGCCCGCGAGGCGCTCCATCGCCGTCCGCACGCGGAGGCGCAGGCGGTGGCGGGAGATCGTCGTGCCGGTTGCGGAGCTGAAGATCCGGCTCAGGTGGTGCGGTGAGACGGCGAGCTCTCGCGCGAGCCGGGGCAGCGAGCGGTGCGGATCGGCGGCCAGCGCCTCACGCACGCCGGCGACGAGCGCGCCCCGCGCCCGCGCCGTCGAGGGAGGTCCTGCCGCGACGCGACGGGGGTCGTGCTGCTCGAGCGCGCGGGCCGCAAGTTCGATCGCCCGCTCGACGAGCTCGTCAGGATCCCCACCCCGGCGCCCCGCAGCAAGCAGCAGCCGCTGCTCGAGGTCGATCTCGGGCAAGGCCGGAAGCGGTTGCCGCGGCAGCGACGGTTCGCCGCCGGCCAGTGACGCGACGACCTCGGGGCTCAGGAACAGCACCGTGCAGTCGTCCCCGCCGGCGTGCGGGTGGTCGTACCGCTCCTCCTCGTCCGGATTGACGCAGTAGGCAAGCGTCGCGTCGAGCGTCGCCGCGATCCCGTCGGCCTCACGCATGAAGCAGCCGCGGCGCACGAAAACCAGTGCGTGACCGCGCGTGTGCTCTCCGTTCTGCCCGCGGCCGCGGCCCCAGGTGCAGGCGACGTCGGCGATCCCGATGCCGTCGCGCTCGAGAAGCGTGCGCTTCGACAGCATGCCCCATTCTTGCAATGCGCACGAATGTCCAAGAGCGCGGGCGCAGGCGGGCGGCACGGTGGGAGTCGTGGCGGTACTGGTGGTTCTGCTCGCCGGACAGGCGATGGCGTCGATGGACGCTTCGATCCTCGTCGTCGCGGCGCCGAGCATCCGCTCGAGCCTGCACGCCTCCGGGCCGAGCTCCAGCTGATCGTGGCCGCGTACACGCTCGCGTTCGGCGCGCTCGTCGTCACCGGCGCCCGGCTCGGGGACATCCTCGGGCGGCGGCGCGCGTTCGTCCTGGGCCTGGCCGCCTTCACGGTGTGCTCGCTGGCCGGCGGTCTCGCACCGGATCCCGCGCTCCTGATCGCCGCGAGAGGCCTTCAGGGTGCGGCGGCGGCGCTGATGACCCCTCAGGTGCTCTCGATCATCCAGGTCCAGTTCGCGGGAGAGCGTCGCGCCCGGGCGATCGGCGCCTACTCGATGATCCTCGC
>JBKPHO010000137.1:0-1383 GCA_046729915.1 Actinomycetota bacterium | reverse complement strand
GCGACCTCGCCGCGGCCGCCGTAGCCCTCGTTGAAGATCAGGTAGACGACCGCCAGCACGGCCGCGAGGCGGTCCGGCAAGAGATGGGCGGGCGGCACGCGAAACGGGATCCCGGCCGCCTTGATCTTGCGCTTGGCGCGGACGAGGCGCTTGGCCATCGTCGGCTCGGGGACGAGGAACGCCCGCGCGATCTCTTCCGTGCTCAGCCCGCCCAGCGTCCGCAGGGTGAGCGCCACCTGGGCATCGAGCGCGAGCGCCGGGTGGCAGCAGGTGAAGACCAGCTCGAGCCGCTCGTCCTGAATCTCTGTCTCGTCCATCTCGTCCTCCGTCGCCTCGGGCTCGTCGAGTAGCCGCGTCTTCTCGGTGAGCGTGCGCTCGCGCCGGATTCGGTCGATCGCGCGGTTGCGCGCGGTGGTCATCAGCCAGGCGCGGGGATTGTCGGGAGCTCCGTCGCGGGGCCAGCGCTCGGCGGCGATTGCGAACGCCTCCTGGGCGGCTTACTAGGCGAGGTCGAAGTCGCCGAGGCAGCCGATCAGGCCGGCGAGCACGCGGCCCCACTCGTCGCGGAAGACCTGCTCGAGCGTCACTGTCCTTTGATGGGGCGGACCTCCACCGCCCCGCCCATGCGGGCCGCAGGAATGCGCGACGCGAGCTCGATCGCCGCGTCGAGGTCGTCCGCCTCGAAGAAGAGGTAACCGCCGAGCGCCTCCTTGACGGCGACGAACGGCCCGTCGGTGGTCAGCGTCTCGCCGTTCTCGACGCGGACGGTCGTCGCGGTGTCCGGGGCGTCCAGCCACACGTCGGCCGGCGTGACGCCCGGCGTGTCGTTGACCGCCTGGTAGGCGGCGTACACGGCCTTCTGCTCGTCCGCCGAGAGGCGGTCCCACTCGGGTGTCCCGGGCAGCGGAGTATCGCCTTGATGAATCAGCAGCATGTACTTCATTGCTTCCTCCCTTCGTGGAACGTGGACGCCTCTGAGACGAACGGGTAACGAAGAAGAGGACACCTTCCTCGAGGCCGTTACGTGCGGCGCTCGTGGAGCGCGGCGTTGAGCTCGGCCGAGACCACGATCAGCCGGCCGACGAGCACCAGGGAGAAGAGCACCGCGGCGGCGATCCCGAGCGCACCGTAGGTGTTGGCCCGGCCCTCGACGAGCCGGGTCGTGACGTAGATGTTGAAGGCGTTGAGCACCAGCAGCCCGGTTCCGACCAGCAGCGCGCCGGGCACGAGCGCCGTCCAACTCGCGTCGCCGTGAGGCAGCTGCAGGGAGACGATGAGCCACGCGCCGCCCATCAGCGCGATGTAGACGAGAAGCGCTGCGAGCCCGCCCAGTTCGTCTCCGCGGCGGATCCAGGCCACGATCGCGAAGGCAGCGATCTGCAG
>JBKPHO010000136.1:0-2687 GCA_046729915.1 Actinomycetota bacterium | reverse complement strand
GCAGCGAGGGCGGCGGCGGCGCCGGCGGCAGCGGCGGTGGCGGCAGCGGCGGTGGCGGCAGCGGCGGAGGAGGCGGCAGGGGCGGCGGAGGAAGCGGTGGTGGAGGCGGGAGCGGTGGTGGAGGCGGAAGCGGAGGCGGTGGCAGCGGCGGCGGGGGCGGAAGCGGTGGCGGTGGAAGCGGCGGTGGGGGAGGAAGCGGAGGCGGCGGTGGAAGGGTCGGCACCGTCGTCGGCACCGTGGTCGGCAGCGTCGGGAGCAGGTCACCGTGCGCCGGAGCCGTCAGGGCGATGGCCGCCGCCAGCCCTGCGAGCCCCGTCAGCGCGAGCAGGATGATTCGCCGCATGCTCCTACCTCCCGTGGGGATAACCGTGGCGGTCTCCCTACGGATACGGATGCGCGCAGCGGACTGTTACTTGCGCAAAGCGGGTCAGGAACCGCGCCAGCCCCGGAACGCCTCGAGCAGCTCGCGCTCGGCCTCGGGCGACAGCGCCTCGGCCGGAAGGTGGCCGACCAGCTCGATCGTCTGCCGCATCTGCGCGAGGTAGACCTCGCAGCCGTCGCAGCGCGAGATGTGATCCTCGAAGCGAGCCCGCTCGCCCTCGGGGAGCGCGCCCTCGAGGTAGTCGGTCACGAGCTCCACGAGCTCGCGGCAGCTGAGCTGTTCGAGGTCGACGGTCACGACTGCTCCAGGTACGACTCCAGCGCGGCCCGAACCTTCGAGCGGGCCCGGTGGAGCAATACGCGCTGATTCGTCTCGCTGAGGTCGAGAGCGTTACGGACCTCCTCGCTGCTCCAGCCCTCGATGTCGCGCAACGAGATCACTGCTCGCTGCGTCGCCGGCAGCGCCTCGATCGCGTCTGCGATCCGATCGCGCGTCTCGGCGGCGAGCAGCGCCTCCTCGGGCCAGGACTCCGGCTTCGGGGCCCAGTGGCCCGGCCAGCGCGGGTGGTCCGGGTCGAGGAAGCGGTCGGCGTCGACGGCGGCCTCGGGCACGCGCCCCGGTTCCTGTAGCGCCGAGAACGGCAGCGTTCGCCGGTCCCGCATCGCGCGGGTCTTCGCGATGTTGGTCAGGATCCGGAAGATCCAGGTGCGCAGTGACGACCGCCCCTCGAACCGCGAGAGGCCGTTCAGCACGCCCAGCCACGTCTCCGCGGCGACCTCCTCTGCCGCCGCCTGGGTCGGCACGTAGATCCGCGCGACGCGCACGAGCGACGGCTGGTACTCACGGACGAGGGCTCGGAAGGCATCCTCGTCGCCGGCACGCAGCGCGTCGAGGAGCTCCGCCTCGGCTAGGGCGGCCCGCGCCATCGCTTCGACTGTAACGAAGGCGTCGTAGCGGAGACAATCGGCTGGTGAGCGAGCAGTTCGACCTGATCGTGCTCGGCGGCGGGTCGGCGGCCCGCGACGCGGCGAAGATGGCCGCGCACAGGCACGGTGCACGGGTTGCGCTCGTCGAGAAGGAGCGCTGGGGAGGAAGCTGTTCAAACGTGGCCTGCACGCCGACGAAGGCGTACCTCGCCGCTGCGGAGCTCGCCCGCGACATCGGCGCACTCGCGCCGGTGATGGGCATCGAGACCGGCCCCGCACGCGTCGACCTCGCACGGATCTACGCCTGGAAGGAGACGCTGAAGAAGCCGCAGGACGAGTGGGTCGCCGAGCTGATGGCCGAGGGCTTCTCCGCCTACACCGGCGAGGCGTCGTTCCTCGACGCGCACAGGGTGCGGGTCGGCGGCCTCGTGCTCGAGGCCGACCGGATCCTGATTGCCACCGGCTCGCGCACGGCCGTCCCGCCAATCGACGGCATTGACGAGGTCGGCTGGATCGACCACGTCTCGGCGCTCGAGCTGACCGAGCTGCCTTCCTCGCTGCTCGTCGTGGGCGCGGGCGCGGTCGGCCTCGAGTTCGGCCAGACCTTCAGCCGTTTCGGGGCACGGGTGACGATCGTGGACGCGCTCGAGCGGATCGCCGCCGCTGCCGACGCCGAAGCCTCCGAGACCCTGGCGGAGGCGCTGACGGATGAAGGCATCGAGCTCGCGACATCGGTTTTCGTGCAGCGCGTGCGCCGTGACGGCTCCGAGGTCGTGGCGACGATCACGCCGCGTGACGGGTCGGAGCCGTACGAGGTGCAGGCGGGGACGGTGATGCTCGCCTCGGGCCGCGTGCCCAACCTCGAGGGCCTGAATCTCGAGGCTGCAGGCGTGGAGACGATGAAGACGGGGATCGCCGTCGACGAGCGGATGCGCACGGCGGTTGACGGGATCTGGGCCGCGGGCGACGTGAACGGCGTGGCGCAGTTCACGCCCGCAGCGCAGTACCAGGCCCGCATTGCGGTGGCGGACATGTTCGGCGACGACGGCTCCGCCGATCACTCCCTGCTACCGACGTCGATCTTCACCGACCCCGAGCTCGGCAGCGTCGGCCTCACCGAGGATCAGGCGCGGGAGCAGGGCCACGACGTGGGCGTCGGGCGCAACCAGAACGTGCGCCGCTTCTCCTACATCCGGGCGAAGCACGGCCTGTTCAAGGTCGTCTTCGACACCGCGACTCGGAAGGTGCTCGGCCTGCACGTCGTCTCGCGCAACGCCGGCGACATCGTGCAGGGACTGTCCCTGGGCCTGCGCCTCGGCGCGACCGTGGAGGACCTGGCCGCGATGCACCACGTCTTCCCGACCTTCGGGGAGGGCGTC
>JBKPHO010000135.1:0-4071 GCA_046729915.1 Actinomycetota bacterium | reverse complement strand
GCTGTACCCATCCTGCATGAACCCAGCGACGACCCATGCGTCCGTGGAGATGACGGGAGCGAGCGCCCCACACCAGGCGAGTAGGCGGGCGGCCGCGGGCGAGGGCAGATAACGGCTTACTCGTCACGACCGAGCGCGAGTCAGAGACCGCCAAGGTAGTTCCCGTCTGCTAGTGGGCGAAGCGCTGCCCCGGTGTGGCAGGACTTCTCGCAATGAGCAAGAAGAACGCCAGGTAAGCGGATTTTGACCCACTTGGCGCAGACCGATCGCCCGATCGCCTTCGTCTTAAGTGAAGAGCCAGGCGTTCCAGCCCTGCTTGTCCTGGGCACACGAAGACCCCGGCGCCTGGCTCAACCTACGCAGCCGGGCTGCGCAACCACCCTGAGCAGGGGCCGGGGCGGGGGCGCCTAGGCCCTGCGGCTAGCCGACGCCCTTAAGGCTGGCAACCCGGCTGGCGGAGGCCGCATACCGCCGAGGGGGAGAGGAGCTCGGCTGGCAGCATGTCGGGCTGCGGCTCCCTAGCCTCCGCAGCACCGGGCGATGTCCAAATTCTAAGTGACACGACCTCGGCCGGTCAGGCGGGGCCGCAGGCGGCAGGGCAACCGAAGCCTCCGCGCGCTCCCCCATGAGCGCGCGTACTACCTTGCCGCAGCTCCCTGCCGCACGGTGTTATCTCCCCGTTGCGCCTGTCCGTTCAAACACCTAGGAGGCCGGGCCGCGAGGCGAACGCTCAGTACCGGGGCCTGCCGGTCAGCGCCCGCGCGTATAGCTTCTCGGCGAGCGCCACGCTCTCCGTCCGCTCGATCACAACAGCCCCCGGGAGCTCGTGCCCTGGGGCGGTTAGGTAGCGCTGCGGATGCGAGCGCAAGTCATCGAAGTCCTCAAGCGTCAGCTCGAGGCGCGCGAAGCAGCGCGTGTCACCGCACTCGCACAGGAAGGGGACGGGAAAGCGCCAGCCAAGCTCGCGTCCCTTCTCGGCGACGCGATCGTTGGCGCTACGGAAGACGTCCTCCGGCTGCACGGCGTGTACCTCCAGGTGCCGGTGCCGTGGAGCGCCTTCCCCATTCGACGCGTCCTAACCTTGCGCGGTCGGACGCTGCGGCAGACAATCGCCCCCGTGGGAGCGAGGGAGGAGCGCCTCGCCGCGAACGAAGCCCTCTTCCGGGAGGTGAACGAGCGCGTGGCCGAGGTCGCCGAGCAGTTCGTCGCGAGCGACTCCCGCGACAGGGTCGACTTCAGCTGCGAGTGCGCCGACAGAGGCTGTGCGGAGCAGATCGCGATGACCTTGCGCGAGTACGAGGCGCTGCGCGCCGCCGCGACCCACTTTGCCGTTGTGCCAGGCCACGAAACCGAGATCGAGCGGGTCGTCGAGCGGCACTCGAACTACCTCGTGGTCGAAAAAGAGCATCCAGACGCCGAAGAGGTCGCCCGCGAAACGAATCGGCGCCTGACGGGGAAGGGCCGGGCGGCGAGCTGAACGCCACCTACACGCTTTCGCTGCGCGACCCGACCCCTGGAGATCAGGCTGCGCCTCGTGTTCGCCCTCGACCAGTTGTAGTTCCTAGGCACGTTCAGGCGTGAGCTCGGTGGCTGATGGCCGAGGCTGCCGTGTGGTCGCCTGTAGTTGTAGTAGCTGAGCCAGAGCGGGAGGGCTCGAGCCCGCTCGTCGATGTCGGCGTACAGCCGCCCGTACGCCCAGTCGTTGAGCAGGGTCTGGATGAAGCGCTCGGCCTTGCCGTTCGTGCGTGGGCGGCGTGGCCGCGTGCGCGTGTGCCGGAGCCCGAGCGCGTGACAGGCATGGCGATAGCGGTGGGCGATGAAGGCGGAGCCGTTGTCGGTCAGCAGACGCTCGCAGCGCAGACCACGAGCAGCGAAGAAGCCGAGCGCCCTGCGCAGGAAGGCAACTGCGCTCTCTGCCCGCTCATCCGCGAGCAGCTCCGCGTAGGCGAGGCGGCTGTGGTCGTCGACGCAGACGTGCAGGTACTCGTAGCCGGCGGCGGTCTCGAAGCGACCGGGACCGCGGCCGAGGAGGCGATGGCCGGGACGGTGGAAGCGGGCGAGCTTCCTGATGTCGATGTGCAGGAGCTCGCCCGGCCGCGCACACTCGTAACGGTTGGGCGGCTCCAAGGGCTCGAGCCGCGAGCGCTTGCCGAGACCGATCCGCTTCAAGATCGCGGAGACGGTGGAGAGTGGCATGCGCAAGACCTCGGCGATCTCCGCCGCCGTCATCCGCAGCCGGCGCAGCACCTCGATCGCACGCACCCGCTCGGCGGACGTGCGCCGCGGGATCCGCCTCGGTGCCGAGGAACGGTCGCGGAGACCGTTCCGTCCCTCGTCGCGATAGCGGGCCAGCCACTTGGCTGCCGTGCGCTCGCTCACTCCCGCCGCCTCAGCCGCGGCGGCGATCGTCCAGCGCTGCCCGAGCACCCGCGCGACGATCAGCAACCGCGAGTGCAAACAGG
This sequence comes from Actinomycetota bacterium, assembly GCA_046729915.1. Taxonomy (GTDB): domain Bacteria; phylum Actinomycetota; class Thermoleophilia; order Gaiellales; family Gaiellaceae; genus AC-32. Next base: position 1,609 of record JBKPHO010000135.1, on the reverse strand, counting down.
TGCGAGCGTTACCGTGAAGCTTCATCTGGGTCCTCCTCTGGAGCTGGGGGCGTCGACAACCACCAGCCTCCAGGGAGGCCCGGATGAACAACCTTCTTAGGAACTACAACTAGTCGCTCTTTCGGCCATGGCCCGAAGAGCCAACATTGCGTTCTCCGCAGCGGTCTCCGGCGAGCGCGGCCAGGCAGGCCGCGACCATCGACCATGTCTTCCAGAGGGAAGGGATCGCCGTGATCCGCACGCCCATCCAGGCGTCGAACGCGAACGCCCTCGCCGATCACTGGGTCGGCAGCGCGCGTCGCGAGTGCCTCGACCGGTCGGGTGCAAGAGGTCGTGCTGCGCTTCCCGCGCGAGAACCGGCGCTGGGCCGGTCCACGGATCGCCGGCCAGCCGCTGAGGCCTCCGGCGCTCAACCGTCAAGGTTTCCGCCCCCGCCGGCGTGACCGTGGGCGACCACGATCTTTCTCATCGCACCCGGGAGACGCGAGCGAAGTTGTTGCACCCACGCGCAAGAACCCGAACCCCCTTCCCCTAGGCCGTCCGTCGGCGAGCGTAGCTTTCTTCGACGATGGATCCTGGTGCCCTGAGCGTCGCCTCTCTAAGCGCGCTCTTGACGGCCGTCGCAGCTACGGCGGCGCGGCAGGCTGCGCGCGTCGGCCTTGACCCCGCTCGGCTCGTCGCCCTTCAATCGAAGGACGGCGATTCTTCGTCGGCCTTCGCGCTCTCACTCGCGTCCGTGCGATCGAGCGACGGGAGGCGCGCTAGGTCGCCGTCACCGACTAACCCGTCGTCGCCGGTTCGTCGGGCTCCGGCTCCTACGCCGGGTAGCCCATCGACCGAGGCACCTCGCGCTTCAAGCTCTCGACGAGCTGGTCGTCGACGTAGACGGAATCGAGGTCGCGCTCGATCGGCCCGCCGCGAACGTTCGTCGGGAGCCCGCAGGGTGCACCTATTCGATCTTCCTGCAGATCGCATGGATTCTCCACGCGACTGAGTTTGTACACCCCACGCGTTCTTCTGGCTCAGGCGGCGAGGCGGGCGCGCAACTCCGCGGTGGGCACGCCCTGAGTGTAAGCCGGCCCGCCGACTTGATGCTCGCGTCCGCCCGCCGCGAGCGTACCGGCGTCCACGGGGTCGAACCCGATCCGGTCGATCAGCTCCGCGACGGTTCGCTTCGCGCTCTCGTCATCGCCCGAGATCGGAATACCGAGTCGCTCGGGATCCCCGGCGGGAAGGCCGTCGTCGCGCAGGCGCATCCACTGGATCGCGTTGAAGGCCTTGACCACACGAGCGCCAGAGAGGTGTGCTTGCAGCAGTTCGCTCGAGGTCGTGCGATCGCTGTCGAGCTCCTCGAAGTGACCGTCTCGCTCCGGGTAGTAGTTGTTGGTGTCGATCACGACCTTGCCCGAGACAGCCTCGGTCGGCAGCTCGCGGTAACGGCCAAATGGCACCGACACGACCACGACGTCGCCGAACCACGTCGCGTCCGCCGCAGTCCTTGCCTGCACCCGGCCGCCGAGCTCCTCGACGAGACCCGCCAACGTCTCCGGCCCTCGCGAGTTGCTCACCGCCACCTCGTGGCCGGCGCCGACGAAGAGCCTGGTAAGCG
>JBKPHO010000134.1:0-10929 GCA_046729915.1 Actinomycetota bacterium | reverse complement strand
GCGGGGATCATGGGCGGCGAAGAGACCGAGATCGGGCCCGAGACGAGGGAGGTGCTGCTCGAGGCCGCGAACTTCGAGCCAACGGGGATCTTTCGCAGCTCCGAGCGGCTGCGGCTGCGCACGGAGGGCTCGAACCGCTGGGAGAAAGGCGTCGACCCGTACCTCGCGGAGCCCGCCGCGAAGCTCGCCACGCGGTTGATCGTGGAGACCGCGGGGGCGCGTTGGACCGGCCACGTGGACGTGCAGGAGGGCCTGCCCGAGCGCCCGGTGATCCGCTACCGGCCGGAGCGCGCGGACGAGCTGATCGGCCTCGCCACACCGCCGGCCGATCAGGTCGCGTGGCTCGAGCGGCTCGGTTTCGAGCGGCGCGATGACGAGGTCGTCGTGCCGACGTGGCGCGCTCGCGAGGTCACCCGCGAGGCCGACGTCGTCGAGGAGGTGGCGCGAGAACGGCTGGAGGACGTCCCCTTCACGCTCCCGGCCCGGCGCGCGATGTTCGGCGCGCTGACGCCGTTGCAGCGGCTGCGGCGGCGGGTCGAGGACGTGCTCGTCGGCCTCGGACTGACGGAGACCTACACCCCATCGCTCCGGGCGGACGACGCGAACCCTCACGCGTGGCGCCTGCCGGAGCCGATCTCCGCCGAGTTCGCGGTGCTGCGGACGCGTCTGGTGCCGAGCCTCGTCGAGGCCGCGCGCCGCAACGTCGAGCTCGGTGCCGAGCGGATCGCGCTGTTCGAGGTCGCGCGGGTCTACCTGCCCGATGGGGAGCTCCCGGCCGAGGAGACGCACCTGGCCGCGATCATCGACGGCGGCTGGCCGCGCGCGAAGGGGATCGTCGACGCGCTCTACTCCGCGCTGAAGGCCGAGGCGAGCTTCGAGCGCACCGACGACGAGCTGCTCCATCCCGGGAAGTCGGCGGCCACCGCTGCCGGAATCGTCGGCGAGCTCCACCCGGCCGTGCTGGACGGCGTCTGGGGCGCCTTCGAGCTCGACCTGGCGAAGCTGCTCGAGACGGCGCGCGAAGAGGTCCGCTACACCGACGTCGTCTCGTTCCCGGCCGTGCGCCAGGACCTCGCCTTCGCGGTGTCCGACGAGGTCTCCGCCGCGGAGCTCGTGGCCGCCGCGCGCGAGGCTGCGGGCCCGGAGCTCCGCGAGATGCGCGCGTTCGACGTCTACCGCGGCGAGCAGGTTGGCGAGGGCCGCAAGTCGATCGCCTTCGCGGTCAGCTTCCAGTCGCCGGAGCGGACGCTCACCGACGACGACGCGGCCGCTCTTCGCGCGCGGATCGTCGCGGCCCTGCGCGAACGCTTCGCCGCGGAGCTTCGCGCCTAGAGCGACTCGGGTGCCAGACGCGCCGCGAGCGCAGCCAGAACCTTGTTCTGAATCTCCGGCTGATCCTTCATCAGCCGTCTGAAAGAGCGATCCGTGATCACGAGCGCCCGGACGGGCGAGGTTGCGGTGACCGTCGCCGTCCGCGGCGTGTCCGAGACGAGCGCGATCTCGCCGAAGAAGTCCCCGGCCCCGAGCCGGTTGATGCTCCGCCCGTCCTTGATCACATCCGCGTCGCCCTCGAGCAAGACGAAAAACTCGCGCCCACGCTCGCCCTGGCGCGTCATGTCCTTGCCCGCGCGGAGGTCGATCTCGTCGGCGAGCTGGGCGATCTGCTGCAGCTCGCGCTTCGAGCAGCTCCAGAACAGCGGCGCTCGCTTGATCAGCTCCACCTTCTCGTTGCGGCGCAGCACGGACATGAGTCTAAGGCGTCGCTTGCGATGCCGTCATCAGGGCGAACGGAATCGGCACCCGGCTCTCAGCCCGGCCGAAGGCTCGGGAAACCGAATCCCGGTTTCGATCCGTATGGGATACCGTGTCCACGATTGTCGAGGAGGGTCGCTTCGTGCCGAGGTTTCGCCCAATCCTGCTGCTTCCGCTCGTGCTCGTGCTCGCCGCGGTGCTGCTTCCGGCCTCCGCTCGCTCTGCGGCGAAGGCGACAGCGCTGAACGTCACCGTCGGCCCAGGCTTCACGATCAGGGTCGCCGACGCGAGCGGGAGGAACGTGACCCAGCTCGACCCCGGCGACTACGCGATCACGATCAAGAACCTCTCTCCAAACCAGGAGCACAACTTCCACCTGACAGGCCCGGGCGGGGTCAACATGGCCTCCGCCTTCGACAACAACACCGTCACGTGGAACGTGACCCTGGTGGACGGAACCTACAACTACAAGTGCGACGCCCACCCGACGATCATGAAGGGCTCCTTCCACGTCGGAGCTGCGACGCCCCCGCCGCCCCCGACGCCGAAGCTCAGGGGGCGCGTGGGGCCGGGGAAGTCGATCTCGCTCAAGACCGCGGGCGGCGCCACCGTCAAGAAGCTGAAGGCGGGCGCCTACAGGATCGTGGTCAAGGACTCGACCAAGGCGGACAACTTCCACCTGCTTGGCCCCGGACTGAACAAGAAGACCGGGGTCAAGTTCCGCGGCAGCGTGTCGTGGAAGGTGCGGTTCAAGGCCGGCAAGAAGTACACCATCCGCTCCGACGCGCACCTGAAGCTGCGCCGCACCTTCACGGCGACGACTCCGTAAGTCTTAACTTCCGTAAGCCGCGGCTTCCGTAAGCCCAGGCTTCCGTTAGTCGCGGTCGACCAAGGTGAACGGGCCGAAGCGTGCCTTGGTCCTGCCCTCGCGGCCGCGCCGAGCGAGCAGGCGCATGGTGGCACCGATTCCGCCGGAAACGACGAAGCCGACGCCCAGCGCCGCGGCAGCGGCTACCGGGACCTTCCCCTTCAGCTTGGCGTTGATGTCCATCTCGGCGCGGAGGTCGTCCACCGCGCCCGCGAGCCGCTCTCGCTCCGCCTCGATGTCGCGGCGGACCTGCTCGGGGGTGCGCCCGTCAGACGCGTTCGTGGCCATCGGCCTTCAGAGCCTCCGTCGTCAACTTCGCTTCCAGCAGCGCCTGCTCGGGCACCGGCGGTGTCCCCTTCTTGATCGCGCTCATACCCAGGAGCCCGAGCACCCCTGCGACTACGGCGACGAAGACGGTCACGATCAAAAGCGCGAGCCAGGTCGAAACCGCGGTTGCGATTCCGGCCGCCATCGTCGCGAGGCCGAACCCGAGCGCGAACAACAGAAATACGGCGGCGCCGAGAGCGAGCCCGATCCCGATCCCGAGCGATGAGACCTTGCGCTTGAGCTCCAGCGCGGCGAGCTCGAGCTCGAGCCGGGCGAGAGCGCTCGCGTGCTCCGCGACGGTCTTCGCGGTCTGGCCGAGGCCCGGCGTCTCGCGCTCAGTCTCTGGGGTGTGCATGGCCCCTCCAGTCGATCACCTTGGCGAGCAGGATCCCCGCGACCAGGGCGGCGCCCACGATCACCACCGGCGGGGGACCGCCACGCTTTCGCTTGGGCTTCGGTTTCGACGGCGAGCCCTCGACCGGCGTGGGCGGAGTCTCAAGCGCCGCTGCCCCCGGGCTCTGGTTCGTCGGCGCCTCGCCGCGTGCGCGGGCGGCGACCAGGCTCGGCTTCAGCTTGCGCAGGAAGGCCGCATCCTCGCGGAGCTCCTTGGACAGCCACTCGCCGACGCCGTCTCCGCGCGCGGCCGCGCGCTTCGAGAGCTCGTGCAGCCGGGTGGCTCCCCGCTCGACCAGCTGGTCGGCTTTGGTCACTTCTTCACCGGCGGTTCTTCGCCCGTCGCCGTTCGCCAGATGCGTGAGGCCGCGCGCCTCGCGGCCATCGTCGCCCCGGCGGCGAGGCCTGCGTAGAGACCGGACCACAGCAGCTTCCGCAGCATGCCCGGTTGGTTGCCTGACGATGACTGGGCCAAACCTGGGCGCTACTGTAACTCCGTGGACTCCGAGGCGCGCCCGCTCGCGAAGGCCGAGCGGCAGCGGTTGATCGCGAGCGTCGTCTCCCGCCGCCGTATCGGCAGCCAGCTCGAGCTCGCAGAGGCGCTTGCCCGCGCGGGTTGCAGGGTCACGCAGGCGACGATCTCCCGCGACATCCGCGAGCTGCGGCTCGAGAAGACGAGCGACGCGCTCGGCCGGCCGCGCTACGTCATGCCCGGGCGCGGCACGCGGAGCGACCCGCGGGAGTCGCTGAACGGCGTGCTCCGCCAGTTCGGCGTGCGGGCAACGGCGGCGCAGAACATCGTCGTCGTCCACTCGGAGCTCGGCTCTGCGCCGGCGATCGCGCGGGCTCTCGACCGCCTCGAGCACCCCAAGATCGTCGGCACGCTGGCCGGCGACGACACGTGCCTCGTGATCGCAAGCGGGCCGAGGGACGCCCGCGCCGTTGCCCGCGAGCTCGCTGCCGCGATCGGCTGAGGCGGCACACAGGCCGTTTTCCACCCCCTCTGCCGTCACGCATCCGCGGCGGCGAGCCAGCGTCACACTTTCGGCACGATCCCGACACAGACACGCGCGACGCCCGCGACTATGCTCGCAGTGGGGAGGAGGCCGGGCGCGCCTGAACCAGAGACCACCTAGTCGGGGCGGATCCTTTCGTGGCCCGGTGGCTCCCGGTAGCCCTCGAGGCGTTCGAATCGTTCCTTGCCGACCGAGAGGCTGACCGTGCCCTCGACGATCTCGTCCACGAGCTCGGCCGGTACGTAGCGCGGTTTGCTCAACAGGCCCGTGCCGACGGTGAGCCCGTCGAAGATGTCGCGCGCCGAGTCGCCGACCGTCTCCTCGACCGTGCCGAGCTTACTCCCATCGCTCCCGACGACCTCCCAGCCGGGCTCGATCATGAACCACGAGACCGGATCGGCCACCGCTCAGACGACCCGCCCGCCGGCGTACCAGACGGGCCCCTGCGTGTAGACCGGCTTCGTGTCGGAGAGGACGTACAGCACGCGGAGGGTGCCGCTGATGCCCTCGGCGCCGAGCCGCTCGAAGCACCGGCGCGCCATCTGCGCGGATGCACCGTAGCCGAACCGCCGCGCCGCTCGGAACCGGAACGCGGGCCTGTCTCCGAAACGCGCAGGGTTCAACGGCGCCAGCAGCAGCGCGCCGCGGTCGAGGTAGTCGCTCGAGGCGAGCTCCACCTCCGCGTAGACGTCGCTCCAGTCCTCGGGCAGCGCCGCGACGGCCTCGTCCCACTGATCCGCGAGCGCGCGGCGTCGGGGCTCGGCGTGGGTCGCCGGCGACTCCCCGGCGCGCACGAGGTGGAGCGAGCCGTTGATCCCGGCGGCGTCCACCCGCGCAAGCAGGCGGCTCACGAGGTCGGGCGAGGAGCCGCTGCCGAGGCGCGCGACCTGAAACGTGATCACCGACCGGTGCCGCCCGGGGTTCAGCGGCGCGAGCAGTGCCGCTACGCGCGCCGCCTCTGCCTCGTGATCGACAATGAGCCGCAACCGGGCCTCGCCCCACCCGTCCGGCAGGCTCCTCTCGATCGCCCGCCACTGGTCGACGAGTGCCACGAGGCTGAGCATAAACTCAACCTCGTGGCGAAAGTGGAGCCGAAAAGGACGCTGTCCGAGGAGCGTCTGCGCGACTTCCTGCGCGAGATGCTTCTCATCAGGCGCTTCGAGGAGAAGGTCGAAGAGCGCTTCCGCGCGGGCGAGCTGCCGGGTTTCCTCCACGTCGCGATTGGCCAGGAAGCGGTCGACGTCGGCGTCTGCCAGGCGCTGGAGGACGGCGACGTCTTCGCCTCGACCCACCGCGCGCACGGGCACACGCTCGCGCGCGGAACCCACCCGAACGCGGTCATGGCGGAGCTCTACGGGAAGCTCGAGGGCTGCTCACACGGCTACGGCGGGTCGATGCACCTCTACGACGTCGAGCGCGGGAACCTCGGCGCGAACGCCGTCGTCGGCGGCGGCCTGCCCGCGATCACGGGCGCGGCCCTCGCGTTCAAGCTGCGTGGCGAGCCCCGGGTCGCCGTGGCGTTCTTCGGCGATGGGGCAACCAACATCGGGACGTTCCACGAGTCGTTGAACCTCGCCCAGCTCTGGCAGGTTCCGGCGGTCTTCGTGTGCGAGAACAACCACTGGGCCGAGTCGACCCCGGCGCACCAGCAGCTGCCGATCGAGGACCTGAGCAAGCGTGCAATCGCCTACGGGATGCACTCGATCACGGTCGACGGCCAGGATGTCGAGGCCGTGCACAAGGCCGCGGCCCGGGCGATCAAGCACGCGCGCGACGGCAAGGGCCCGGTCTTCCTGCTCGCCAACACCTTCCGCCTGGTCGGCCACTACGTCGGCGATCCGCAGGTCTACCGCGACAAGGAGGAGCTCCGCGAGACCCGCGAGATGCAGGATCCGATCGAGAAGCTGCGGGAGCGCCTCGAGATCTCGGAAGAGGAGTTCGAGGAGCTCGACCGCGAGGCGCACGAGCTCGTCGAAGCGTCCGTCGAGTTCGCCAAGAACGGCACGGACCCGCGGCCTGAGGATGCTTTGAAGAATGTCTACGCGTAGCGCAGCTACGCCTAGACGGCCGGTGCCAGACTTCAGTCTGGCTCCGGGGAACCTTTCCAACGTCTATGCCTGAGCTGAGCTACCGCGAGGCGGTGCGCGACGCGTTGTCGCAGGCGATGCGGCAGGACGAGGACATCTTCGTGATGGGCGAGGACATCGCCGAGATGGGCGGCTCGATGGGCGTCACTGCGGGGATGCTCGACGAGTTCGGGCCGGAGCGGATTCGCAATACGCCGATCTCGGAGATGGCTATCGTCGGGGCAGGGATCGGCGCCGCCATGCAGGGGATGCGGCCGGTAGTCGAGGTCATGTACGAGGACTTCACGACTCTCGCGATGGAGCAGATCGTCAACCAGGCGGCCAAGCACCGCTTCATGTCGGGCGGCCAGGTGAAGGTGCCGCTGACAGTGCGCACGCAGGGCGGGGCGGGCTGGTCGCCGGGCGCCCAGCACGCGCAGCAGGTCGAGGCGTGGTTCGTGCACGTGCCGGGGCTAAAGGTGGTTTTTGCGTCGACGCCGACCGACGTCCGCGGGCTGCTGTGGTCGGCGATCTACGACGACAACCCGGTGATGTTCTTCGAGCACCGCACGCTCTACGGAATCAAGGAGGAGGTCCCGGAGGAGCTCGAGCCGATCCCGCTCGGGCAAGGGCGCGTCCACCGCGAGGGGAGCGACGTGACCGTGGTCGCCACCGGCCGACTCGTGCACGAGGCGCTGCGGGCGGCCGAAGAAGCCGAGCAGGACGGTGTTTCGGTCGAGGTGTTCGATCCGCGGACGCTGCAGCCGCTGGACGAGGACGGCCTGATCGCGTCGGTGAAGAAGACGAACCGATGCGTCGTCGCGCACGAGGCGGTCGCGCGGATGGGCTTCGGCGCTGAGATTGCGGCGGTCGTGCAGGGGAAGGCGTTCGACTGGCTGGACGCGCCGATCGAGCGCGTGGGGGGGAGGTTCGCGCCGCTCCCGTTCGCGCCGGTGATGGAGGAGTACGTCGTGCCGCACTCGGCGGACGTGCTCGAGGCGATCCGCAGAACGGTGGGCCGCGATGGCGCCTGACGTGTCCGTTTCGGCCATGGCCCAGGGACTGTCCCTCGGCGATGGCCAAACCGGACAGGTCGGACCGGCGTCGGCCGCGCACCCATACGGCGGCCGCCCAAGGGACACGTCCGTTCCGGACGTGTCCCAGGGACAGTCCCTGGGGGTTCGGAGCGGACATGGCTAGCGAGGTCAAGCTTCCACGGCTCGGCCAGGGGATGGAGTCCGGCACGATCGTCAAGTGGCTCAAGACCGAGGGCGACCGCGTCGAAAGAGGCGAGCCGCTGTACGAGCTCGACACCGACAAGGTCACCCAGGAGGTCGAAGCCGAGGCCGCCGGCGTGCTGTTGAAGATCGCTGTCGCCGAAGGAGAGGTCCCGGTTGGCCAAACGATCGCGGTGATCGGCGAAGAGGGGGAGGAGGTCTCGCTGGAGCCGAGCAGCGGCGACGGCGCCGCGGCTCAGGAGGTCGCCGAAGACACTCAGGAGGAGGGTTCGCCCGGTCCGGCCCGTAAAGAAGAGCGCGAGCGCGGGCGGGAGGCCGTCGAGACCGAGCAGCCGCCGACGCGCGACGGCGGCCGCGTCAAGGCGTCGCCTCTGGCGCGACGGATCGCGCGCGAGCGAGGGATCGACCTTGCTTCGCTCTCCGGCACCGGTCCCGAGGGTCGGATCGTCGCGGAAGATGTCGAGCGTGCCGGGGCGGGCGCGGCTCCGGCCGAGGCACCCACGCCGATTGCCGTCGGCGAAGTCGAGCAGCGCCCGCTGACGAGCATCCGCAAGACGATCGCGCGGCGTCTGACCGAGGCCTGGCAGATCCCCGTCTTCCAGCTGCTCGCGTCGGCCGACATGAGCCGCGCGACCGCACTCGTCGCGCGTCTCCGCGAAGACGAGGACGGCCCGAAGGCGACGATCACCGACCTGCTGACGAAGGTCTGCGCGGCGGCGTTGGTGCGCCACCGCGAGGTCAACGCACAGTGGACGGACGACGCCATCCTGCTCTTCCCTACCGCGAACGTGGGCATCGCCGTCGCGACCCCGCAGGGGCTCGTCGTCCCGGTCATTCGCGGCGCCGAGCGCATGCGCCTGACGGAGATCGCGGCCGCGCGCGCCGACCTCGTCGCGCGAGCACGAGACGGCAAGCTTCAGCGCGTGGATCTCGAGGACGGAACCTTCACGATCTCGAACCTCGGCATGTACAAGGTCGAGCAGTTCACGGCGGTGCTCAACCCGCCGCAGGCCGCGATCGTCGCCGTCGGAGCGATCGAAAAACGGGCGGTACCGCTGGACGGCGAACTCGTCGTCCGGCCGATGATGACCCTGTCGGCGACGTTCGATCACCGTGCAGTGGACGGTGCCCCGGCAGCCGGTTTCCTCCAGACCGTCAAGGAGCTCTTGGAGGAGCCCGCGCTGATGCTCTAGCCGATGCGGATCTGGTATCGGGTCAGCGATCTCGAGGCGGCGCGGGCGTTCTACCGGGATGTGCTCGGCTTCACGGAGACCTTCTTCGACCCGGACGAGCGCTGGGCGAGCCTCGATCGCGGCACGACCGAGATCGCGATCGGCGAGAGCGTGGAGCAGGCGGACGAGGAAGGTCAGGTCGCCACGATCGACGTCACCGACGTGAAGGCGGAGCGGGAGCGGCTGGATCAGGCCGGGGCCAACGTCGGGACGGTGCTCGAGCTGCACGGGGCGATGCGGCTGCTTGACGTCTTCGATCCCGACGGGAACCGGATCCAGCTCGCCGAGGAGCTGTCGTGATCCGCCCGGCCGGGCCCCAAGACGTGCCGTTCCTGCGCGACATGCTGCGGCATGCGTACTACTGGCGCGTCGACCGCGTCTCCGAATCCGGCGAGCCGCCGGTGCAGCGCTACGTCGAGCGCTGGGGCCGGCCTGGTGATACGGCGCTGATCGCGATCCAGGACTTCCAGCCGGTGGGCGCGGCCTGGTACCGCCTGTTCAAGAGCGACAACGCAGGCTACGGGTTCATCGACGAGGAGACGCCGGAGCTGTCGATCGCGGTGGTGCCCAGCCGGCGCGGGTCGGGGCTCGGTTCAGAGCTGCTGGAGGCGCTGCTCGCGCAGGCGCGGGCGGATGGCTACGCGGCGATCAGCCTGAGCGTCGAGAAGGACAACCCGGCGGTGGGGCTGTACGAGCGGCATGGCTTCGCGCGCGTACGAGACGACGACGGCGGCGTGACGATGAAGGCCGACCTGGCGACGCGCAGTCCGAGCTAAAGCGCCCACGATCGACGTCGCCCGACTCAAGCCCCTCTCGCGTGAAGATTTCCCCCCGGGGGCCTTCGGCCCCTAACCCCCAGTTTTGAGCCTAGCTGCGAAACTCGCACGCGTGTGTGACGGCTTTGTGCCGAGAGTGCAACAACGGCCCGCAACAACGACCCGGCGCCGCCCCGAGCAGCCACAGCCGGAAGCCGCGCAACGACCCCGGCGAGTCGCGACGCCGCCGGCCCCGCCGACGCTAGGATCGCGACGGTGCCCATGATCCCGCCCCAGGCCGCGTCCCAACCCGCCACAACCCCACCCCAAGGAGCCAACCCGAATGGAATGTGACGTCGCCGTCCTCGGCGGCGGCCCGGGCGGCTACACCGCCGCGATCCGGGCCGCGCAGCTCGGTGCCCAGGTCGCCTGCATCGAAAAGGAGCCCGAGCTCGGCGGCACCTGCCTGCGCATCGGCTGCATCCCGACCAAGGCCTGGGTCCAAACCGCCTTCTCCCTGAAGGAAGCCGAGGAGACCTTCGGCAAGCTCGGCGTCAACATCAACCCGCCCGCACTCGACTTCCCGACCGCCAACGAGTGGAAGGCCGCGGTCGTCAAGCAGATGACCTCGGGCGTCGCGACCCTCTTCAAGGCCAACGGCGTCGAGTGGGTCAAGGGCACCGGCCGCTTCACCGACGCCAACACGATCGCAGTCGAAGGCGAACAAGCAGAGCCCGTCACCTTCAAGCAGGCCATCATCGCAACCGGCTCGTATCCGCTCCGCCCGCCGATCGACGGCCTCGACTCGCCCCGCTGCGTCGACTCCACCGGCCTGCTAGCCCAGACCGAGGTGCCGAGGCGCCTCGTCGTCCTCGGCGGCGGCATCATCGGCTGCGAGTTCGCGTCCATCTTCCGCCGCTTCGGCTCGGAGGTAACGATCATCGAGATGCTCCCGCAGCTGATCCCGCAGGAGGACGAGGACGCCGCCAAGGAGCTCGCCAGGCAGTTCGAGAAGCGCGGCATCGCGCTCCACCTCGAGACCACGTGCGACCGGGTCGAGGACACCGGGACCGCGCTCCGGGTCCACTTCGGCGGCCAGGCGATCGAGGCCGACCTGATGCTCGTCGCCACCGGCCGCGGCCCGACGGTCGAGAACCTCGGGCTCGAGGAGATCGGAGTCGAGTTCGACCCCCGCAAGGGCATCGCCGCCGACGAGCACCGCCGCACGACTCAGCCGCACATCTACGCGGTCGGCGACTGCGCCGGCTACTGGCAGCTTGCG
>JBKPHO010000133.1:0-1644 GCA_046729915.1 Actinomycetota bacterium | reverse complement strand
ACATCGCGGACACGGACCCCTTCGTCTCGAACATCTCGGGCACGACGGAGGTCGACGGCAAGCAGGTCGAAGTGATCCAGCAGGGCGGCGGCGCGTTGGGCCTCGGCGAAGTTCCGATCGGGCCGACGTGGCAGACGAACTACTTCATCGGCGCCGACAACCAGGGCCGGGACGTGATGGCGCGCGTGCTCTACGGCGGTCGGTCGTCGCTCATTATCGGCATCGGCTCGGCACTCATCTGCACCCTGATCGCGCTCGTCTTCGCCCTGCTGGCCGGCTTCTTCCGCGGCTGGCCCGACACGGTGCTCTCCCGGATCATGGACCTGATCTGGGCCTTCCCGGTCTACCTGCTCGCCATCTCGCTGGCGACCGTGCTGCTGACGACGCCGGGCGGCGTGAAGATCGGGCCGATCACGATCGACCCGTCGAGCCTCTGGCTGCCGACGCTGATCCTCGCGGTGATCTACATCCCGTACGTCTTCCGCCCGCTCCGCGGGCAGGTCCTGTCGGTACGGGAGAAGGAATACGTGGAGGCTGCGATTTCCCAGGGCGCCTCGAACCTGCGCCTGATGTTCAGCGACATCCTCCCGAACGTCGTCGCCACGGCGATCGTCCTGCTGCCGCTGATGATCGCGACGACGATCCTGACCGAGTCGGCGCTGTCGTTCCTCTCGATCGGGGTCCAGCCGCCCAAGGCAAGCTGGGGGACGGTGATCCAGGACGGCCTTGACCTGCTCTACACGCGACCGCTGGTCGCGATCGCACCCGGGATCATGATCGTGCTGACCGTTCTCGCGTTGAACGTGCTCGGCGACGGGGTGCGAGACGCGCTCGACCCGCGCGCGAAGGTCCGCGTCAGGGAGTAGTGGTGCCCCTTTACGCAATACACGCCCGCTTCTGGCCCGCGATCACGCGGCGCCAGGAACCACCCTCGCCCTTGCCAAGGCAACCAGCCTTGGCCGCGGACGAGTGCTGCCCCTGGCTTGGTGCTCGCGACCCAGAAGCTAGACAGCATTACGCGAAGGGGCACTGATGCTCGCCTTCGTCATCCGCAGGCTGATCGGAATGGTGGCCGTCCTCTTCGTGATCTCCGTGCTTGTGTTCCTGATCTTCTTCGCGACGCCGGGCGTCGACCCGAGCTCGCGGCTGGCGGGCCGCAACCCGTCGCCGGAGACCGTTGCGGCGGTCAAGCACGAGTTCGGGCTCGACCGGCCGTTGCCGGTCCGGTACGCGCTGATGATGAAGCGGCTCTTCATCTCGCGCGACCTCGTCTCCTACGGGAACCAGGCGCTGGAGGTGGTCCCGGCTATCACGAGCGCCGCTCCGGTGACGTTCTCGCTGGTGATCGGCGCAGCGTTCCTGTGGATCGTCGCCAGCATCCTGATGGGGCTGGTGGCCGTGACGTTCAAGGGGACCTTCGTCGACCCCTTACTCATGGTCCTAGCGTTGATCGGCATCTCGATACCCGTGTTCTGGCTCGGTGAGATGGTCAACCTCGTCACGCAGGACCGGCTGCACGACACGTTCCTCTTCAGCTGGGTGCGGCCGCTCGGCTACACCCCGCTGACGGAGAACCCGTGGGAGTGGTTCCTGCACCTCATCTTCCCCTGGATCACGCTCTCGATCCTGTACATCGGCTTCTAC
>JBKPHO010000132.1:0-3531 GCA_046729915.1 Actinomycetota bacterium | reverse complement strand
GCGGGCGACCATCAACGTCCTGCGTGAGCGGGGCTGGAACGGCCTGACGCTGGAGCAGGTGGCCCAGGCCGCGGGGCGCGCCCGCTCGACGCTCTGGCGCCAGGGGCTGACCCTGGAGGTGCTCGTCGGCGCGCTGGTGGGTGAGCTTGCGGCCGACTTCCGCGACACCATGTACCCGATCCTCACGACCGGAGGGAGCGGACGCGATCGGCTCGAGCGCGGGCTCGTCGCGCTCTGCGAGCTGCTCGACAGGCACCTGCCGCTCATGCTGGCGACCGACGAGGCGTTCCACCAGGACACGGCGCCCGGACAGCCGCCGGACTACCTCCATCCGTTCATCCAGTTTCTGCGCGAGGGTGCCGCGGACGGCTCGCTCGTGCCCGGGGATGACGTCGTCGAGGCGGCCGACGTGGTGTTCAACGCGGTCGCGTGGCCGTACGTCCATCTCCGCGGGCGGCACGGGTGGCCGGCCGAAAGGGCGGCGGCCCGCGTCGTCGCCGTCGTCCTCAACGGCCTGGCCGCTGCGCCGTCGCCGACCGAGACCAAACGAGGAAAGGAGTCGTCGTGACCATGACGGAGACCCTCCCCTACCGCGAGCCGCTGGTCCCGCGCGAGCCCGGCGAGCGCGTCATCCCGGAGCCGCCGCGGCGCGGCGAGCCAGGCGGCCCGCCCTGCGGCATCTGCACCGGCAAGTCAACCAAGGCGGTTTGGTCAGACGAGACCTGGACGCTCCATCCGCCGGTCGGCGGCAGCTTGCCCGGCGCCGTTTGGCTGGCGAGCCGAGTCCATGTCGACTCGTTCAGCGATCTCCCCGAACCGCTCCAGGCCGACTTCGGGCGCGTGGCGGCGCGGGTCGAGCGCGCCATCCTCTCGCTCGGCGACGTCGCGCGCGTGCACCTCTACCGCTGGGGAGACCGCGGCGGGCACTTCCACGTCTGGTTCCTCCCCCGGCCGCTCGGGATGCTCGAGGCGGCTGGAATCATGCTTCCACTGTGGGAGGACGTGCTCCCGAACGTCCCGGACGCGGAGCTCGCGGCCGCTGCGGAACGCGTGGCGTCGGCCATGTGACCGTGGACGCGACGCTCGCCCGCCGGCTCGGCACCGGCGACGCCGTCGTCATCGGGCTGGGCTCGATGATCGGCGCCGGGGTCTTCTCGGCCTTCGCGCCCGCCGCGGCCGCGGCCGGCAGCGGCCTGCTGATCGGGCTCGGGCTCGCGGCGGGCGTTGCCTACTGCAACGCGGTCGCGTCCGCTCAGCTCGCCGCGCAGTATCCGACCTCGGGCGGTACGTACGTCTACGGGCGCGAGCGGCTCGGCGAGTGGTGGGGGTTCCTGGCCGGCTGGGGATTCGTCGTCGGCAAGACCGCGTCGTGCGCCGCGATGGCGCTGACCTTCGCGGCCTACGCCGTCCCGGGCTCGACGTGGGCGCAGCGGCTCGCGGCGGTGGGCGCCGTCGTGGCCTTGACCGTGGCGAACTACCACGGGGTGACGCGGACGGCCGGCCTCGCGCGCGTGCTCGTCGCGGGGTCGGTGCTCGCGCTGCTGGTCATCGTGGCCGCGATCGCCGCGAGCGACGAGACGCATGCCTCGAACCTGGACGGCCTGACGAGCGGCGGCGTCTACGGCATCTTCCAGGCGGCGGCGCTGCTGTTCTTCGCCTTCGCGGGCTACGCGCGGATCGCGACGCTCGGCGAGGAGGTGCGCGATCCGGAGCGCACGATCCCACGGGCGATCCCGATCGCGCTCGGACTCACGGTGGCGCTGTACGCCGCGGTCGCCCTTGCCTCGCTCCTCGCCGCCGGCCCGGACGCCCTTGCGGCCAGCACGGCGCCGGTCGCGACCGCTGCCAGGCTCGCCGGCGCTGCGTGGGCCGTCCCCGTGGTTCGGGTCGGCGCGGCCGTCGCCAGCCTGGGTGCGTTGCTGGCGCTGATCGCGGGGATCGGCCGGACGTCGCTCGCGATGGGGCGCAACGGCGACCTGCCGCGCTGGCTCGCGGCCGTCCATCCCCGGTATCGCGTCCCGGGACACGCCGAGCTGGCTGTTGCGGCCGCGGTCTGCGTGCTCGTCCTCACGACCGACCTGCGCGGTGCGATCGGCTTCTCGTCGTTCGGCGTCCTCATCTACTACGCGATTGCGAATGCCGCCGCCTACACCCAGGCCGCGGAATGGCGCCGCTGGCCTCGCGCGCTGAACGTCGCCGGCCTGCTCGCCTGCGCGACGCTCGTCGTCGCGCTGCCGCTCTCGTCGATCGTCGCGGGGCTCGCCGTGCTGGCAGTCGGCCTCGTCGGCCGTCTGATCCTGCGGGGAAGGACTAGCGCCGCCCGAACTGCGTGACCCAGATGGTCACGTTGCTGTGCCCGTCGAGCCTGGCGGCATGCAACCGGGCGATCCCGAGGTCCCGCCATTGCGCCGTGAACAGGTTCCGGCGGTGTCCCGGCGAGGCGAGCCAGGCCGTCATCGTCGCGCGGGGGGTCGCGAGCCTTCCCTGGCCCCAGGCGATGTTCTCCCCGACGGATCCTCCTCCGGTGAGGTAGTGCGAGGCGGTGAACACGCTCAGGAACGGCTCGCCGCAGGGCGTGTGAGAGAAGTCGTCGCAGCGGCGGATCTCCGCGGCGCGCATGGCGGCCGAGCGGTCGAGCTCTGCGTTGCGGCGCAATCTCGTCTCGCCCCGATGGGTGCGAGCCCAGTTGACGAGGCACTGCATCGCCCGGAGCTGCACCGCACTGGGAGCGGTCGTGGACGTCTGGCCTCGGCAGGCCGTACGCGGCGCGAGCACGCTGGTGGCGCTGGTGGTAGGCGCGGCCGGCTGCGATCCGGAGAGCGCCGCGGCCGCGACGACGGCGGCGATCACGATCACGGTAGGTTCGGCGACGTTAGCACTCTCCCTAGCCGCGCAGAACGATTTCGAGTGCCGTGCCGCGACCCGGTGCCGAGACAAGCCGAAACCCGCCGCCGATCGACGCCGCCCGGGCGCGTATGTTCTTGAGCCCCTGGCCGGGCGCAATGTCGCGCTCGTCGAAGCCGGAGCCGTCGTCGATCACGGTCACGAACCGCTCGCCGGCCCGCTCCTCGATCCGCATCTCCGCCCGGCGGGCCCGCGCATGCTTGCGGGCGTTTGCGAGGCCCTCCTGGACGATGCGGAAGACCTCGATCTGCTCGTCGGGCGCAAGCCGTATGCCCTCCTGGATCTCGAGCTCGACCTCCAGCTGCCCGTCGGCGGTGAGGAAGTCGACGTAGCGTCGGAGCGCCGAGTCGAACGGTGCCGAGCCGCCGGCCGAGGACAGCGCGAGCACCGCGAAACGCGCCTCCTGCTGGGCCGCCGCCGCGGCTTCCTTCAACCGGGCGAGCGTCTTGCCACGGTCTGGGCTCTTCTCGAGCATCGCGGCATGCGTCGAGACCGCGAAGAGGTACTGCGCGAGCCCGTCGTGGATCTCGCGCGCGACGCGGGCGCGCTCCTCCGCGACGGCGCGGCCGAACTCCGCGAAGCGGATCGCGCGCCAGACGCCCACGAGGAGCACGCCGTAGGAGAGCA
>JBKPHO010000131.1:0-1223 GCA_046729915.1 Actinomycetota bacterium | reverse complement strand
GCGGAGGTGACGCTGCAGCCCGTGCGGCGCCACGGCGTCGACGCTGCGGTGATGTTTGCGGACATCATGCTCCCGGTGCTCGGGATGGGCGTCGACGTTGAGCTCGTAGAGAACGTCGGGCCCGTCGTGGCGGCGCCGGTGCGCTCTTTGGCAGACGTGGAGCGGCTCGCTGTCCCGGAGCCGGCGGAATCGGTGCCGTGGACGCTCGAGTCGGTTCGTCTGGTGCGCGAGGGGCTGCGCGACGATCAGGCGGTCGTCGGCTTCGCGGGCGGCCCGTTCACGGTCGCGGGCTATCTGATCGAAGGCAAGCCGACGCGGGAGTTCAAGCTGACCAAGGCGTGCATGTACGCGCAGCCCGAGGTCTGGCATGCGCTGATGGAGAAGCTCGCGGAGACGTTCTCGCTCTACCTGCGCGCCTGCGCGGCGGCGGGGGCGGACGTGATCCAGCTCTTTGACTCGTGGGCCGGGGCGCTCTCGGTGAGCGACTACCGCGAGTTCGCGGCGCCCTACTCGGCGCGAGTGCTCGACGCCGTCGACGTCCCGACGATCCATTTCGCGACCGGCGATGCGCACCTGCTGGAGGAGCGTGCCGCGGCCGGCGGCGACGTGATCGGCGTCGACTGGCGCGTGCCCCTGGACGTCGCCTGGGAGCGGATCGGCTACGACCGCGGGATCCAGGGGAACCTTGACGGGGCGGTGCTGCTCGGGCCCTGGGAACGCGTGGAGGAGGGCACGCGCGACGTGCTGGAGCGGGCGGCCGGCCGGCCGGGGCACATCTTCAACCTGGGCCACGGCGTGCTCCCGGAAACCGATCCCGAGCTGCTCGGGCGGCTCGTCGCGCTCGTGCACGAGACCACCATGGTGGCCGCGTGAGTGACGCCGTTGTCTTGATGGCGTACGGCAGCCCCTCGTCGGCGGAGGACGTGCGCCCGTACCTCGAGGACGTGCGCGGCGGCCGTCCAGTCTCGGACCAGGCGGTCGCCGAGCTGGCGCAGCGCTACCGCCGAATCGGTGGCCGCTCACCGCTGGACGACGTAACGGAGGACCAGCGCGCGGCGCTGGAGCGGGAGCTCGGGTTGCCGGTGTTCGTGGGGATGAAGCACTGGCGGCCCCGGATCGCCGAAGCGGTCGATGCGGCTCTCGCCGGCGGAGCGACCCGCGTGGTCGGCCTCGTGCTCGCACCCCACTACTCGGGCATGTCCGTCGGCGAGTACCGCGAACGG
>JBKPHO010000130.1:0-2241 GCA_046729915.1 Actinomycetota bacterium | reverse complement strand
TCGCGCGGATGGTCGAGGCGCTCTCGATCACTGGGCACGAGCGCGTGCTCGAGATCGGCACCGGCTACGGCTGGCAGACGGCGCTGCTCGCGCGGCTCGCGCGCGACGTGTTCAGCGTCGAGCGGTTCGCCGACATCGCCGAGACCGCCCGCGCCGCGCGCGCGGGCCGCGAGAACGTCCACGTCGTTGTCGGCGACGGGAGCGAAGGGCTGCACGAGCACGCGCCGTTCGATGCGATTCTCGTCGCCGCCGCCTACCCGAGGGTGCCGTCCCCGCTCGCCGAGCAGCTCGCTGAACCAGGGCGGCTCGTGCAGCCGCTCGGGCCGGGTGGTGCGGAGGAGGTCGTGCTCTTCGAGAAGCGCCGCGGCGAGCTCCTCAGAGTCCGCTCGCTCGGCGGCGCGCGCTTCGTCCGCCTGCACGGCCGGCACGGCTTTGGCTGAGCTCTACGCGCGCTCGAGGCGCCAGAGGAACTCGCGCGGCGTCAGAACCGGCACGGGCGGATCGGCGAGCTTGGTGAGATCCTTGTCGCCCGAGACGATGGCATCGGCCCCAGCGGCCGTCGCCAAAGCGACGAGGTAGTCGTCGGCAGGATCAACGGTGACTGCCGGGGCCCGTTCCGGATCGAGCACGAGCACACCTTCTCGCGCCAAGGCATCCACGTATGCCCGGACCTCGTCCTCGAGAGCGGCGTGACGGAACTTGGGCCGCAACAGCACCCGCTCGAGCTCGCCCAGCAGGGCCGGTGAAACGACCATGTCGAACTCGCCGTCCCGCCACCGGTCGAGTACTTCCGGGGGCGCACCCTTAGAACTGAGTGCCGCGGAAACGAGAACGGCCGGGTCGAGCACGACCCGCAGCACCTGCTAGCGGCCGGCTGCCTCGCGCCGCTCGCGACGCATCGCGTGGAGCTCCTCGTAGGCGAGCCGCATCGCCTTGTCCTCGTCCAGGTCGCTTCTCGAACGAATGCGGTCGATCACCGCAAGCCCCAGATACTCGCGCAGGGCCTCCTCGACGACGTCCGAGTCGCGCTTTCCCTTTCGCGCCGCGTGCACGCGCATGGCGCGTAGCACGTCTGGTTCGAGGTACACGGTTGCCTTAGCCCGAGCCACCACCTAAGCGTACCGTTTAACGCTAAAGCGTCAAGATGGCCAACCAGCGATGTCCGATACTGCACGCCCATGAAGCTCGCGCTCGCCGGCGACACGATGCTCGGGCGGGGCGTCGCGGAGGTGCTCACGAAACGCCCGCCCGAATCGCTCGTCGACCCTGCGATCGTCGAGATCACGCGCGCGGCCGACCTCTTCGTCCTCAACCTCGAGTGCTGCATCTCCGAACGAGGCGAGCCCGTGCCGGACAAGATCTTCACCTTCCGCGCCCCGCCGGCGGCGGTCGAGACGCTGCTCCATCTCGGCGTCGACTGCGTCACGCTCGCCAACAACCACGCGCTCGACTACGGGCTGGACGCCTTTCTCGACACCCTCGCGCACCTGCGCGAGGCCGGGATCGCCTGCGCGGGAGCAGGCCGGAACGTCAAGGAGGCCCGGTCGCCGGTCGTTGTCCGAGGGCTGCCGATCGTCGGCTTCGCCGACCACGAGCGCGCCTTCGCCGCAGGCCCGGACCGTCCGGGAATCGCCTTCGCCGATCTCGCTCACGGCCTTCCGGCGTGGCTTCGCGAGTGCGCTCCGGGCGCCTTGATCTGCCCTCACTGGGGCCCGAACATGGCGCCCTCACCGGTCCCCCACGTGCGGGTGGCGGCGCAGGAGTTGCGCGAGGCGGGCCCGGCGCTCGTCGCGGGCACCTCTGCGCACGTCTTCCAGGGCGTCGAGGGCAACGTCCTCTACGACCTCGGCGATTTCCTCGACGACTACGCCCGCCACGCCACACTGCGGAACGACCTCGGCCTGCTCTTCCTCGTCGAGCTCGAGCCGGACGGGCCTCGCCGGATCGAGGCGGTGCCGTTGAAGCTGGACTACGCGTTCACCCGGCTCGCCCGCGGTGACGAGGTGGGCTGGATTCGGCAGCGCTTCCGCACCGCTTGCGCGGAGCTCGGGACCGAGGTGCTCGATGACGACGGGCGTCTCGTGATCGTGGCGCGCTAGGGCCCGAGTCTGTGGACGGAGCGCACGGGTCGCTGCGGGGAGAGGGCTGCGGCACCCGTTTCGGCCGCCGCCATGGCCTACGCCCCGTCCACGCTTTCGCCGCTCTAGCGGCAAAGTCCGTAGTCGAGTTCGAAAGCAGCGG
>JBKPHO010000129.1:0-1219 GCA_046729915.1 Actinomycetota bacterium | reverse complement strand
ATCAGGAGCGCGATCAGCGCGAGGAGGAAAAGCGGTGGGACGTTCACGATGCTGCCCCGGTGCGAATCATGCGCTGAAGGTTTCCGAGTCCACCCCAGCGCGTCATCGCGGCCAGCACCAAAGCTCGATCCCTGCTAGCCCCAGCCCCCGCGCCGACCACGCGCCGCCTTCCTGCCAGCACGAGTCCCGAGGATCCCGATCGCGTCCTCTCGCGCTCGTGGCGGTGACGATCGTGCCCGTCGGTTGGGGCGTCTTTGGCCTCGCCTACCTCGCCGCGGCGCTGCCGCTTGGGGCCGTGTTCGTCCACCTCGCCTCGTGCAGCGATCGCGCTCGACGCCGTCGTCCAGGAGGGTTTGGCGGATAGCGCTCGTCGCCGGGGTGCGATGCTCGTTCCGACGCAAGGACGCAGGGAGCCTTGTAGTGGATAGCTACAGGGGCGACTGAAGACGCAGCATCGGGGCGAGCAGCGTGGCCCGGCGGCACAGACGGTATTTCGTCAAGCCCTCCTAGCCGGACGCGGTCTTCGTCGCGACCCGACCGTTCGTCGTGCGACGTCGCGATTTCCGCGGACGCGCGGGCTCCGCTGCCGCGCCTTCCGTCGCCTCTGCGAGCAGGCGGCTGGCGGCGAGATAACGCCGCGCATTCAACGGCGTCGGCTCCTCTGCGAGGTCCAGCACAGCCTTGCGGAACGCGGTCTTCGGGTCGAGCGGCGGCATTGCCGGCACGATCGCCGATGGGGACCGGGCTGTCGTCACGGCGGGCGCCCAACACGCCTTGCGGATGACCGGAGTCTTGGCTTCCAGGTAGCCGGAACCGCGAGCGGACGCTAAGAGGCGGCTGAGCCGTCCGGCCGGCGGTGCCGTGGGCGCGCAAACCTCCTAGTCACGATGTACCCGACCACCGCTCCGACGGCGAGGGCGACAGGCCGCTCCGGCCGATGACGTAGCCGATGTTGTCGCCGACGATCGCCGCCGCCGCCGAGCGGACGATCACGAGCGGAAGCGACAGGTGCCCCTGCGCGGCAAGCACCGCGGCCGTCAGTAGCGCCGTCTCTCCGGGAAGGTAAGCGCCCGCAGATTCCATCCCGACGAGGAGAAACAGGAATCCGTAGCCCAGCGACGCGGGCACGTGGAGGAGCGAACCAAGCATCCGTTGGAGCCAGCGTCACATCCGGACGCTGCATGCGTCTGCACGGCCAGCGTGCGTCTCGCGCTCACGC
>JBKPHO010000128.1:0-8874 GCA_046729915.1 Actinomycetota bacterium | reverse complement strand
GCTCCTCCACTTGCCGACGGCGCTCGTGTTGATCCCGGCCCAGACGTTGGTGAACCAGTCGGCCTGGTCCTTGTGGATCTTCGAGGGATCGGTCTGCTCGATCGCGAGCATGTCGTCCTCGAACGGAAGGCCCAGGAACTCGCAGAGCCGGGCGACCTGCTGCCGGGGCTCGGCGACGAGGTCCTCGTAGCGCAACGTCAGCACCTGGCCGGGGTACCTCCGCTCGGCCTCCCGGCCCAGCCGGATCCCGTGTGCCCAGGTGTGCGCGGCCGCCCACGCGTTGTTGGCCCCGAACGGGACGCGCTTCACCGACAGGGCGACGTCGCGCCCGTCGCGGACGAGCACGACGAACCGCGCCGCCGGCCAGATCGCGTGCAGCTCGTCGACGAAGCGGAGGTAGAGCGGCGTCTTGTCACCCCAGCGCGACTTTCCCTGGGCGGCCGCATAGGCCTCGAAGGGCGCGGAGACGGCGAAGCGGTACGCCTCCTCGTGCGAGAGCGCGGCGGGCACGGGCGGCGGATCGCCCTCGAGCTTCCAGGCGCGCACGCGCGGGTGCGCCCAGACCTGGCGGACGAACCGGGCGGCGCGCTCCGGGCCCTCCAGCCCACCGGCCCTGCGGACGGGAGCGAAGTCGGCGAGGAACATCGACTCCGGCGGGACGGCGACGTCGCTGCGGTCGAGGATCAGCCGCAGCATCGTCGTGCCGGACCGGTCGTTGCCGACGAGGAAGAACGGAGAGGCTTCGGAGGTCACTGACTATGCTGGTCGGCGTGCGCGTGAGCCTGATCGACCCGGTCAGCTACACGCTTCCGTACGACACGAGTCTAGCCGCCGCCCTTGCGAGGAGGGGGCACGAGGTCGACCTGATCGCGGCCCGCTTCGCGCACGGGGCGGTGCCCGAGCCGGTCGGCTACCGGCGGCACGACCTCTTCTTCACCGTCAGCGCCCGCCTGCTCGCGAGCCGCCCGCGGTCTCGCGCCCGCTTCGCCGTCAAGGGCCTCGAGTACCTCCCGAACCTCGTGAAGGCCGACCGCGCGATCTCCAGGCTCGACCCCGAGATCGTGCACCAGCAGTGGCTAGGCGTCGCCGACGCCGACCTGCTCTGGCTACGCCGTCTCTCGCGCCTGCGCGGCCTCGTCTTCACCGCTCACGACGTCCTGCCGCGTCGAACGGAGCGCCGGCTCGACCTCTGGCGGGCGGTCTTCGCGACCGTCGACCGGGTCGTCGTCCACGGCAGCGCTGCGGTGGAGCACCTGAGGGAGCTCGGCGTCCCGCCGGAGCGGATCGCGCGCATCCCGCACCCGCTCTTCAACGCACCCGCGGACGACCTGCGGCCGCCCAACGGGCGCACGCTGCTGCACTTCGGCTTTCTCCGCTCGGAGAAGGGGCTCGACGTCCTCCTGCGGGCGCTGCCCGGGATCGCTGCCGAGGTGCCCGACGTGCGGCTGGTCGTCGCCGGCGACCCGCTCGAGCCGGTCGAGCGCCTCGAGAAGCTCGCGGCCGAGCTCGGGGTCGCCTCGCACGTCGACTGGAGGCTCGGCTACGTCGACGACACCGCGATCCCGGTGCTGATGGAGCAGGCGACGGCCCTTGTCCTTCCCTACCGCAAGATCGAGTCCTCAGGCGTGCTCGCGACGGCGCTAGGCCACGGGCGCCCGGCCGTCGTCAGCGACGTCGGGTCGCTCGGCGAGACGGTGCGCGAGTTCGATGCCGGGCTGGTCGTGCCACCGGAGGACCCGGATGCGCTCGCCGCCGCCTGCGTCCGCCTGCTCGTCGACGAGCGGGCGCGCGAGAAGGCCTTCGACGGCACGAAGCGCGCGAGACGGGAGCTCTCCTGGGACGCGGCCGCCGAGGCGCACGAGCGGCTCTACGCCGATGTCCTCCGCGAGCGTCAGGCGCTGCGAAGCAACGTGTAGCCCTCACGGAGAAACGGCGTGCGGTCCACGAGCGCGCGGATCTCCTCGGGGAGGAAGGTGCCCTCCTCGGTCACGATGCACTGGAGCAGGTCGGGCGGGACGAGCTCGAACTCCTCGGCGCTCAGCTGGGGCTCGTCGTGCGCCACGATCGGTGCCAGCTTGACCACCTCGCACGCGACGATCGCGGGCACGCCCTCGTCGGCGGCGGCCTCGGCCAGCGCGCGGGTGCCGGTCTTGTTGTAGAGCGTTCCACAGCGGAAGACGGTGTCCGCGCCCACGAGCAGCAGCGAGGCCCACTCCAGCTTGCGCGGCGCCGTGAAGTCCTCGACGAGCTCGACGTCGAGCCCGCACGAGCGCAGGTCCTCGGAGAACGCGCGGCCTTCCTCCTGGGGCGACGAGACCGTGCAGATGACGTGGCTCGGCGATCCCTGAAGAAGGGCTTCGCGGACGGTTGCCGAAGCGGAATGCGTGAGCACGACGGCGTCCTCGAGCCGCTCGCGCAGCTGGATCGCGATCGAGGCTGACGCGCGCAGTCGTCCCGCGACGAGCGCTGCGGCCTCTTCCTGCACCAGTCGACGAAGCTGCTCCACGTCGAGCTGCGCGTTCCGCGACGCGGCGGCGAGCACGCGACCGACCGCTCCGGCCACCGCGCCGACGCCGGGCCGGCTCCTGGCGAGCTGCCGGCCGGCCGTGAGCAGGTTGTCCAGCAGCTCCTCGCTCGACGCGGCGGGCTGCTTCGCTACCTCCGCGAGGGCCTCGACCGCACGCCGCGCCATCCAGCTGGCACCGTGCGTACGGTCGGTTCTCAGCTCCTCGACCCGCTCCCCCAGGATCGTGGCCATGCAGCCATTGTTGCGTGCCGGGGCCTCCTCCGCAAACGGCGGATTCCGATGAAGCTCCTCGTCCTCGGCGCGCGGCGGACGGGGCTGCTCGCCGCCGCCCGCGCTCGAGGCGTGTTCGTGATCGCCGCCGATCCCGACCCGCGCGCCCCCGGCTTCCGCCTCGCCGACCGGCGGGCCATCCTGCCGACCGACGACGAGCCCTCGCTCGAGCGGCTCGCTGAAGCGGGCCGAGTGAACGGCGTGATCGGCTTCGGTCCCGCCGCCGCGGCTGCCGCGCGCATCGCCGAACGCTTCCGGCTCCCGCACCCGGTCTCGCCTCGGACCGCCGTTCTCGTCACCTCGAGACTGCGCCAGCGGGAGCGGCTGCGCGAGGCGCGCGTGCCGCAGACGCGCTGGGCCGTCCTCTCCGGAAACGACGTCGAGCCTGGCTTCCCGTGCGTCGTCGGGCCCCGGGACCGGAAGGGCCGCCGCCTCGCCGAGGAGTCGTCCGGCGCGGCCGAGGTGACAATCACCGCCGTCTCTCACGCCGGCTCGTTCCAGCCACTTCTCGGCGGGGGCACCGCGGCCACCGTCGCTCGGCGCGCCGCCGAGGCGCTCGGGATCGAGAACGGGCTCACCTCGACCCGGCTGCGGCTCGGCGTCGACGGACCTCGCGTGGTCGAGCTGCGGACGGACGTGAGCGACCGCGAGGCCGAGCTCTGCCGCCTCCTACGCGGGATCGACGTGCACGCGCTCGCCCTCGATGCGGCTCTCGGCCGGACTCGCGCGGGCGAGTACGTACGCTTCGGCACTGCCGATGCAGAAGTCGCCTAGCCTCAGCGCGTGAGGAACCGGACCCTCCGGCTCGTCGGGACGCTCGTCGTCACGGGCCTCTGCACGGCGTACCTCGTCTGGAAGATCGACCTCTCGCGGACGCTGCACCTGCTCGCGCACGCGCACGTGGGCTACTTCCTCGCCGCAGTCGCGATCATGATCGGCTCGGTCTGGCCGATGGCCTGGCGCTGGCAGCGGCTCCTCCAGGCGCGCGGCATTCACGACCGCCTCTCCTGGCTCGTGCGCGCGTACTTCGTCGCGTACACGGCGGGCCAGCTCCTGCCGACCGCGGTCGGCGGCGACGCCGTCCGCATCTACGAGACGGCCCGCCGCCACACCGGGCGCGGCGGCCAGGTTGCGGGCTCGATCCTGCTGGAACGGGCGCTCGGCGGCGCCGCCACGCTTGCGCTCGCGGCGGTCGGTTTCCTCCTCGCTCTCGGCCACTACGACGTGGGCGCCTACCTCTGGATCGAGGGCGCGTTCGTGATCGGGACGATCGTGCTCGCGGTCCTGTTCTTCTCGCGCCGCATGCGCCCGCTCCTCGCCAGAACGGTGCCGCTCCTGCGGGCGGTGCGCCTCGAGCGCCCGATCCGCGCCGCCTACGAGGGCATCCACGCCTACCGCGACCACCCGGGCCTGCTCGGCGGCGTCTTCGCGCTGACGCTGGGCGTGCAGGCGGTGCGGGTGCTCGCGATCTGGCTCGCGGGGCGCGCGGTCGACGTCCACCTCTCGCCGAGGCCGTACTACGTCATGGGCCCGCTGCTGTTCCTCGTCCTGCTCGTGCCGTTCTCGATCAACGGGATCGCGGTTCGCGAGTCGTTCTTCGTCAGCTTCCTCGGCAACCTCGGTGTGAGCGCGGACAAGGCCTTCGCGACCGGCTTCCTGTTCTTCGTGGTGACGCTCTGCCTCTCGGCGCCCGGCGCCCTGCTGCTGGGCTGGCAGAGCCTGCGGGGATTCACCCGCGCCACCCCGAACCATGGCTGAATACCGCGAAAAGTGCTACGCACTTTCCGCGGGGCTGGTTTGTCCCTTCGCTTCGCTCGGGAGAGCTGGCGATCGCTGATCCAGGCGTCTCCGTGGTAGTGGTCACGTTCAATGCGCTGCCGTGGGTGGAACGCGCGCTCGAGAGCGTTCGCGGGCACGAGACGATCGTGGTCGACCACGGCTCGACCGACGGCACGGTCGAGCTCGTGCGGGAGCGGTTTCCCGAGGCGCGGTTGATCGAGCAGGAGAACAAGGGCCTCGGCGGCGGCTCGAACGCGGGCATGCGCGTGGCCGCAGGCAACTACTTCCTGCTCCTGAACTCGGATGCGTGGGCGCTCGACGGCGCCGTCGAGCGGCTCGTCAGCTTCGCCGAGGAGCACCCGGAGGCCGCAGTAGTCGGGCCGAAGCTGCTCAACCAGGACGGCTCCTTACAGAGCTCCGTACGCGGCTTTCCCACCCTCTGGCGGCTGGCGACCGAGTACTTCTTCCTGCGCAAGCTGGCGCCCCGCTCGCGCGCGCTGAACGCGTTCTACGGCAACGGCTTCGAGTACGACGAGCCGCGCGAGGCCGAGTTCCTGATGGGGGCCTGCCTGCTCGTGCGCCGCGAGGCCGCCGATACGGTTGGCCTCTTCGACGAGGACTTCTTCATGTTCAGCGAGGAAACGGACTGGTGCTACCGCTTCCGCCAGGCGGGCTGGAAGGTCCTCTTCACCCCCGAGGCGGAGTTCGTTCACGTCGGCGGTGCCTCGACGCGGCAGAACTGGGGGCCGATGTTCCGCGAGCAGGTGCGTGGGCACCTGCGCTTCCTCGCCAAGCACCGCGGCCCGCGCGAGGCCGAGCGGGCGCGGCAGCTGCTGCTCGCCTCGCTGCGGCTGCGCGGGCTGCTGTTTCCGGGCGAGCGGGGCCGGATGTACAGGGAGGCCGCGCGCTGGCTGGCGTCGGGGTCCGCGGCCGAGCTGCTGGAGCGGCGCGGTTGAATCCGGCGGTCGTCGTCGACGTCGGCTGGGTGAACGGGCTCGCCGCGATCCGCTCGCTCGGGCGTGCGGGGGTGCGGGTGCTTGCGCTGGACCACCGCCGGAGCGCGCTCGGCTTTCGTTCGCGCTACGCCGAGCCGGTGCTGACGCCGGACCCGCAGGACGAGGAGCCGTTCGTCTCGTTCCTCTCCGGCCTCGCCCTGGACGAGCCCGCGCCGGTCTTCGCGACGCACGACGAGCCGCTGAACGCGATCGCGCGCGGAGCCGAACGGCTCGGCGACCGCTTCCTCTACCCGTTCCCGCCCTGGGAGGTGCTCTCGAGGATCCAGGACAAGCGCTCCCAGCTCGAGGCGGCCGAGGCCGCCGGGATCCCGGTGCCGCGGACGGCGCACCCGCGCTCGGCCGAGGAGGCGCGCGCTGCGGCGGAGGAGCTCGGTCGGCCCGTGCTCGTGAAGCCGTCCTCGACGGAGGGCTTCAAGCGCCGCTTCGGCCGGCAGGCGTTCCGGTGCGAGACCGGGGCGGAGGTCGAGGCGGCGTATGCCCAGGCCGAGGCCTACGGGCCGATGGTGCAGGAGGTGATCCCCGGCGGCGACGGCCAGCTCTACACGCTCGGCTCCCACCTGGCCGCCGACGGGCGCCCGCTCGGCCTCTTCTGCGGTCGGAAGCTCCGGCAGACGCCGCCCGGAGTCGGCACGTGCCGCGTGGGCGAGGCGGTCTGGGTCGAGGAGGTCGTCGACCAGGGACTGTCCCTCCTGCGCGCGCTCGGCTTCCACGGGCTCTCGCAGGTCGAGTTCAAGCGCGACGCACGCGACGGCTCCTACCGGCTGCTGGAGGTCAACCCGCGCCTGTGGCAGTGGCACGGGCTCGCCGCGGCCTGCGGCGTCGACCTTCCGTTGATCGCCTACCGCGACCTGACCGGCGAGCGGCTCGAGCCGGTCTCCACCAACGGGAGCCGCAGGCGCTGGGCGATCACGCTCCTGCCGGGGGAGTCGCTCGCGCCCCAGCGGCCGCCGTACGTCGACGCGGTCTTCGCGCGCGACGACCTCAAGCCCGCTCTGGTCCAGGTCGCGCGCTTCCTGCGTCGATGAGCCTGATCGCATGGCTTCTCGCGCCGGTCGTGCTGGCGCTCTCGCGGCTCCTGCCCGCGGAGGGCGTGGGGCTCGGCGTGCGGCTCGGCGCCGCGACCGCCTGCGTGCTCCTACCCGGCGCGCTCGTCGCGCGCGCGCTCGCCGTGGGCGGCTTCGCCGGGACGCTCGCGTGGGCGATGGCGGCGCTCTTCGGCGCGACGGCGCTGATGTTCGCCGTTCACAGCTCGCTCTGGCTCGCGTTCGGGGTGCTCTGCGCGATCGCGCTGGCGGCGCTGCCGTTCGCAGCCCGCCGGCGAGCGGTGGAGCCGTCACCCTGGACGCTCGTGGTGCTCGCGCTCGGGCTCGCGGCCGGGATCTCGCTCTGGTGGGTCTCGCGCTACGACGGCGACGCGTTCTTCCACCTCGCCCGCATCCAGAAGCTGCTCGCGTTCGACTCGCTCTCGCTGCGCTCGGTCGACGAGTTCCGCGACGGCGGGCTGCACCCCGGCTACGCATTCCCGCTCTGGCACGCGGCGGTGGCCCTGATCTCGCGCCTCGCCGACGTGGGACCGCCGTCGGTGGTCCTGCACGCGCCGACGGTGCTGCTGCCGCTCTCGTTCGTGCTCCTCTACGAGGCGGGCACGACGCTGTTCGCCTCGCGCTGGGCGGGCGTGGCGGCGGCGCTGGCCGAGTTCGCGCTGCTCGGCCTCGCGCCCGGTCACGGCGGCTCCTACGCCTCGCTCGCGCTACCGGCGAGCGCATCGAGGGCCCTGCTGCTGCCGGCGGTGCTCGCGCTGGTCTTCTCCTACGTGCGTGAGCCCTCCATGCCACTGCTCGCGTCGGTTGCGGTCGCCTCGACGGCGATGACGCTCGTCCACCCGAGCTACTCCGTGCTGCTCACGATCGGCCTTGCGGGGTTCCTGGTCGTGCGCGCGCTCTTCGACGTGCGTCACGACCTCGCGCACATCGGGGCCGCGCTCGGCGCGATCGTCGTCCCGGCAGGGCTGGTCAGCCTCTGGCTGCTTCCGGTTGTGCGCGAGACCGCCTCGCACAACCCGTCGCGCGGGGAGCTGCAACGGGCCTTCTCCGGGTACGCGCGCGAGCTCGACGTCTTCGGGCTGCACAGCTACCGCCTGCGCCCGGAGCTCTTCGGCCGCGCCGGTGCGGTCGCCGTCGCGGCCCTCGCGCTGCTGCCGCTGGCGGTCTTCGCGCACAGGCGGATGTGGGGGGCGTTCGTGCTCGGAGCGATGCTGGCGACGCTCGCGATCGGGCTCCTGCCGTTCGTCTTCCCGCACTTCGCGGATGCGATCTCGCTCTCGCAGGCGCGCCGGATCATCGGCTTCTCGCCGCGGCCGTTCGTCCTCGTCGGCGGGGCGCTGGTGCTGGCAGGGTTCGTGCGCTGGGCCGTGCTGCCGGTGGCGCTCGCGGCCGGGATCGCCGTGCAGCTCGCCTACCCGGGGGACTTCGGCTCGCCCTACCGCTTCGTGCACGGCGCGCCGGGCGTGCTGACCTGGGTCTCCTTCGGTGCGGCGCTCGGGGCGCTGCTCGCGGCGGCGATCATAGGGCGCAAGATCCCGCAGGTGGAGGGCTCACCCGCGCTCGCGGCGGCGGCCGTCACGCTCTTCCTCGTTCCGGTTGCCGTCCACGGCTACTCGCACTGGTCCCGCTCGCCGACGGCGCGGCTCGGCCTGCCGCACAAGCTCGTCGCCGCGGTGCGCGCGAACGTGCCGACGGGCGACGTCGTCTTCTCCGACCCCCTCACGGCGTACGAGCTCGCGGCGTTCGCTCCGGTGTACATCAACGCAGCGCCGCGGTCGCACGTCGCCGACACGCGCGCCAACCATCCCCAGTCGCGCGCCGAGCAGGCGGTGCGCTTCTTCCGCAACGGTGGCCCGCTCTCGGTGCCGCGCAGCGACGGTGCCCACTGGCTGCTCGTCGACCGCACACGCGTCCGGCACGCCACCTTCAGGCTGCCGCGTGTCTACGCGGGCACGCGCTACGTTCTCTACCGCATTGATCGATGACGGCACGAGATCGCACGCCTCGGGGCGTGAGCTGGTTGCTCTGGGGCACGCCGCCGGGACGTCGGCGGTGCTGGTAGCACCGGTGACGGCTTGGCGACGGGAAGCGGACGCCCGGCGAAAGCCGGCTTCGCCGGCATTCGATGGGCTGGAGCGGCCCAGACACACCAGCTCGCGCATCCGAGCGCGCGAGCTCGAGGCGTCAGCGATCTGGTGAAGGTCCTCCTCGTGACGATGTACTTCCCGCCGGCGGGCGG
>JBKPHO010000127.1:0-2586 GCA_046729915.1 Actinomycetota bacterium | reverse complement strand
GCGGAGCGCGTGACGGCCGTGGGCCTCCGGATGGCGGACGACATCCGCTGGATTCGTAGCTACGTGCTGGCGGAGATCGACGGCTCGGTCGGCATGGTCTGCGTCTACCAGGCATCGAGCCCGGAGGCGGTTCGCACGCATGCCGAGCGGGCCGAACTACCGGTGGACGAGATCGTTGCCGTGGCCGAGACGGTGATCGTGCGGCCCGACCCGGCCGAAGCCGCCGCCTAACCCCGAGAAGGAGGAAGAAACATGATTCGCATCAGTCGTTTGCGGCTCGCCCTGGCGGCGGTCGTCGCCGTGGCTGTCGCCGCGCCGATGCTCGTTGGGATGGCCTCTGCTGGCAGTGAGCATTCGCTCACCGCCGCCACGAAGACCGCGACCGGGCGCTACCACGACCTGTCCAAGGCCGAGGCCGCGGGCTACGGCCTGCTCACCGATGCCGCCGGCATCGCGTGCATCGACAACCAGCCGGTCGGCGGGATGGGCGTCCACTACGTCAAGGGCTCGCTGGTCGGAGACACCGTGCTCGACCCGGAGCACCCCGAGGCGCTCGTGTACGCGCCGAACGCCGCCGGGCACCTCAAGCTCGCGGCGCTCGAGTACATCGTGTTCAAGGCCGCCTGGGATGCCGGGCATGGGAGCCCGCCGTCGCTGTTCGGGCAGGAGTTCAACCTGACGCCGAGCCCGAACCGCTTCGGCCTCCCGGCCTTCTACTCGCTCCATGCGTGGGTCTGGGAGCCCAACTCCAGCGGGCTACTCCAGCCGTGGAACCCGCGTGTGCGCTGCTAGCGCACAACCAAGGAGGAGATAAGCAGGATGCGACACTCGATCTCGATCATCGTCATCGCCGCGGCGGCCGCGTGCATGCTCGCCACCGGTGCCTCCGCGAAGGGGGTCAGCCCTGCGCAGCTGAGCCGGGCCGGCTGGGACTGCTTCCTGCCGCCGCCGTTCAACCCGAACATCCACTGCGCGCCACCCGGCCAACTGGAGTCAATCGTGTCCGGACAGGCACGGTCGGGGATGTTCATGGCCTTCGCGACCGACGACGTCAACGCCGACGACGCGGCCCTGCTCGGAACTGAGCGGCTGATCCGTGGCGACCTCTATCGCGGGCAGCCGTGCCCGACCGACCCGCCGACGTACACGTACAGCTGGCTCTTCCCACGCTTCGGCTGGGACTACTACATCTGCCACACCTTCGACAGTCCCTGGTGATCCCCCCGAGGGCGGGCTGCGCCGCGGCTCGCCCTCGCGCCTTCCGCGCTAGGCTGGCGCTCTGACGAAGGAGGCTGGCATGACCGAGGTTGCGGATCAGTTCACGGAGGAGCGCAGCGGCGAGGTCACGCGAATCTCGCACTGGATCGACGGGCAGCGGGTGGTGGGCACGTCGGAGCGCAGCGGGCCGGTCTTCAACCCCGCTACCGGCGTCCAGACCGGCCAGGTCGACTTCGCGGCTGTCGAAGAGGTCGACGCGGCGGTTCAGGCTGCGAAGCGCGCCTTCTCGAGCTGGCGGACGGTCTCGCTCTCGCGCCGAACGGAGCTCCTCTTCCGCATCCGCGAGCTCGTCCACGACCACGCGGACGATCTTGCACGGCTCCTGACGCTCGAGCACGGCAAGGTCTTCTCCGACGCCAAGGGCGAGGTCGCGCGGGGACTCGAGGTGATCGAGTTCTGCTGCGGGATCCCCGAGCTGCTGAAAGGCGGCCACTCGGAGCAGGCCTCGACGGGAATCGACGTCTACTCGATCCGCCAGCCGCTCGGCGTCGTCGCCGGGATCACGCCGTTCAACTTCCCGGCGATGGTGCCCATGTGGATGTGGGCGCCCGCGATCGCCTGCGGGAACGCGTTCGTGCTGAAGCCGTCCGAGAAGGACCCGTCGGCATCGATGTACACCGCCGAGCTGCTCAAGGAGGCCGACCTGCCGGACGGCGTCTTCAACGTCGTTCACGGCGACAAGGCCGCGGTCGACGCCGTGCTGGAGCACCCGGAGATCGCCGCGGTGTCGTTCGTCGGCTCGACGCCGATCGCGCGCTACGTCTACGAGACGGGAACGAGGAAGGGCAAGCGCGTCCAGGCGCTCGGCGGCGCGAAGAACCACATGGTCGTGCTGCCGGACGCCGACATCGAGATGGCGGCCGATGCCGCCGTCAGCGCGGGCTATGGCTCCGCGGGCGAGCGCTGCATGGCGGTCTCGATGCTCGTCACGGTCGGACATGCGGCGGACGATCTCGTCGCGGCGATCCAGGAGCGCCTGCCGAAGGTGAAAGTCGGCGACGGGTTGGATCCCGAGTCCGAGATGGGCCCGCTCGTCACGCGGGAGCACCGCGACAAGGTCGCCTCGTACATCGAGAAGGGTGCCGAGGAGGGCGCCAAGGTCGTTACCGACGGCCGCGAGACCGCTCCCGACGGCAACGGGTTCTTCCTCGGCGTCACGCTGCTCGACGACGTCAAGCCGGAGATGGACGTCTACAAGGACGAGATCTTCGGCCCGGTGCTCGGGATCACGCGCGTCGACACCTACGAGGAGGCCGTGCGGCTCGTGAACGAGAACCCGTACGGGAACGGCGTCGCGATCTTCACGCG
>JBKPHO010000126.1:0-1805 GCA_046729915.1 Actinomycetota bacterium | reverse complement strand
TCAACGCGCTCGTGACCGCGGCCCTGGTGGTGGCGTTCTGATGAGCCCGCAGCCGCTCGAAAGCATCAAGGGCTTCGGCGTCACCTTCAAGCAGATCTTCAAGAAGCCGATCACACAGCAGTACCCGGAGTACAAGCGGCCTGTCTACCCGCGCTTCCGCGGCCGGCACCGGCTCCACCGCTTCGAGAACGGGCTCGAGAAGTGCGTCGGCTGCTCGCTCTGCGCGGCGGCCTGCCCGGCCGACTGCATCCGCGTCGTCGCGGCCGAGAACACGCCGGACAACCGCGTCTCGGCCGGAGAGCGGTACGCGCGGATCTACGAGATCAACATGAGCCGCTGCATCTTCTGCGGCTACTGCGAGCTCGCCTGCCCCTTCGACGCGATCACGCTCGGTAACGAGTTCGAGATCTCGGAGTACTCGCGCGACGACCTCATCTACACGAAGGACATGCTGCTGGCCGAGCCGATCAAGAAGGTGCCGGTCGCCGACCGCGACCTGTACGACACTCCGATCCCCTACTACCAGGAGCACGCGTGATCGTCGCGTCCGCGGCGAACGTGCTCGTCTGGATCGTCTGGGTCGGAGCCGCGTTCGCCTGCCTCGGCTCCGGCATCGCGGTCGTCTCGTTCTCGAACCCGTTCTACTCGGCTCTGTCGCTGATCGGGAACCTGGCCTCGCTCGCGGTGATGTACCTGCTGCTCTCGGCCGAGTTCGTGGCCGCGGCCCAGGTGCTCGTCTACGCGGGCGCCGTGATGGTGATGTTTCTGTTCGTGATCGGCTACCTCGGCGGCCGCGCGGACGCGGCGTGGGCCGGGGGGCCGAGCTGGCAGCTGGTCGGCGCGGTGTCGGCCTCTGCGGCGCTGTTCGTCGAGGTGATCGTCGTGCTCGGCCTGAAGACGAGCGGGCGGCTCTCGCACCAGGCGTCGATCGACTCCACGTTCGGGGGCCCGACCCAGATCGGGCGGCTGTTCCTGACCGACCACCTGCTCGCCTTCGAGATCACCTCGATCGTGCTCCTGATCGCGGCCGTGGGCGGCGTGATCCTCGGCAGCCACTCGCGCCAGCTCGCAGCCTCGGAGACGCCGCAATGAGAGGCCCCGATGTCGTGTGGTACCTGGCCGTGGCAGGCTTCCTGTTCTGCACCGGCGCTCTAGGAGTGCTGATCCGGCGCAGCCCGCTGATCATCCTGCTCTCGCTCGAGATCATGCTCAACGGGGCGAACCTCGCCCTGATCGCGTTCTCGCGCCACTACGCGCAGGGGGACGGGCAGATCTTCGCCCTCACGGTGATGGCCGTGGCCGCCTCGGAGGTCGTCGTCGGGCTCGGCCTGATCGTCGCGATCGCGCGGAAGCACATCGACCTCGACGTGGACAAGCTCTCAACGCTACGGGGCTGACGTGATCGCCGCCGCCTGGGTCTGCCTCTTCTCGCCGCTCACCGCTGCGCTCGCGATCACGCTCGCCGGGAACCGCCTCTCGCGCCGCGGCGCGGGGTTCCTGGCGACGAGCTCGGTCGTGGTCTCGTTCGTCGCAGCGGTGGTCGCGTTCGCGGTGCTGCTCGGCGACTCGCCGGACGACCGCTCGCACCCCTCGACCCTCTGGAGCTGGCTGACCGCGGGCCAGCTCGACTTCGGCCTGCGCATCCTGGTCGACCCGCTCTCGACGTTCATGATGCTGATCGTCTCCGGGGTCGGCGCCCTGATCGTCGCCTACTCGATCGGCTACATGGACGGCGACGACGAGGAGCGGCGCTACTTCGCCTACATGGCGCTGTTCGTCTTCTCGATGCTGCTGCTCGTCCAGGG
>JBKPHO010000125.1:0-5377 GCA_046729915.1 Actinomycetota bacterium | reverse complement strand
GGCGTGAGAAATCGCGAGATCTCGAGCCGGCTGTGGCCGTCCGGCGTGCGCATCATGGCGATCTCGACGCGCATGTGGCGCAGTCCAGTGACGCGCTCTGCCCAGTCTCCTTCGATCGTGGCTCGCCCTTCGAGCTCGAGGCCGAACTCGGCGAAAAAAGAGATAGCGGCATCGAGGGATTCCACCACGATGCCGACGTTGTCCATCCGTTGAAGCGTCACGCGGCCCACCCTAGTCCTGTTGTCGCTCGACACGCCCACCCGACGAGCGCACCGGCTGACGGTTGCGCCGTCGGCACGATGGCTTCGTTGTTCGTTCCTCTCCCGCTGACGTGCGCCAGCGTGCTTACGCCAAGACGGAGACAAGACGCCAAGGGAACTCTGAGGGAACACCAGCGCGGGTACTGGCGTCCACGCGCGATCACGCGCCTTCGGACGAATGCTCGTTCTTGCTCGTCTTTCGTGCCCGCGACTTCCCGGCCTTGCCCGCCGTTCCCGCCTCGTTGCTCGATGGTAAGGACGGGGTCGACGGTTCGCGTCCGTCAGAGGGCTTGAAGTACCTGCAAATCTGCTACTTCTGTTGCCTGTTCAGACGCGTGGCAGGAGATCATTATGGAGGGGGTCAGCGAGGACGCGATTTGCAGGGGTTTCTGCCGACGCCCGGGCTGGTTCTAGGGACAAAAGGGAACCGTGAGGGAACACGGGCTTCCCCCGCGCGCGAGTACCAGAATTGGAGCCTGGTGGGCCCAGTTCGCTCGTGAACTAGGTGCGCCGAACCTAAACGCGGCGCAGCGATTCGCCTTACTCGCCCGCCCCGTCCATCGGGGCGGGCGAATGCGGCAGCTTCGGCAGCAAGCCGTGGCCGTCGACCACTGCGGACGCCACGTCGACGAGCTTCCTGTTCGTCGTACGCGCGTGCTCACGCAGCATCTCGAAGGCCGCCGGCTCATCGACCGAGTGTCGTTCCATGAGGATGCCTTTCGCACGTTCGGTGATGGCGCGGCGACCGAAGGCGCCTTCGAGATCGTGGTACTCGCTGAAGCGGCGCAACACGATGTCGATCGAGCTCTGCCAGTCCTTGGCTTCGGCGTCGGTGATGTACGCGAACACGCCCCGCTTCGATGCCTCCTTAACGAAGTCGGGGTCGGGCGCGTGGATGAGGGCGATCACGGGGCAGGTGGACTCGTGCACGATCTGCTCGACTACCTGGAGCGCGTGCTCGGAGCTCTCGCCGAGGCCGACGAGAGCGACGTCCGGGCGTTCGCGCGCCGTCACTGCTCCGACGTCCTCGACCTCGATCTCGCGCGCGATCACCTCATGCCCGAGAGCGGCGACGATCGGCGCGACGAGCGCCAAGCGACCCGCGCGCTCGTTCGCAATCAGCACGCGCAGATGCTCGGTCTCACGATGGCTCACTCCGCGCCTCACCCTCGAGTCTAACGCTGGGCGAGGATCCAAAATTCACCGCCGACGCTCCTGGCATTCGGGTGCTAGGGTGGATGTCGTCCGACCCTCACCCCAGGCGGACAATCTCTTCCGGCTCCAACACTTGGCCGGCGTGGCGTGTGACCTAGCGGTCACGCGGAACCCGCAGCCCTAGGAGCCGCCTATGTGCCTCTCTTCGCCAAACCGCTCGATCGGCTTGTCCCTCCCTGCACGCATGCAGGGAGACGCAACGACTGGGAGTTCTCATGTCTGAAGCAACCTCTACCACTGCTGCCCCGCTGACCGTCGTCCTAGTGCACGGCGCCTTTGCTGACGCTTCCGGCTGGACCGGCGTCATTGAACGCCTTGAGGCAGAAGGGGTACAGGTGACCGCGCCGGCCAACCCGCTACGCGGCATCTCGATCGACTCGGCCTACATCGCTCGCCTGCTCGACCAGATTCCCGGGCCGGTTCTCGCCGTCGGCCACTCCTACGGCGGCGCAGTGATCACCAACGCCGCAGCCAAGGCCGAAAACGTCGTCGGCCTGGTCTATGTCGCCGGCTTTGCTACGGACGAGGGCGAGCGCCTGATCGAAGCCGAAGGCGCCTCGAAGGACAGCGTCCTGAGCACCACCTTGGTCCCGTCCCAGTATCCGACCGGACAGAACGGGCAGACGGCCACGGAGTTTGCGATCGATCCTGCGAGCTTCCACGATGTCTTCGCGAGCGACCTGCCCGCCGACGAGACCGCCGTGATGGCCGCCACCCAGCGCCCCGCCGCTGAGTTGGCGTTCTCCGAACCGTCCGGGGCGCCCGCATTGAAGAACCTGCCTGCCTGGGCCGTGGTCGCTACCGGCGACAAGGCCGCCGGTGCCGACGTCATCCGCTCGATGGCCAAGCGCGCCGGGGCAACGATCACCGAAGACGAAGGCTCACACGTGATCATGATGTCTCAGCCACAGGCTGTGACGGACGTGATTCTGACCGCGGTCGCAGCCGTCGGGTCGGCGGGTGGGCCTACCCCCACACTCGAAGGGAGAATCAGCAATGGCCACCGTCGCAACTAAGGCACCGCCGACAATCACGACCACGGACGGGACCGTCATCTACTACAAGGACTGGGGCACGGGGCAGCCGGTTGTCTTCAGCCACGGCTGGCCGCTCAGCGCCGATGCCTGGGACGACCAGCTCAAGTTCGTCGCATCGAACGGCTTTCGCGGCATTGCGCATGACCGACGCGGCCACGGCCGCTCGAGCCAGCCCTGGAACGGCAACGAGCTGGACACCTATGCGGACGACCTAGCGGAACTGATCGAGGACCTCGATCTGCACGACGTCATCCTCGTCGGTCACTCGACTGGCGGCGGCGAGGTGACCCGCTACATCGGGCGCCACGGCACCGACCGCGTGGCGAAGGCGGTGCTGGTGAGCGCGATCCCGCCGCTGATGCTGAAGACAGACGCGAATCCCGGCGGGCTGCCGATCGAGGCGTTCGACGAGATCCGCGACGGCCTCGCCGCCGACCGCTCTCAGTTCTACGAGGACCTGAGCGCCCTGTTCTACGGCGCGAACCGAGAGGGCTCGACGGTCTCGCAGGGTGTCCGCGATGCCTTCTGGTTGATGTCGATGCAGGCCGGGCTCAAGGGGGCCTACGACTGCGTCAAGGCGTTCTCCGAGACCGATCTGACCGAGGACCTGAAGCGGTTCGACGTGCCGACGCTGATCATCCATGGCGACGACGACCAGATCGTCCCGTTCGCCGACTCGGCGCCGCTGTCCTCGAAGATCGTCGCCGACGCCAAGCTGAAGGTCTACCCGGGCGCACCGCACGGGCTCACGCTCACGCACAAGGATCAGTTCAACGCCGACCTGCTCGAGTTCCTCCAGCGCTGAGGACGCGCGAGCGCAGGGTGCGCTCGTCTCGCCGGCTACCCGGTTGGGGCGAGCGCACCCGACTTCGAACAAGGGAGGACGAATGGCTGCTACCACCGCGACGCACCTCGGGCCACTACTACTGGCCGCGGCACCCTAACCGTGCACGTCGTCTCAGTGAATGTCGGTCTCCCGCGGCAAGCCGTCTGGAGGGGTGAAACGGTAACGACCGGGATCTTCCAAGGACCCCGTCGAAGACGCTGTCCGCGTCGTTGGTGTCAACCTCGAAGGCGACGGCCAAGCGGACCTCACCGTGCATGGAGGTCCCGACAAGGCGATCTACGTCTACCCGGCCGAGCACTACCCGTACTGGCAGGAGGAGCTCGGACGCGACCTACCGTCGGGGATGTTCGGAGAGAACCTCACGGTCGAGGGGGTACCGCTGGAGAACGAGACGGCCATCGGCGACCGGTTCGGAATCGGTTCGGCCGAGCTCGTCGTCACGCAGCCGCGCTTGCCGTGCTTCAAGCTCGGGATCCGCTTCAACGACCCGGCGATGGTGAGACGGTTCGTCGCCGCGGCACGCACCGGCTACTACCTTCGTATCGCAACCGAGGGATATGTGGCGGCCGGCGACCAGATCGATCTTCTCGCGCGGCACCCCGAGGGCCTCCCCGTTTAACTCGCCGCAGCCGGTCGACGCGCTCGCGGGAAGCTCAAGCGCACCGAGCTCCAACACGCCACGTCATCGATCCCCGGACGGGAGATCGTGCAGGTGCTCACCGAGATCCCGGCCGGCGTCGAGTCTGGTTGGCACCAACATCCGGGCGAGGAAGTCGGCTACATCCTCGCGGGAACGGTGGAGATGATGATCCAGGGACGGCCGACCCTCACCTTGCATACCGGCGACCCTTTTCTGATGCCACCCGATACGCCTCACAACGCGCTCGACATCGGTCCTGAGACGGGTCAGATGCTCTCCACCTACATCGTTGAGGCGGGGCAGCCGATCGCGACATTCACGTGACCGGACGTCGACACGCGGCTCCACGCTCTCGCGGAATCGGGCACGAGCGATAGCCTCGGTTGGGGCGGAAGGGAGGGCCATGCACGTTCGGGTCAATACCGCTCGGGGGCGACTAGCTCTGACAATGGCATTACGTACCTGCACGAGAAGATGCTTCCGCTACTTCACCAGCAGGCCGGCTACAGAGGTGGTATGACGAGCGTCAACCGAGCCGGTGCGGTCGTGGGGCTCATAAGCCTGTGGGAAGACAACAAAGCGCTCGAGGCGGGCGAGCGCGTAGCGGCTGATTCGCGCGCCGAGGCCGTCCGGACGATCGGCGGAGAGGTGACCGTCGAGACCCGGCTCGCGTGGACGAGAACCTCGCCCTCTTCAAAAGCGAGGATCTGCCAGCGATCACGGAGTCGCCCGGGTTCCGAGCAGTCCGCCATCTGATCGACCGGACGATCCGCCGAGGATTGACCGCCATCATCGTCTCGGACGAAGACGGATTGAGGGCCGCGGAGGCCGGCTTCGAGACGCGCCGCGAGAGGGATAAGGCCCACGGGATGCGCTTCGGCGAGATCACCCATCGGGAAGTCGTCCTGGTCGACAAGCTGTGGCAACGCAGATCCGGCCGGTTGAGGGTGGCGACCAGAGAGCCGGCCTCTTGCAGTTCGACGATTCGAGGGAACACTGAGGAACACCATCGCGAGCACGGGCGTCCACCCGCGTTCACTGCTCTTCGGGTTCTCCCGCCGTTTCCGAGGCTTTCGTGGTCGCCCTGACCCGCGCTTGCCCTCGCTTCCCATCTCGTTGCTCAATGGTAAGGAGGGGGTCGACGGTTCGAGTCCGTCAGAGGGCTCTGCAAAAGCCCAGCACGAGGGCGCTTTTTGTTTCAGATCGATTTGCAGATTCTCGAACGTGGGACAGGTATGAGCCTGCGGATCGTGCCGCAACACGTAGAGCTTGAGGCCGTTATCAGTACGGCCTGCTAAGTCGAGGCGGTGTGGAGTACGCCATGAAGGCTTTGCCGAGACGGCCGGCGTCGCCAGTTTCAAGCGCTACTCGGAGACGA
>JBKPHO010000124.1:0-1220 GCA_046729915.1 Actinomycetota bacterium | reverse complement strand
GGCCCGGTCGACGTGCACCAGCGCCTTCTCGGCGCCGGCTGCCGCCGCGACCAGGTCGCGGTACCACGAGGCGAGCTCCTCCAGCGAGGCGAGCAGCTCCTCGCGCTCCGCTCCTCGGCCCGCGCGGCGCACCCGCTGCTCGGCCTCGCGCGCCGTTAGGTCGAGCTCCTCGATCACGGCCTCCTCTCGCTCCTTCGCCTCGGCGGAGCGCTCCCGCGCGGCGTCCAGCAGCCCGCGCGCCGCCTTGCCGGGATCGAAGCCGTCGTCGGCGTAGACCGAGCGGGCCGTCTGCAGGAGCGTCTCCCGCCGTCTCGCGGCGGCAGGGTCGAGCAGCCGCTCCGCCCGGTCCAGGCGACCGCCGGCCACGCGAGCGATCGAGGTCACCTCCTCCTCCGAGAGCTCCGGCGCCTGCACGCGCACGGCCTCCCGCACGGCGCGCTCCGAGAGCCGCCGAAACGGGACCGCCTGGCAGCGGGAGCGGATCGTCTCCGGCAGGGGCCCGACCTCGTCGGCGACGAGCACGATTACGGCGTAGTCGGGCGGCTCCTCGAGGTCCTTGAGCAGCGCGTCCGCGGCCTCGTCGTTCAGCAGGTGCGCGCCCAAGACGAGGTAGACGCGCCGCTGCGCCTCGAACGGGCGCATGTGCAGGTCGCGCCGCATCTCACGGACGGCGTCGATCCGGATCTGGTCGCCGAGCGGCTCGAGCACGTAGAGGTCGGGGTGCGAGCGCCGCTCGACGCGCGGGTCGCCGCCCAGCAGCGCGGAGGCGAACGCCACCGCCGTCGCGCGCTTGCCCACGCCCGCCGGGCCGTGGAAGAGGTAGGCGTGGGCCGGGCCTTCGCTCAGCGCGGCCGCGAGAAGGCGCTTCGCCTCCTCCTGCTCAGGAATGCTCTCGAAGCTCGTTGAGCACCTCCTCGGCGATCTCGCGCGGGGGCCGCGTTCCGTCGATGGTCGTGATCCGCTGGGGGAAGTACTCGGCGAGCTCGCGGTAGGCGGCGTCCACCCGCCCACGGAAGTCGCCGTCCTCCCGCTCG
Source organism: Actinomycetota bacterium (assembly GCA_046729915.1). Taxonomy (GTDB): domain Bacteria; phylum Actinomycetota; class Thermoleophilia; order Gaiellales; family Gaiellaceae; genus AC-32. The sequence goes on along the minus strand of JBKPHO010000124.1, from coordinate 186 downwards.
ATCCGGTCCTGCTCCTCGCCCACCCGCCTCGCCGACTCGTACGGGTCGATCAGGAGCAGGTACGTGCGGTCCGGCAGCAGCCCGCGCACCGCGTGCAGGTTCAGCTCCAGCACGCGCTCGAGCCCTAGGCCGCGCGCGATCCCCTGGTAGGCGAGCGAGGAGTCGAGGTAGCGGTCGCTGATCACG
>JBKPHO010000123.1:0-5182 GCA_046729915.1 Actinomycetota bacterium | reverse complement strand
TTGCCGCCGTCGGTCGAGCGCATCAGCCCGCCGAGTTCGACCCCGACCAGGATCAGGTCGGGGGCGGGCGGGCTCGGTGCGATCCAGCGCACGTGCGAGGTCCACGGCCGCCGGCGGAAAACTCCACGTCGTGAAGGGTGTCAAAATTGGGGTTCCGCGCTGGACCGGGGTTTTGACACCATGGGGTCCAAGACTCTGTCAGGCCGTTCGGGCCTTCGGTCGCCTCCTCAATCCCCTCGATGGCCAGCGGCTCGATGTCCCATAGGACGAAGGACTTCGCTCTCACGGCGCAACATACACGCGGCCGCCCTCGCCACGGTCCAGCCCCCTAAGGTCGCAGGATGACCTTCCCGAAGGTCTCCCGCGCTTCGATCGCGCGGTGTGCGTCGGCCGCTTGCTCGAGCGGAAGCTCGCGGTCGATTACAGGCTTGAGCTTCCCCTCGCCGGCGAGGGAGATCAGCCGTTCCATCGTCTCGCGACTCGCCTGAGAGTCGCCGGTTCCCTGGATGCGGGCACGTTTTTCCTCCAGTGTCCAGAGGTTGAACGACACCGTCGGGTTGCCGACTGCTCCTGGGGTCACGAGTGCTCCCTCACGTGCCAGGGCCTCGACGCTGTCCGCGAACGTGTCGGCGCCGATGGGGTCGAAGACGACATCGGCCTCGAGCTCGCGGACCTTCGGATCGCCATATGCGAGCGGCTCGGCGCCGAGCGCGCGGACCCGGTCGAGCTTCTCGGGACGTGACGTTGCGTACACCTTCGCCCCGAGCGACCGACCGATGTCGACTGACGCTTGTCCCGTCCCGGTCGAGGCGCCCTGTACGAGCAGCGTGTCGCCATCCTTCAGGCCGCCCAGGTCGACGAGCGACCACCACCCCACGGTGTAAGGAGTGCCGAGCGCGGCGGCCGCGGCCGTGTCGAGCGAGTCGGGAATCGCGAAGACGTTTTCCTCCTTCGCCGCGACGAGCTCGGCGTGCGTTCCCGGCGTGGCCGTCACGAGCACGCGCTCACCCGTGTCCTCGCGCCGTCCGGCAGCGTCGAAGCCGAGAATCGTCGGGAACGTGTCTGCGCCTGCCCGCCGTGTCAAGTCGGCGTGGTTGATTCCGGCAGCCTCTACTCGGACGAGCAGCTTGCCCCCACCCGGCTGCGGGTCTGGCACCTCCTCGAGCCGCAGCACCTCCGGCCCGCCTGCCTCGTGCAGAACAACGGCACGCACGATCAGACCGTACATCCAATCACCGGGGCCGACAGCAGCCGACGGTAGGTCGCTGGACCCGCTCGGCACCAGCTCCTCACCACCTGCCGCCACCGCCGGTGGGTGTCCCGGCCCACGGCTCACAACGTGACGACGGTCTTGCCATCAGCGTGCCTGCCGAGGCCTGGCTCAAGGCAGCAGGCACTCCCTCCAGCGAGATGCGGGTGATCGGCGGCGCGACGATGCGTCCGGCAACGAGAGCGTCTGCCAGCCGTTCGAGGAGCTCGCTCGACTCGCGCAGCGCGCGTTTGCGATGACGCGCGCGCCGGCGTCCGCGGCGAAGGCGAAGGAGCCAACACCGCCGCCCACACCGACGATCAGCACACTCTTAGCGCTGAGCGGCTCGAGCAACTCCACCAAGGCGAGCCCGGCGCCGCCGGACGTTGGGAGCACCGCCGCGAGGGTGAGTCCAAGCCGCCAAGAGCCGCAAAAGTAGCTGGATAACCGCGATCACGCTCGGTGCGTGTGTGGGTGTGTACTCGGGGGCCAGGACGCGGAAGGGCTCCCGCAAAATGCCTGCAAATCGACGCGGGAGCGACGGGACTCGAACCCGCGACCTCCGCGTGACAGGCCGGTTCGAGGGTCACCACGATTGGCGACGATTCACGTGGAATCGCTCTATTCGTCTGGCTTTTCGAGTTTCTCGCAATTCGATGCCGCATGGTTGCGCGAAGGCGATTTCAGACGTTTGCTGCCCGTTTGCTGCCCTGGCTCGACCGTCAGACAAGTGCCTCCCCGGACGTGGTTCTTGGCGCCTACCGGGCCAGCCCCCCGCGTGCTTGCTGCATCGCCGGCCCGACGCGCTTTCCCCTCGCCGGGGCGCCCGTACGGTCAAGCCCGCGTCGCTGGCCCGCTCTTGGCACGCTGTGACCGTGCTCCGCGACCACTCGCTCGAGCAGGGACTAACGCACGCGAAGACGCACGCAGAACGCATGGCCAGCCAAGACGGCTACTTCGCCACCGAGAGCGTCATCCGCCGCCTGGGCAACTCGCCGCTCATCCCGCTGCTCGGTGGCGGGCCGGCCGTCCTCCTCCAGGTCGCGCACCCGCTGGTTGCGGCCGGTGTGGTCGAGCACTCCGACTACCGAAACGACCTCTGGCGCAGGCTGCTACGCACCCTTCGTGCGCTCTACCTGATCGTCTACGGGAGCAAGCAGGAGGCGGAGCGCGCCGGCGAGGCCGTTGCGGCGGTGCACGCCCACGTCCGGGGGATGACGAGGGAGCAGCTTGGGCCATTTCCCGCCGGGACACCCTATGCGGCCGCCGACCCCGACCTGATGCTCTGGGTCCATGCGACGTTGGTCGAGACCTCGCTCGCCGCCCAGCGACGCTTCGTCGGGCGCCTGGAAGCGGACGACGAGGAGGCCTACTACCGCGAGATGACGATCGTTGCGCGGCTGTTCGGGCTCCCCGCCGCGGCGATCCCGGCGACGCTCAATGACTTCCACGAGTACCTGTGCACGCAGCTCGCGGGGCCCGAAATCTGCATCACGCCTCCGGCACGCGAGGTTGCCACGGTCATTCTGGAGGCGCCGCTGCCAGTTCCGCTCCGCCTCCTCGTCCCGGCCCACCGACTCGCGACCGCCGCCCTCCTCCCAACGAGGCTCCGCCAGGAGTACGGTCTCGGCTGGAGCCGTGCCCACGCGCTGCCCCTCGCGCTCGCCGCGCGCTCGATGCACCACCTCGCGCCGCCGCTTTTCCAGGTGGCTGGGCGCGTCTCACCACCCTCGCTCGCGTATGCGGCCTGACGAGCGACTACCTGCGCTGTCTGCGCGTGGGGCCGGAGCAGGATGACCGCCAAGCCCCAAACGCTTCCCGCGCCTGCTCCCGACTCGCGGTTGCTCGAGCGTGTCTCGGCTCGAGCGCGCCGACGCCTCGCCGACCTCCTGCTCATGCCCCTCTACCGTCTCTACACGAACCGGCTCCGCCGCGAGGTAGAGCGCTGGCCGCTTCCGGCCCACGTCGCGGTGATCCTTGACGGGAACCGCCGCTGGGCGAGCCTTGTCGGGCTCCGGGAGCCGTCGGCCGGACACCGAGCGGGCGCCGACAAGCTCGACGAGCTCATCGACTGGTGCGTCCGACTCGCGATCGAGCAGGTGACGGTCTGGGCGCTTTCGAACGAGAACCTTGCCCGCCCGGGCCGCGAGCTCGCGGCGCTCCTCGGGGTCGTCGCCGAAAAGCTCGAGGCGCTCGCGGCTCTCCACGGTGCCCAGTCAGTGCGCATCGGCGTCTTCGGGCGCGTCGAGGAGCTGCCGGAACGCCTGCGTCGCTCCATCCACGCGGTCCAGGCGGCGACCGCGCAGAACGCCGGCCTGCGGCTGAACATCGCGCTCGGCTACAGCGGTCGCGACGAGCTCGTCGACGCAAGCCGCGCCCTTGTCCGCCGGCTCGCCGCCGAGGGGATTCCTCCCGAGACGATCGCCGAGCGCATCAGCGCGGACGCGCTCGCGGCCCATCTCTACACGGCCGGTGAGCCCGATCCCGATCTGATCATCTGCACAAGCGGCGAGGTCCGGCTCAGCGGCTTCCTGCCTTGGCAGGGCGCGCACAGCGAGCTCTACTTCACGGACGTCTACTGGCCGGCGTTCCGCGAACTCGACTTCTTGCGCGCCCTTCGCACCTACCAGCAGCGTCAGCGGCGCTTCGGTCGCTGAGAGCGAACCCCGTCATCTGGTCGATTCCCGGGGTGCGTCGCACGGCGTAGGGTGCGTAAATTCGGTCACGGCGGATTGTGGGGAGATCCTGGTTCGCGGCCGGACAGGCTCGGACCACCGGTCCGGCGCGTGAGCCGACGTCGACAGCCTAAGAACTCGAGTCAGAATGAGCGCTGCAGCCCGTAGGGTGCGCAAACCCGATCACGCCGCTCGTTGATACTCGTGGATTAGTCCGCCGAGGAGGTCGTGGCGATCAACGATGGGCGCGGTGGACGCTTGCTCGACGGCGAGAGTGTCGGCGCCGTTCGGCGGGATGAGCTGGAGTCCACGGGGCGGCCGGTGTTCGTTGTAGTGCTTCCAGTAGACCCGTAGGACTCGGTCGAGATGTCGGTGGCCGAGGATGAGGATGCGATCGAGGCAGTCGCTGCGGACGGTCCGGACCCAGCGCTCGGCGAATGCGTTCGCGTTCGGCGCTCGGACAGGCGTCCGGATCACCTTGATCCCCTCGGAGCAAAGACCTCGTCGAAGGCGCGGCTGAACTTCGCGTCGCGGTCGTGGATCAGCAGTTGGAACGGCTGCTCCTGCGGCCAGCTGCATGACGACGTTCCGGGCCTGCTGAGTCACCCAGGCGCCGTTTGGGTTGGGTGTACAGGCGATGAACTCGAGCCGGCGCTTTGCCAGCGAGAGGAAGAAGAGCATTAGGCCTCGTCCCGTGTTCAGACTCCGGGTCTAGCATCCGGAATCGGTGACCGTGTGCGTGCCGAAAATTCGGTTCGCTCCATAGAGTGACTTTTGGCGGCCGCTTGTCCGATTTGCGGAGCGGCTGGGGCACGCGCTTGAGCCTGCGTCGCGCGCACTGAGTTCGTATGGTCAGGGCATCGACGGGAGGGCGCGATTCGGCTGCTGGGCTCGCTCGCGTATTCGGTGCTGCGGCGTCTGCTCGAGCTCGTTGTGCTCCGTCTGCGTTCGGAGCGGTCGAAGGAGCTCGAGATTCTCCTGTTGCGCCACCGGCTGCATGTGTTGCAGCGTCAGGTCGCGCGGCCGCGGCTGCGGCCAGCCGACCGGCTGCTGCTGGCCGCGTTGAGCCGCTCGCTGCCCAGGCCGGCCTGGTCGTCGTTTTTTCGTCTCGCCGGTGACGCTTTTGCGCTGGCACCGGCAGCTGGTGGCACGGCGCTGGACGCATTCGCGCCGGAGCGGCGGCCGCCCGAGCACGGATAGCGGCATGTGCGAGCTGGTGCTGCGCATGGCGCGTGAGAACCCGACCTGGGGCTATCGC
>JBKPHO010000122.1:0-4740 GCA_046729915.1 Actinomycetota bacterium | reverse complement strand
CCGACCCTAGCGAACCCACGACGAGCTCATCCACGAGGCGCCGGCGACCGTGGGCCGTGAGACGCCCTCGGCGCTCGCACACGCCGCAAGCGAATGACGTCCTGCCGGCAGCGGGGATCTCGCCCGAGCACCTGTTAGCGCAAGGTCGGCGCTCGCGCGCCGAGGCGGTCGCCCGCGAATGGAGCGTTTATGGAGCCGAGCGGTTGCAACCGGTGGCAACGGGTGGCAAATGCGGCAACGTCGAAAACGGCCCAGATAGCCCCGGGGCAGCATTTCCGGCAGCATTCCGGCCGGTTACTGGCGGTCGCTGCCTTTGCCGCGTCGCCCGTAATCGGCTTGGTCTGGCCGTTTCGACTCCTAGGCGACCTCCATTGCCCTCAGTCCGTTCGCCTTTGCAAGCCGGAGGTCACCGGTTCGATCCCGGTACGCTCCACTCTCCTCGAAGTCCGCTGCGGCTAAGCCGCAGCGTGTCGACTTCGAGCGATTCTTCTTCTAGCGATCGGCGTCAGTGAAGCGACGCCGGCAAAGCCACCATCGGCGGCGGTGTGGAGAGAAGTTCACCAACTCCGAACACTGCGACCTTGACAACGAACGGTGTCGACAACGTTGAGCACTGAGTGCGGAGCGGTGCAGCTCCGCGACGACAAGCCGCTGGGAGGCGTACCTGACTGGCGACTAGCCACCGGAAATCGCGTTCCGACTCGCCACTCGCCGGTAGCTAATGCCGTTTGCGCCGTGCAGCGATACCCAACACGAGTGCGGTTCCGACCAATGCGCCGAGCGCGCCACCGAGGAGGCTGTTGCGGACGACGTGCGGGCGGAACGAGGACGCGATGTGTGCGCGATCCCAGACAGTTGCGCCCGCGCTCCCACGCAGACTGTTCGCGGAGCGGCTAAACACCATCGCATAGGCATCGGTGAGACGCCGAGCAGCGGAACGCGGGCGATACGTGACGGACAGGTTGAGGATGGGCGAGTCCGGCTCCGACCTCGCGCTGGAGTGACGCAAGAAGTCTGCGGCGCTGAGACCTCGGATGCCAACGCTACGGACGGTGCGGGCGGCAATTACGTCGGAGCGTGCGAGGCTCGCGAACGGCTGCATGAAAGTTTGAACCGATTGCGGCAACGGTGGCAGCAGACCCGAACTGTCAACGACGACGCTGCTCTCGCCGCGCCAGACAGGCCTTTGAACCTGTGTTGCGATGACGGCTGCCAAGAGCCCAAGAAGGAGCGGCGGGACGACCATCCAGGCCCGCGCTCGAATCGCGGCGACGGACGGAACGGGAATCGCCAACGTGACGCGCTTGAGATTCCATACAACCTGCTCTGCCATTTCTCCCTCCCCTAGTCGCTCGCTCGCTTAGTCTAGATTGCAACAAGCGGCACGTCTCGTAGGAGCTTGTAGAAGGGCCGAAACAAGGTAGAGAGGGCCGGGAGCCGCCTCCTCTCGTCCTCGCGTCTCCTCCTCAGCTGTTGACAAGCTCCTACGCCACCCTCGCGGCCTCTCAATCTGGACCCCGGATAGACCCCGCGAGTGGGGTCTGCGGGCGGAAACGAGCGTGATCGGGCGGATAGCCCGGTAACGTCTCAAATCGGTGGATTTGCTGGACTTTCGCCCGCCTTCGGCTTCGCTCCTGAGGTTCCGATTTGAACCTTGGATCTTTTTTGCAAGCAGCCTCTACGTAGAGGTATTGAGGCGTTACCGCCGTGGTTTACGTGATCAAGTCGGGTACGCTGGCCTCGTCTCTTGACCGAAAAGGTGAATCGCGCATGAGCAAGCCGCGCATCTTCCTCGGGTCGTCGGGCAAGCAGGCCAAACTGCTCCAGGCAATCACGCGCGGGCTCGAGGACGTCGCCGACGTCGAGCCCTGGACGACCACGTTCAACCCGGGGCGGTCCACCCTCGACCAGCTGGTCGAGCTCTCCCAGGAGGTCGATTTCGCCGCGTTCGTGTTCGCCCAGGACGACTGGACCATGACGGATGCGTCCCAATCCGGCCAGTCGTCGCCGCGCGACAACGTGGTGTTCGAGGCCGGGCTGTTCGGCGGCGCGCTCGGCATGCGGCGCACGTTCATCCTCCACGCGCACGGTTCGAAGCTACCGAGTGACCTGCTCGGGCTGACCTCCGTCCGCTACGACCCGACCACCAGCCCGGCGGAGGTTCGCGCGATCAACCAGAAGCTCCGCAAGGCGATCGAGACCGAGGGACACCGCGGCCCGGTCGAGGGACTGTGGTGGCAGCTCTCGCTAACAGTGCGGAGCGAGGAAGAACCGTCGGCGGTGAGCCTCCTGCGCATCTCGCGGGACCGCGACGGTGACCTGAGCGTGACCGGCCGGGCCTGGCAGGGGGACGGCACCCTGTCGGCCCGCTACTGGAGCGAGGCTGCGAAGGAACGCAGAGATCCGGCCGGCATCTTCTACTTCTGGAAGGGCGAGCGCCCTCGGGACCCGAATGCCCCGCAGCTCGAGGGCACCGGCGAGATCAGGGTGGAGAGCGCCGACCGCGCCACCGGGTACTGGACGACACGGTCGGATCGCGATCCCGGGCTGACTGCCCGAACCGCTGGCGTTTACCTTCGAGCCGACCCCTCAGACCTCCAGGTGCTGCACGGCGCGACCGTGGAGGAGCGGGCCGAGCTCATCGCGCAGCGCCTCCGGGAGTGGAAGTCGGCCGCGAACGCATTCTGAGCGCCGACCGCGTAGCGTGAACGCCATGATGCGGGTCACGGTCGGGTCCGCCCCTTCCTCGACGCCTACAGATATCGCGTTGACGAACGGGTGGGGCGGCGAGCCGAACGCCCGGGCGCTTCCCGCCCCGCCTCAACAGTTGGCCTGTCTCTAGGCCGGTTCCAGCGCCCTGCTGGACGCGGCTTCGCCGTCTCGGCTTAGGAACCTGAACAACTCTGCAACAAAGAGGGCGATCAGACCGATTGCGGCCCCGATGCCGGAGTGAGTAGCGAAGAGCACGGAGACCAAGGTCGCCCACACGACGACGCGAGAAAGACGCGCCCGCCAGAACGCCACCGCCGCGGCGATGGCGAGGACGACCCAGGCACCGTGACCGATGTTGCCTAGGACGGAGAACTCGCCTCCCGCGAGCTGACTGTCGTGGAAGAGGAAATCGATCGCCCTACCCACGGTCTCCCGCTCCTGACCGGCGAGGCTATTCGCGTAACGCGTGAGCACACCCGTCGCGATACCCGCCACCGCGTCGAAGGCGCTGAAGAACACCATCCAGATGACGAGAGCTGCACGGGCCACCTGCGCGGCCACCGATTGCACGCCGCCCAGCAGCATCCAGACACCCGCGGCGATGAAGGGTGTGAGGACGAGTTGGGCCACGTGCACGAAGATCCACTTGTTTGCCTGGTCCGCAATCCCCTCGAAGAGGTCGCCCGGTTCGTTCGGATGGATAAAGGCTGGCACTAACCACAAGAGTGGGGCCGCGAGCACGACCAGCTCTAGCGGGCTCAAGCGTCTTGCGCGGGCTGCTGTAGACCTCGGCATCTCAACCTGCCTTCCTTGTGGGCGACCCCAGCCAGTGTGCGCTTCTTGCTTATGGGCGGTCAAGGAAGGGCCGGCGGCGAAGTGAACGCCCCTTACCGCTACCCATAGCCCGGCCCCTTCGACCCAAGGCGGGCTCGGCCTGCCTCGATCGATCAGCCGCCACGGCGGCCTCTCGTCCCGAACCGAGGCAATTTCCGCGGCCTGGCCCTGTCCATCACGGCTTCATGGTCGAGCCCCAGGGTTGAGCCAGGCGCGGGGTCTTCGTGCGCCCAGGACAGGCAGGGCCGGGACGCCTGGCTCTCCACTTAAGACGAAGGAGATCAGGCGTCGCCTGTGCCCCAAGTGGGTCAGATTCCGGAGGTGCCAGGGTTCCGGGCGAGCGGCTGGCTTATCCTGGCGCTCGATGCGGCGATTCCACAACTGGCTGAGGGCTTGCTGTGGTGGTGGGTCCTCCTCATCGGGCTGAGCGTCATCCTCGGCTGGCTGCTCGGCGACTGGCACAGCGCATGGAGCGTCGTCCAGACGATCGGGCTGATCATCGCGGGCCTCGCCTTCGTCTATCTGATCGTCGCCGGATTTGTCGAGCTCCGCGACCGCAACGGACGGCGACAGGACTAGGGCGACCTGCCGGTGCCCCGGATCTAGGTCGCGTATGCGGGGTGACCGGGTAGCGCGGTGAGTTCGTAGACGTGCCCGTCCGGGGCGCGGAAGTGTGACCAGGACGAGCCGGCACCGGTGTGAATCGGGCCGATGAACTCGATCCCGCTCGACTCGAGCTCTGCTCGCGCGGTTGCGACATCGTCGACGAGGAACCCGGCTACCGGTGCGACCATGTAGCTCTCACCGACGGCCGTGTCGAGGACCTCGATCCGATCTCCGCTGGCCAGATCGAAGACCGCCAAACCTGGGTCGTCACGCGGGGCGACGCCGGTGATCCTGAGAAAGAACTCGCGCATCTCGTCGAAGCGCTCGCTTCGGGTGCCGAGCCAGACAATTCCTTTGACTCTCATTGCGCTCTCCTGTTCTTACCGTGACAGCCTAAATCGTGCTACTCCGCGGCTTACCAGCTTGGAGCGTCGCACCACGCCTCGAGCTGGATAATCGCCCGCGTAAGCTCGCCCGCCGAGACGGTGTGGGTCTTGGCGTGCTCGACGAGCGGAACGCGCGGGGCAGGATCAAGCCCGGCGAGCGCCATGAGGACGTACGCAATCGGTAGCGAATGCGCAACGACGA
>JBKPHO010000121.1:0-8638 GCA_046729915.1 Actinomycetota bacterium | reverse complement strand
GAGGCCCGCGTCTGCGGGCCTCTCGCTGTCGTACCAGGTTAGGCCGTCATGCGGGTGACGACGTCGTACTTGGTCACCGACGTCCGCTGGCCCGGAGTGTCCCCCGCCGGCATGGCGTTGAGCGCCTGGTCGCCCTGCCGGTAGTCGTCTTCGTTGTCGAAGAAGAGAATGACGACCGACTTCTCAGAGTCGGCGTCGTGGAGGACGACGAGCTCCGTGGCCGGCACGTCCTCCGGCCGCTCGCCCTCGCTCATTTCCCGCTTCATCTCGTCCATTCGATCCTTGCTGACGCCGTCGAAGGTCACTACACGTGCGAGGGCCATTGGAGCCTCCTTGTCGATTGAGGCAACCCTACGCCTGCCGGACGGCTGAGGAAAACGAGCGAGCGGCGCATTGCGCCGCTGCGAAGTGGAGCTAGCCGGACTCGAACCGGCGACCTCCTGGGTGCGATCCAGGCGCTCTCCCAGCTGAGCTATAGCCCCGAGCCGGCACAGTGTAGCCGGGCGCTAGACGGCAGCCGGCAGCGGCTCCGCCGGCAGCTCGAACGCGAACGTCGTGCCCTTGCCGGGCTCCGACTCGACCCAGATCCGCCCGTGCATCGAGCGGACGAGCTCGCGGCAGATGTAGAGGCCGAGGCCCGTTCCACCGATGCCGCGCCGCTGATCGGGATCGAGGCGGTAGAACTTGTCGAAGATCCGCTCCTGCTCGCCCACCGGGATCCCGAGGCCCTCGTCCTGGACGCTGAAGCGGAGCCGGTCGCCGACTGCCGTAAGCGCCACCTCGATCCGCCCTCCGGACGGCGAGTACTTGATCGCGTTGTCGAGCAGGTTGAGCAGGACCTGGCGCGTGCGCTCACCGTCGCCGTGCACCTTCGGTACCGCCGGCGGCAGCGCGACGTCGATCGTCGTCTCGTCCCCCACCCGCGACCGCGCGGCCGTCACCACGCCTTGCACGAGCTCCTCGGCGTCGAACGTGTCCGCGACGACGCTGAGCGAGCCGCTGTCGAGCTGCCCCGCGACCAGGATCTCCTCGACGAGGTTGGCGAGGCGGTTCGACTGCTCGGCGATCATCTCTAGGAGATCGTCCTGGGTCTGGGCGGGCAGATCGTGCTCCCTGAGCGTCATCGCCGCGCCGTGGAGGGACGCGAGCGGCGTCCTTAGCTCGTGCGAGATCGTCGCGACGAACTGCGAGCGCAGGTCCTCCAGGCGGCGGTCGTGCGTCGCGTCGCGGAAGGCGTAGACCGTGTCGTCGTCCAGCGCAACTGCGACCACGGACAGCCAAAGCTCCCTGCCGTCCACGTCGACCGGAACGGTCTCGGCATTCGTGGGGCCGTCGCCCTCGCCCGGTCGATCCGCCACCGGCACGAACGTCGCGATCGTCTTCCAGCCGGGGATCGCCTGCTCGGCACGACGGCCGCGCACCTCCGTCCCCCGCAGTCCGGTGATCGCTTCGGCCGCTTGGTTCCAGAGCCGCACTACGCCGTCGCGGTCGACGACAAAGACGCCGTCGCCGAGATGGGCGAGCACTCGCTCGGCCTGGTCACGCTGCTGCCGCGAGAGCCGGCTGCGGGCGATCGCTGGCGCAACCGCGTATGCGATCACAAGCAGCGCTCCGATGAGGCCGAAGCCGATGCCGATTACCCGCCAGCGGACGCTGTTCGCGGCCGCCGCGATCTCCGAGCGCTTTCGCAGCGTCATCAGGGCTGTGCCACGGGCCTGAGCCGGGAGTCGAACGGCCACAGCACGAGTGTCCCAGGGGCCTACGCGCAGATCGACAGTCTCGCGTCGGCGTGGAGCGGACTGCAGGCGAACGGTCCTGCCTTCGAGCACGAGTCGCTCTCCACGGACCAAGCCGAGCTGTCCGTTCCCTAGCTTCGCTCGATGCGCGAGGATTCGCACAAGCCGGTGGTCGGGAATGACGACCAGCACGCGTCCGATGTTTCTCCCCCTGACCACGACGGAGACCCTTGCCAAGGTCACCGATCCAACTGGCACCTGCTCCGGCCCCGGTAAGAGGATGACCCTTGGGTTGCTGCGCTCGATTCGCGCGAGCGCGCGGCTATCGCTCCGCATGAAGGCGCGTGGTACCTGATCCGAATTCGCGAGCCTTACGGCTCTCGTTCTGGCGTCGTCTACGCGGCCCGTGTAGGCGGTGACCGCGGAATTGAGCTCTCGGACGAGCTGTTGGTCAGCATTGTTCCGCTCGCGCTTGGCCGCGAATCCGCCGAAGGCCCAGACCGCGACCGCGAGCGGGAGCGCCAAGAGGATCAACCCCGCCGCGAGCCGCAGATCCCCGCTCGCGACCCGCCTTATTTCTTGTCCCCTTTGTGCCCGTTGCCGCCGCCGTGATCAGCGGGCGGGCCGCCGCCATTGGTCTTTGGAGGAGCGGCCGGCGGAGCCGTCGATGCCTTCTTCGCCTGTCCCGGCGGGGCTCCCTGGCGATGCTCGCTCGAGTGCCCGTGCGCCTTGCTGTGCCCGAGCGCCTTGCCATTCCCGTGCGCTCCCGCCGCGGCATGCGGTTTGGCCGCGCGGCTGTGGCCGAGCGCTTTTCCCTTGGCCTTCGGAGCAGCGGAGAAGCGGTGCGTCGTGACGGGTGTCGCATGAACGGGAGCCTGTTCCGCCACCTGAACGGGAGGCGGCGCGCTGGGCCGGACGACTCGAGCGCGGGGGCGGTGCGCTCGATGCGCCTTGTTCACGACGGGCCGCGGCGTGATCACCCGCGCGGGCGCGGACGGCTTGGCGACCACCTGCTCCGGGGACGCCGTCTTGGCCGGAGTCGCAGGCGCCACCTGAGCGGGAGCCTCGAGGTGCGCGACCACCCGGCCGGCGGCGCCGCCGATCGCCGGCAGCAGCGGCATCGGCTGCCCGGGCACGCCTGCGCCGGGCAGGAAAAAGAGCGATAGCGAGATCGAGATCGCTGCAGCGGCGGCGGCGGCGAGGGCTGAATGGGAGAGGTGAGCGAACGGCGGCTTCATGCTCAGAGATACGTCAGGTCCGGGCCGTTCGCTGAGGTTCGAACGCTCCCCATCAAACATAGCGCGGAACCCACTGCTTCTCCACCATTCCTGCCGAATCCTTCCCTCAGCCGCGCCGCATCAGTTCGTCGAAGGGACCGCGCGCTTCGCCGGCACGCGTCGCGAGGGCTCGCCGGCGCCCTCGATCGCCCTCATCCCCGGGAGAAACAGCGCTGCCAGCGTGATCGCGGCGCCGACGAGCCCGGCCCCGATGAGCGTGGCACGGACTCCGAAGACCCCCGCGACGGGCGCTGTCAGCGCGAACGAGATCGGGAGCAGCCCGATCGAGATCATCCAGTCGAGGCTCGAGACGCGCCCGAGCATCGAGCTCGGGACGTGGCGCTGCTTGACCGTCGCCCACACGACCGTTCCGGCGGTCTCGAGCGCGTTGAAGATCAGGCAGGCGAGCATCAGCTGCCAGGCCGCGGAGGCGAGCCCGTAGCCCGCGATCGCCACAGTCGCCAGCGTCCAGGTCGCGTACATCAGGGTCACGTCGCGGCGGGGATGGCCGCGCTGACCCATCCAGATCGCAGCGCCGACCGCGCCGATGCCGCCCGCCGCGAACACAAGGCCGAGCTCACCCGCGGAGGCGTGGAGCTCGTTCTTGACCATGTACGGGAGCAGCACCTCACTGGGGCCCAGGAAGACGAGGTACGCGGCGGCCGCGCTCACCAGCGTGCCCCAGAGCCAGACCCGGCGGCGGATGAAGGAGAGCCCCTCGCGCACCGCCGCCCCGTGCGAGGCGTGGATCGCACCGGTACGCGCCCTCTGGCGCATCGCGAGCACGGCCACCGCCGAAGCGCCGAACGACGCGGCATCGACGGTGAACGCCAGGCCCGCGCCGGCCGCCACGAGCCAGCCGCCGAGCAGCGGCCCGAGCAGCCGGAGTGCGATCGGCCGCACGAACTGGTCGAGCGAGTTGGCAGCAGCCAGGTCTCGAGCGGGCAGCAGGTCGGGGACGATCGCCTCGAATGCGGGCGTGAAGAAGGCAGTCCCGCAGCCGTAGACCGCCACCAGGGCGACGAGCTCCCAGAGGTGCAGGGCGTCGAGGAACACGAGCGCCGCGAGGCAGCCGACTGCTGCGGCGCGCACGACGTCTGCCCACAGCATCAGCAGCCTGCGGTCGTGCCGGTCACTGAGCACTCCGCCGAGCACGAGGAAGGCGACCGTCGGCACCGTCATCCCGATTCCGACGATCGAGAGCGCGGCCGGAGCGTTCCAGAGCACGTAGGTCTCCCACGCAATCGCGATCAGGAAGATGCCGTCGCCGACGAGCGACACGGCCATCCCAGTCCAGAGCACGCGGAAGTCGCGGTGCCTCAGCGGCGAGAGTAGTCGCGCCCGCTTGAACCCGCCGGGTCGGTCGAGCGCTTCGTGACTATGCTGCATTCGTCGCCGCGTCGAAGCCCGAGTCCGACCACTCCGGCCGCTCGGCGAGGAACGTGGCGAGGTCGGTGCTGGGCATCGGGCGGGCGAAGAGGAAGCCCTGGCCGAGCTCGCAGCCGAGGTCGTGCAGCGACCGCTCCTGCTCGGGAAGCTCGATCCCCTCGGCGACGACGTCGAGGTCGAGGCTCGCCCCGAGGGCGATGATCGCCGACTGCAGCGCGACGTTCTCGCCCGAGCCGACGAAGGAGCGGTCCATCTTGAGGATGTCGACTGGGAAACGGCTCAGGTAGCTCAGCGAGGAGTAGCCCGTGCCGAAGTCGTCCATCGCGAGGCGGACGCCCAGCGACTTGAGGTCGCGCAGGCGCTGAACCGCGAACTCGGTATCGCTCATCATCACCGACTCGGTGATCTCGAGCACGAGCGACGTCGGCGGCAGGCCGCTCGTCTCCAGCGCGCAGCGCACGTCCGAGACGATCGAGTCGGACTGCAGCTGGCGAACCGAGAGGTTGACGCTGATCGCGAGCGGTTCCTCGCGCGAGAAGCGCTGCTGGATGAGGACGCCTTCGCGGCACGCCTCGTTCAGCACCCAGCGCCCCATCGGGACGATCAGGCCGGTCTCCTCGGCGAGCGGGATGAACTGATTCGGCGTGATCACGCCGCGGGTCGGGTGCTGCCAGCGGAGCAGCGCCTCGACACCGAGGATCTCGTGCCCCTCGAGGCGCACGACGGGCTGGTAGTGCAGCTCGAGCTGGTCCAGGTCGATCGCCTGCTGGAGCTCGCCGCGCAGCTCGAGCCGCTCCACCACACGCTCGTGCATCGCGGGCTCGAAGACGCGGTAACTGCCCTTGCTGTCGCGCTTGGCCATATACATGGCGACGTCGGCGTTGCGCAGCAGCTCGGCGGCCTCGGGCGACGCTTCCTCGCGGTTGACGAGGCAGATGCCGATGCTCGCGCGCGGGAAGACCTGCTTGCCGTCGATCTCGAACGGGATCTCGAGCGCGTGCAGGATCCTGGCCGCGGCGTCGGCGGCCTGCGCCGAGTCGTTCACGCCCTCGAGGAGGACGGCGAACTCGTCGCCGCCGAAGCGCGCGACCGTGTCGGTCGGGCGTACCGCGATCCGGAGCCTGCGCGCGACCTCCTGCAGAACCTGGTCGCCGGCCGCGTGGCCGAGGCTGTCGTTGACGGTCTTGAAGTCGTCGAGGTCGATGAAGACGACCGCGACGTCCGGGAAGCCGCGCTGCGAGCGCATCAGCGCGTGCTCCACGCGGTCGGAGAACAGCGCGCGGTTGGCGAGGTTCGTGACCGGGTCGTGGAAGGCCTGGTGCGCGAGCTGCTCCTCGAACTCCTTCCGCTCGCTCACGTCGCGGCTGTTCAGCACGATGCCGCGCACGTGCTCGTCGCGGAGCAGGTCGGTGTGCTGGACCTCGAACCGCAGCCTCGCACCGTCGCGGTGCGTGAGCGAGCACTCGAACGTGTGAGCCTCGGCGCCGCCGGCCCCGCCGCCGGCGATCAGCGGCTCGAGCCGCGGCCGGTCGGCGTCGCTCAGGAGTCGGTCGAAGCGCGTCCCCTCGATCTCGTCGACGCGGTAACCGAGCACGCGCTCCACGGAGGGGCTCTGGTAGGTGACGATGCCGTTCGCGTCGAGGACGGTGATCAAGTCGCTCGAGTGGGCGACGAGCGAGCGGAAGCGCGCCTCGCTCTGGCGCCGATGGAGATCGGCAGCAAGGGACGCTCCTTCGACCGCCAGCGAGACCTGGAGCCCGAGCGCCTCGAACGAGTTCGCGAGCTCTTGCGAGACGTCGTCCCGGGAATTGGCCACGAGCAGGCCGCGTGCTTCCGAGCGGATCGAGAGCGGCACGAGCAGCACGGTGTGGCCGCCTTCCAGCCGAAGCTCGCTGCGGACCTGCACCGGCACCTCGTAGTACGGAACCCGCACCGAGCCCGCGTGCTCGCGCAGCCACGTGAACGACTCCTCCGACAGCGGCCAGTCGCAGTCCTGCGACGAGGCGACGACCGCCGGCCCTGAGCCGGTGACCAGCGCGAGGTGAACGCAGAGCTCCTCCCCGAGCAGGCGCTGGACGCCGGAGATCGCGGCCTCGTAGATCTGCTCGTACCCCGCGGCCCCGACCAGCTCGGCACCGGCGACACGCAGCGCGCGCTCGCGCGAGACGATCCGCTCCTCTTGGCGGACGAGGCCGGCCATCCTCGTGACCACGAGGAGGAAGAGCACGGCCGACGCCACGATCAGCACGAGGACGTCGGGATCGTCGAAGGCCTGGAAGAACCTGATCGCCGGCGAGATGAGGCAGGCACCGCCGAGCAGCGCGAGCCGGACCGTGGTCAGCCGTAGGCGGGAGCCCGCGGTCGGCTCCTCGAGCACCCGCATCGACGGGTGCAGCGCCGCTGCGCCCCAGAGCAGGTAGTAGAGGATCCAGCCGAGGTCGTAGACGAGCTGGTGGTTGTAGGTGTTCTGCAGCAGCGCGAGGTTGTACGCGGAGTCGGTCGCAAGCAGGCAGACGAGGCTGCCGACGAGCAGGTAGAAGGACGTCGCGCGCTTGCCGCTGTCGACCGCGAGGCGGATCGCCGCGGCGAGCAGGAGCACGTCTCCGAGCGGGTAGGCGATCGAGACGCCCTTCGCAAGCCAGGAGAGGCCGGAGAGGTGGATGTTCGGCGCGATCAGGAAGACCCACGACAGGAGCCCTATGCCGATCGTCAGGATCAGCGCGTCGATCAGCGCGGCCGGATCGCGCCGCGGGTTCCGCCGGCGAACCAGAAGGAACAGGCCGCCCATCAGCGCCGGGTAGACGGTCAGGTAGAGCGCGTCGCCGGCCGACGGGAACTCGACGTCGGCGCCGAAGAGCTTCGGGTAGCTGTAGGTGTAGAGGTCGCCCGCGAAGAAGAGGAACTGGCCGAGGACGAACAGCCACCAGGCGCCGCGGGCCTTGGGCCGGTGGAGGAAGATCCCGACCACGATCGCGACGACGCCCGAGAGACCGAGCGCGTTGATCAACGGCCCGTTCCCCTTGAACGGCGGCACGAACATGTAGAGCGCCGTCAGCGCGCCGGTGACGGCGATGTACCAGATCCAGGCGTTCGCACGCCAGCCGCGCCGAGCCACCGGCATCACGCGGCCCTCGACTTCGTCCGCGCCGGCTGGAGATCGAACCGGTTCGCGAGCTTGCCGAGCACGTCCACGAGGTGCTCGATCTCGGCGTTCGTGTTGGCCGCCGTCACCTGGATACGGAAGCCGACCTCGGACCTCGGGACGAGCGGGTAGGCCGCCAGCGTCACGTAGATCCCGTTCTCGAACAGGAAGCGGCCGACCGCGTCGATGTCCTCGTGGCGCCCGAGCGGCACCTCGATGATCGGGAAGCCCGACCGGTTCGGCGTGTGCGCGCCCAGACGATCGAGGCAGTCGAGCACCGTGGCCGTCTTGTCCCAGAGGTCGGCGCGGATCGCGTCGCCGCGCTGCTCGTTGACCTCGAATCCCGCCAGCGTCGTGGCAAGCGAGGCAACCGGAGAGGGCCCCGAATAGAGGTACGGCGCAGCAGCAGTCTTCAGCAGGCTCTTCAGCTCCGGCGGGCATGCGAGGAACGCCGCGAGCGAGGAGTACGACTTCGAGAGGCCTGCAACCAGCACGATGTGGTCGTAGCTCTCGCCGAAGTGGCGGACGATGCCGTTGCCGCGGCTGCCGTACGGGCTCGTCTCGTCGGGCGAGCGTTCGCCGATCACACCGAAGCCGTGGGCGTCGTCGACGTAGAGGAGCGCCTCGTACTCCCGCGCGAGGCGGGCGAACCCCTCCAGGTCGGCGGCGTTGCCGGTCATGCTGTTGACGCCGTCGATGCAGATCAGCCTCGGCGCCGGATTCGCCTCCTGGAGCAGCCTCTCCAGGTCGTCGACGTCCTCGAACGCGAAGCGCTTGACGGTGGCGCCGCGGACCTTCGCCAGCTCGCAGCCGTCGTAGATCGTCTTGTGGGCGCGGTTCTCCAGGAAGATCGTCCCGCTCCCCGCGAGCACGGGGATGACGGACATGTGGATCAGCGTGATCGTCGGCAGCAC
The DNA here is from genome assembly GCA_046729915.1 of Actinomycetota bacterium. Lineage (GTDB taxonomy): Bacteria > Actinomycetota > Thermoleophilia > Gaiellales > Gaiellaceae > AC-32. The sequence continues at coordinate 180 of JBKPHO010000121.1, read as the reverse complement.
GAGCGCGTCCTCGGCGCCGAGCAGCTCGCGCAGCTGCTCCTCGATCTGCTCGTAGAGGACGGGGCTCCCGAGCAGGCGCGACCAGCTGGGATGCGTGCCCCAGCGCTCGAGGTACTCAGGGACCGCTGAGACGATCTCGCGGTCGAGGTCGAAGCCGAGGTAATTGCAGGAGGCGAAGTC
>JBKPHO010000120.1:0-1972 GCA_046729915.1 Actinomycetota bacterium | reverse complement strand
CGTCCATCTCCTTCGCCCAAGCTTCGGCCGCTGCCGGGATCCGTGCTCTTGCCTCGGGATCAAGCTCGACCTTCTCGTCTCTGCAGATAAGGAGCATGTACTTCATGTGTCCTCCTCAGCTAGATAACGGTAAAGAGGGTTTCTCATCATCAGTACGACGAACGGTGACTCGCAAAAAACGACACTCACCGAACTCGGCACGCTAAGCGACATAAGCCGCCGCCTGCGCGAGCGTCCTCTCCCCTAGGCGGTATTCGGGTATTACCGCTACTCCGTAGTTAGGGAGAGAACCCACGCTTGCCGGACTGTGCGGGGATGTCCCTTGAAGAACCTAGCCCCATGGCAGACGGGACCAGTACGGCGGCCGCTCTCGCCGGAATCGCTCGGCTGTCGCATAGACCTGCTCCGGATCGGATGTCTCCTTCTCGACGCTCGCGCCGTAGCGCGCCGCGAGTTCCGACACCGGGTACCGCACTTCCGGGCCTGCGTGTGCGCCGACCATCAGAATCACGCACGGCCCGTTGCCAGCTCCCACGAAAGCGTGCTCGGTCCAGGGAGGCGAGTGGAAGAAGTCCCAGGCTCGGAGGCGTCGCTCCTCACCCTCGACGAGCAGCATGCAATCGCCCGCCAGAACGAGGAACGCCTCCTGATTCGACTCGGCGTGATAGACGCCGCTCTGGCCGGGCTCAAGGACGGTCACGTTGATCCCGAGCTGCGGGAACTCGATCGGAGGTTCACCGTACTCGTTCGCGAACCAGCACGCCGCGCCCCTCGTCTCTGAAGAGAACCACTCGGCGTCGCGCACGTTGACGACGAACCAGCCCTCCGTGACGGGGGCAAGCCCGGAGCCAGCGTCCTCAAGCCGCGCTTCGGCCACGAACCCGATTCTCGCAGCCCAAGCGATGCGTGCCAGAGCGTAGTCGGGGATTAAGACAACTCTGTGTAGTCACCGGGGTCAGTCGCCGGGAGAAAGACTCGGGCGCGACGAGACGAGCGCGGGGCGATCGTGATTAGATACACACGTAGCAAACTCAGCGGGGGGCTACGAGGAGGGAGAACGATGTCCCGTCGACGATCCGCGTGGCTGGCGACGATGGCCCTGGGTGCGCTTATAGGGGCGCTCGGCGTCATCGGCGCATCGGCCGCGCCACCCGCCGAAGCAGACGCCAGCGCAGTGACACAGTGGAACCTCATTGCTGTCAGCACGCTCACCGGGCTTCCAGGACCGGCAGGCGGAGCACCGCCGGCGTCTCAGATCAACATGGGCATGGTGCAGGGGGCCGTGTACGACGCGGTCAATGCGATCACGCCGAAGCATCACCGGCCGTACCTTCTGACGAGGCGGTTCGGAAACACAGCGTCCGATGAAGCGGCGGTGGCGACAGCCGCGTACCTGGTTCTGAAGAACATCGTCGAGACCGTTCCTCAGAGCATCCCCTTCCCGACGAGAGAAACGCTGCTTGCATCACTCGAGACGCGGTACAACGAGTCGAAGAACGCCATACCCGACTCGCCGTTCAAGGATATGGGGATCGCTGCCGGAACCGCGGCGGCGGAGGAGATGATCGATGCGAGGCAGGGCGATGGACGGTTCGGCCCGTCTCAGTGGGTGCCGAACGCGAACCCTGGGCACTGGGATCCGGTCGCGCCGAACGGGACGACGGCCCCAGATCCCACCCCCTGGGTGGGGGGCGTCGAGCCGTTCCTGATGCAGAGCTCGTCGCAGTTCCGAAGCGCAGGCCCGCTCGCGCTGACGAGCGCCGCCTACGCTGCGGATGTCAACGAGGTTAAGGCGATCGGCGGCGACGGCCTTGTGACGCCCTCGACCCGAACGGGGACCCAGACGTATATCGCCAAGTGGTGGCAGAGCAACCCGGTCGCGAGCTGGAACGGCGTCGCCCGCCAGCTGATCGTCCGGAACGATCTCGACGTTTCCGACGCCGCCCGTCTTCTCGCGATGGAGAACCTCGCG
>JBKPHO010000119.1:0-5345 GCA_046729915.1 Actinomycetota bacterium | reverse complement strand
CCGCGGCCACCGCCGCACGTACATCGGCGCTCTGCCGGGCCGGCTCGTCCGCGCCCTACGCGACGCAGGGACGATGAACCCGGTGATCCTGCTGGACGAGGTCGACAAGGTCGGCGCCGACTGGCGCGGCGATCCCTCCGCTGCGCTGCTCGAGGTGCTCGACCCGGCGCAGAACCACTCGTTCCGCGACCACTACCTCGACGTCGAGCTCGATCTCTCGGAGGTCGTCTTCATCGCGACGGCGAACGTCGCCGAGACGATCCCGGGCCCGCTGCTCGACCGCATGGAGGTGATCCGCTTCGACGGCTACACGGTCGACGAGAAGGTCGCCATCGCCCGCGGCTACCTGTGGCCCCGCCAGCGCGAGCGCGCGGGGCTGCGTGAGGACGAGGTCTCGATCGACGACGGCACCCTGCAGCTGGTCGTGGGCCAGTACACCCGCGAGGCTGGCGTTCGGCAGCTCGAGCGGGAGCTCGGGAAGCTGCTTCGGAAGACCGCCACCGCGATTGCGTCCGGCACTGCGGAGCCGCCGATCTCGCTCGGCGAGACGGAGGTCCGCGACGCGCTCGGGCGACAGCGCTTCTTCCAGGAGTCGGCCGAGCGAACCGCGGTTCCCGGCGTGGCCACCGGCCTGGCGGTCACCGGGACGGGCGGCGACGTGCTGTTCGTCGAGGCGACCAAGATGCCCGGCAAGGACGGCCTCGTCCTGACGGGCCAGCTCGGTGACGTGATGAAGGAGTCCGCGCGTATCGCGCTCTCGTACGTGCGCTCGCACGCCGAGGAGCTCGGGCTCGACGAGCACGACTTCGAGGACGCCAGCTTCCACGTGCACGTGCCCGCGGGCGCGATCCCGAAGGACGGGCCCAGCGCGGGAATCACGATGACCACCGCGCTCGCCTCGCTGCTCACGGGCCGGCCGGTGAAGCACACTGTCGGCATGACGGGCGAGGTGACGCTGCAGGGCCGGGTGCTCCCGATCGGCGGGCTGAAGCAGAAGGCACTCGCCGCCCACGCTGCGGGCCTGACCGACGTGATCATTCCCGAGCGGAACCGGGCAGATCTCGACGACGTCCCCGAGGACGTCCGCAACGAGGTGGGCTTCCACCCGGTGATGAGCCTGGACGAGGTGCTCGAGCTCTCCCTCGAGCCGCAGCCGGCGCATGCGCTGTCGTAACTGCGCGCCGCTCCCCGAGCAGGTCCGCCGGGCGGCGGACCTGCTCGAGCGGCGCTGGACGGTTTCGATCCTCTACGTCTCGCACGAGGGTGCCGTCCGCTTCAACGAGTTCCTGCAGGCGCTCGGAAGCATCCCGCCGGCGACTCTGGCCCAGCGGCTGGTCGACCTCGAGCAGGCCGGCGTGCTCGAGCGCGAGGTGGTCGACTCACGCCCGCCCCGCGTCGAGTACCGCCTGACGGAGCGCGGCCGCCAGCTGCGCTCGCTGGTCAACGCGCTCGCGCGCTTCGCCGAGACGGCGTAGCGCTCAGAGCCCGGTCGACTCGGCGAAGCTCTCGGGGCTCGGCCGATCGACCGTGAACGCTCCCTCACGGCGGGCCCGGCCGAGGACTGCGGCGAACCGGGCGAGCCGCTGACCCTGGTACCGCGCCACGGCGAGGGCGTGCTCGTCCGGCCCGGTGACGCTGTGGCCGGTGACGAAGGAGGCTCCGTAGGGATTGCCGCCCGCGGCGAAGACCTCGCCCACGGTGTAGCCGAGGGGCAGGATCAGCATGCCCCAGTGGTAGAGGGTGTTGTGGAGCGCGAGGATGGTCGTCTCCTGGCCGCCGTGCGGCGTCTGCGAGGCGGTGAACGCGGTCCCGACCTTGTCGGCGAGCTTCCCCGCTTGCCAGAGCGTCCCCGCCTGGTCGACGAACTGCTTCAGCTGCGCAGCGATGTTTCCGAATCTCGTCGGCGTGCCGAAGGCGACCCCGTCCGCCCACTCGAGGTCGTCGAGCGTGGCAACCGGCGCCTCGGCGACCTGCGAGCGATGCCGGCCCCAGTATTGGTTCTGCGAGATCAAGAGCTCGGAGGCGAGCTCCTCGACGTGGCGCAGCCGAACCTGTGCACCGGCCCCTTCCGCACCCTCGGCCACCGCCTGGGCGAGCCTGTGGACGTTGCCGGTTGCGCTGTAGTAGATGACGGCGACGTTGGCAGACTCGTTCATCGCGCCAGCCTAACGCCGCCGGCGTGGAGTCTCCTCGAAGACAGACCAGATCACGATGTCGAGGATCCGGACCTCGGTCAGGCGGTGCTCTCGCGCGGCGAGCTCTCGCCTGATCTCGCGCAGAGCCCGGCGGTTGCGGTCGAGGTCGCGCTTGTAGCTGCGGACGAGCTCGGTGGCTTGCTCGCCGAACGACGAGCTCGGCCGGAGCTCGTCGGTTGAGAGGTAGGCCTGGACGACGCTGTCGAGCATCGGGATCAGCGCCGGCCGTTTCGGATGCAGGGCTTTCGTCATCTTCGAGAAGCCGACTCCGCGGATGTCGCCGAACGACTCGAAGAGCCGCGTCAGCGGGAGCCACGGAATCGAGCTCGTCGCGGCCGCCAGCGACGCCTCGGGAGAGATGCCGCGCAAGGTGCGCTCGATTTCGCCGCGCCGCTCGAGAATCTCCCCGATCTGAGCCGCCGAGATGCGAGCACCGCCGCGATTCGCCAATCTGAGATCGCGCTCGTCGAAGGACATGGGTCGCGGCGACCCGGAAGCCCCTTGGCTCCCGTATGCGCGCACGAACGCGAGCGCAAGGTCGAGCCCGTTCTCGACCTCGACACCGCCTCGAAGAACGATCGTGCTCATCTCTACCGGACGGGAGAGACTCGGCAGCCCATCGGCACGGCTAAAGGAATCGCCCAGATCTGTCGAAATGCGCTAACGGCCGGGGCAAGCGGCTCTCCCTTCCGCTCGGGGGCGTCGGCTAGCCGCAGAGCCTAGGCGCCCCGCCCAGGCCCTTGCTAGCGGTACTTCGCTCAAGCGGGCCCGGCGCCTGCGGGTAGGCCTGACTGAATGATCCTGTCGGCGAGCTGCCGAGTCCGAGCGACCAGTTCGGCGTTCCGGAGGTCGCTCTCGTCGACGTGACGGACCGCGTCCTCTTCGGAACGGCCGCCGGCCACCTGGCGCTCGATCAGGCGCCTGCGCAGGACGTCACGCGGTGCATCGACGTACCAGACCCGATCGAGCAACCCGCACACGTCGTGCCACCACGGTTGATCCAGCAGCAGGTAGTTCCCCTCCGTGATCACCAGCTTCGCCTCGGGGCCGATCGAGATCGCGTCGGCGACCGTTTCTTCCGCTGCTCGGTCGAAGTCCGGCCAGAGGACCGTGGCACCGGGCTCGTCCCGAAGCCGTCGCAATGATCCGACGAAGGACTCGGCGTCGAAGGTCTGGGGCGCACCTTTCACCGCACGCAACCCGGAGAGATCGAGCGCCTCGTTCGAAAGATGGAATCCGTCGAGCGGCGCGACGACGGCCACTCCTGCCCCACGCTGCTCGGCGAAAGCCGCCGTCAGCGCGCCCGCAAGCGTCGACTTGCCCGCGCCCGGCGGACCGGTGATGCCGAGGAGGAACCGGCCCCTTGCGTCGACCGCGGCGAGCAGCTCGTCCGCGAGCTTTCCGACGACCTCGTCCGCGTTGCTCCTAGACGCTGCTCGAGGTGGCCCAGAGATTGATGCCGCTGTCGGTCGCGTACCTGTCGATCTCCGCGAGCTCGTCGTCCGTGAAGTCGATGCGCCCGATCGCGGCCACGTTCGCCTCGAGCTGCTCAACGCTGCTTGCCCCGGCCAGCGCCGATGTGATGCGCGGGTCGCGCAACGTCCACGCAAGCGCCATCTGTGCGAGGGTCTGGCCCCGCGCACGTGCGACCTCGTTCAGCGCACGGACCTTCTCGAGGGTTTCCTCGGTGATCAGGTCGGGCGAGAGCGTCGCCCTGCGGCTCGCTCGGGACCCCTCGGGGATCCCGTCCAGATACTTGTCCGTCAGCATTCCCTGCGCGAGCGGCGAGAAGACGATGCAGCCGACGCCCTCCTCCGCCAGCACGTCGAGCAGCTCGGGCTCGATCCAGCGGTTGAGCATCGAGTACGAGGGCTGGTGGATCAGGAGCGGCACGCCGAGCTCGCGGAGGATCCCGGCCGCTTCGCGGGTCTTGGCCGCGGAGTACGAGGAGATTCCGGCGTAGAGCGCCTTGCCCTGCCGCACCGCCGTGGCGAGAGCGCCCATCGTCTCCTCGAGCGGCGTCTCGGGATCGAAGCGGTGCGAGTAGAAGATGTCGACATACTCCACCCCCATCCGGCGCAGGCTCTGGTCCAGGCTCGCCAGCAGGTACTTCCGCGAGCCCCATTCGCCGTAGGGGCCGGGCCACATGTCGTAGCCGGCCTTGGTCGAGATCACGAGCTCGTCTCGGTAGGGGCCGAGGTCGTGCGCGAGCATGCGGCCGAAGTTCTCCTCGGCCGAGCCGTACGGCGGTCCGGAGTTGTTGGCGAGGTCGAAGTGGGTGATCCCGAGGTCGAACGCGCGCCTGACGATCGCGCGGCACGAATCGAACGGGAAGTCGTCGCCGAAGTTGTTCCAAAGGCCGAGAGACAGCACCGGCAGTTGGATTCCGCTTTCGCCCGACCTCCGGTACTGCATCCGCTCGTAGCGATCGGTCGCCGGGAGGTAGCTCGTCATCCACCCTCCTCCTCGGGCAGCTCCGCGGGCGGCCCCTCTTTGACGAGCGCCTGCTCGAGCTCGCCGCGCGTCGCGCCCGTCATGATTGCCACTGCCTCCGGCATCGTATGGCTCTGCGGCGTCACGACGGCGACACGCTTGCCGAGGCGCATGATCTGGATGCGGTCCGCGAGCTCGAACACGTGGGGCATGTCGTGGCTGATCAGGATGACCGGCAGGCCGCGCTCGCGGACGCGGAGGATCAGGTCGATCACCTGGCGAGTCTCCTTGACTCCGAGCGCAGCGGTCGGCTCGTCCATGATCGCCACCCGCTGGGCCCACTTCGCCGCACGGGCGACCGCCACGCCCTGTCGCTGGCCGCCGGAGAGATTCTCGACCGGCTGGCCCATGGATTGGACGCCGATCTTCAGCTCCTGGAGGTGACGCGCAGCCTCGCGGCGCATTCCGCGCTTCGCGAGCATGCGGAGGACGAGGCCGAGGGGTCCTCGTCTCCGTGCCTCCCGGCCGAGGAAGATGTTCGAGGCGATGTCGAGCGATGGAGCCACGGCGAGGTCCTGGTAGACGGTCTCGATGCCGGCACTTCGCGCCTCGCCCGGCGAGCGAAAGCGGACGGGCTTTCCGTCGAGGCGGATCTCTCCTTCGTCCGGCTGCAACGCGCCGGAGAGCGCTTTGATCAAGGTCGATTTGCCGGCGCCG
>JBKPHO010000118.1:0-8210 GCA_046729915.1 Actinomycetota bacterium | reverse complement strand
GCGCTCGCGTGGCAGCTCGAGCAGCGCTGGTCGAAGGACCGGATCCTGACCGCGTACCTGAACACGATCTACTTCGGGAACGGCGCCTACGGGGTGCAGCAGGCGGCGCTGACGTACTTCCACCACGGCGCCGACCCGAAGCACCTCGGCTGGGCGGAAGCTGCGCTGCTCGCCGGCATCCCTAGCGACCCGGCACGCTACGACCCGGTCACGAACCCCGCTGCCGCGCGCGAGCGCCGCAACACCGTCCTGAAGGCGATGCTCGACCAGGGCGACATCACCTACGCCGAGTACGCGAACGCGAGCCGGGCGCGGCTGCCCAGACCGGACGACGTGCACCTCTCCGGGGCCCGCGGGCCGGCCCCCTACTTCACGAACTACGTCGAGCAGCAGCTGATCGACCGCTACGGCTCCGGCCGCGTCTTCGGCGGCGGCCTGCGGGTCACGACGACCATCGATCTCGGCCTCCAGCGCTTCGCGCGGCAGGCAATCACGAAATGGCTGACCAGCCCGAACGGGCCCTCCGCGGCGCTGGTCGCGGTCGACCCTCGCACCGGCGCCGTGCGGGCGATGATCGGCGGCAACAACTACCGCAAGAGCCAGTTCAACCTTGCCGTTCAGGGCGAGCGGCAGCCCGGCTCGTCGTTCAAGCCGTTCGTGTTGGCGACCGCCCTCAAGGACGGCATCTCGCCCGACTCGGAGTTCGAGTCGGGGCCAGTGGAGATCCCGCTCGGCGACAAGGTCTGGTCGGTGCACAACTACGAGAACGAGGATCTCGGCCGGATCTCGCTCGCGACGGCGACCGAAGTCTCCGACAACACCGTCTTCGCGCAGCTGACGCAGCTCGTCGGGCCGAACAACATCGTCCGCACGGCGAGGCGGCTCGGGATCACCAGTCCGCTGAAGAGCTACTTCGCAATCGGCCTCGGCGCGGAGGCCGTCAACCCGCTCGAGATGGCGCGCGCGTTCTCGGCGTTCGCGAACGGCGGGGCCCGCATCGACGGCGCGGCGTTCGGGAACCGGCCACGCGGGATCTCCGTGGTCCGGAACGAGGCCGGCCGTATCGTCGACAACAACTTGCCGGTCCGACGCCAGGTGCTGAGCGCCAACACCGCAGCGCTCGAGACCTCGCTGCTGCAAAGCGTCGTCCGGGCCGGCACCGGCAAGCGCGCACAGCTCTCGGACGGCCGGCCCGTGGCGGGCAAGACCGGCACCACCGAGAACTACGGCGACGCGTGGTTCGTCGGGTACACGCCGCAGCTCGTGACTGCGGTCTGGGTCGGCTACCCGAACGGGCTGCGGCCGATGCTGACCGAGTTCCACGGCGACTCGGTCGCCGGCGGGACCTTCCCCGCGCTGATCTGGAAGACCTTCATGCAGCGGACCCTCCCCTACCTGCACGAGCCGCCGAAGGACTTCCCGAGCCTCTCGCTCCCCTACCCGGTGCAGCGGATGGTCGTCTACCGCAACGGGCAGCTCGAGCTCGACAACGGCAATTGCCACACCCCGAAGCTGCTCCTGTACTTCTCCGGGCAGCGGCCGCCGCCGACCGCGAACTGCAAGGTGAACGAGGTCGACGTGCCGAGGGTGGTCGGCCAGACGCTCGGCCAGGCGAAGGCGCGGCTCGCGGCTCAGCCGCTCAGGCCGGCGTACGTCTACCAGCCGGCCAGGCCGCTGCAGAAGCTGGGCGTGGTGGTGCGCCAGTACCCGGCGCGAGGGACGCTCTCTTCCTACGACAAGGTGACGCTCGTCCTGCCAAAGGCGCTCCAGGGCGCCGTGCCGAAGGTCGTCGGGGTGCGCCTCGGCCGGGCGAAGGCGCAGCTCGAGCGGTACCACCTGAAGTGGAAGGTCGACGGAAGCCGGTCAGCGGCGGCGAGGGTGATCGCGCAGTCGCCTCGCTGGGGCGTCGCGGCCAAACGCGGGCTCGTCGTCACCTTGGCCGTCCGGCACGGCTGAGGAAGTGCGACCCGTCTTCCGCGTACCGCCACGGCAACTCCGCGGCACGGGTGATCCCAATGCGCGGGCCGGTCACGATCTCGACCTCGCCGTCGGGCGCTCGGAGCTCGAAGGGCGGGCGGTCGAGCGGCAGGCCGTCGTGCTCGCGCGTGATGCCCAGCGCCTGGCACAGACGGCCGGGCCCGCTGCAGAGGAGGCGCGGTTCCTGCAGGCTCCTGCGCGCTCGCATGGTGTCGAGGCCATGCGTCGGCTCCAGGGCCCGGACGAGCACCGCGTTTGCGACGCCCTCGCCGTCACAGACGAGGTTCAGGCACCAGTGGACCCCGTACGAGCGGTAGACGTAGGCGTGACCGGGCGGACCGAACATGGAGGCGTTGCGCTGCGTTCGACCGCCGTAGCCGTGACTCGCCGGGTCCTCCTGGTCGTAGGCCTCGACCTCGACGATCCGGCCCCCGACGCCGTCGACGAGGAGCGTCACGCCGATCAGCTCCGGCGCGACCTCGTGCACGCTGCGCGCGAAGTACTCAGCCGGGAGCGCGGGAGTCGTAACGGATGAACGCGGGGACGGCAAGGGCGACCAGGACGGTACCCGCGACGCAGGCGAGACCACCCGAGACGATCGAGAAGCGGAGGCTCGTGAGGGAGGCGACGAGGCCGGCCTCGACGTTCCCGATGGCCGGCGTCGCGGCGACCTGCGCGAACTCGATTCCGGAGACGCGGCCTCGGAGTGGGTCGGGCGTGACGGTCCAGAGGATCGTTCCGCGCAGGACCGCGCTGACGTTGTCGGCGGCGCCTGCCGCGGCGAGCAGGATGAGCGCGAGCCACAGCGAGTCGGCGAAGCCGAAGGCTGCGATCGCGACCCCCCAGAGCGCCGCCGCGACGGCGACGATCAGGCCCTGCCGCCGCACGTGTCCGATCCAGCCCGACAGCACCGAGGAGACGAAGGCGCCGGCGTAGGGCGCCGCGTACATCAGCCCGAGAATCCCGGCGCCGCCGTGGAAGCGCTGGAGCGCCAGGGCCGGGAAGAGGGCGCGCGGCATGCCGAAGACCATCGCGTTCGAATCGACCAGGAACATCCCGAGCAGCACCTTCTTCTGACGCACGAAGCGGAAGCCCTCGGCGATCGTGCGCAGGCTCGGGCGCTCGGCGTCGTGGGCGGGCGGCAGCGGCGGCAGGCGCCACACCGACCACAGGGAACCCGCGAAGGTTGCGGCGTCCAGCAGGTACGCGCCGCGGAGGCCGAGCGCGGCGATCAGCACGCCGCCGACGGCCGGCCCGGCGACGTTCGTCGTGCTCCCGTAGACGTTCTCGATCGCATTTGCCGCGGCGAGCTCGTGCTGCTTTACGAGCCGTGGGATGACGCTGCTCATCCCGGCGACCCCGAGAGAGAAGACCGACATCGCGAGCGTTACGAGCACGTAGAGCGCCCAGACGCGGGGCTCCGCGAGGGAGGCGTTCACCGCGAAGCCGACCGCCACCAGCGCGAGCAGGCACTCGGTCACGAACAGGAGGCGCCGACGGTCGACCGCGTCGGCGATCGCGCCGCCGACGATCGTCAGGGTCAGCAGCGGAAGGAGCTCGCAGAGGGACAGCAGGCCGACCTGCAAAGTCGAGTGGGTCAGCTGGTAGAGCTGGAACGGGGCCGCGACGGCGGCGATCTCGCTCCCGAAGGTCGAGACCGTCTGGCCGATGAAGAGCCTGCGGAAGGCGGGGTAGCGGCGGAGCGGGCCGAGGTCGATCGCCAGGCGGCGAGGCGGCCCGGCTCGCGGATCTCGGCGGGCTCCACTTAGTCGCGTCCTTTGGTTTGTCGGGGCACCGCGCGAGGCGTCCGGCCGGGGACTGGCTCCATGCGCCCGGGCGGCGTCAGAAGAGCTTGTCGTGGTCGCTCGGCTGGGCGCTCGCCTCGAGGAGCCGCCGAGCGCGGCGCCCGAGGTCGGCAAGATCGACGCGACCGGTCTGCGACTGCTCGGCGAGGCGCTGAGCGAGGTCGAGCGCGTCGTCCAGCAGCGGCTTCCCGATCGCCGACTCCTGGCCCATGTCGGCGAGGATCGTACGTTCGGTGCGGGAGGCGACGATCGGCTCGCTCACGCCCTCGACCCAGACGAGCGTGCGCCGCCCGTGGCCGCGGCGCTCGTCGCGGATCGGCTCGATCGCGTAGATCTTGTCGGCGCGCGCGTACTTGCCGAAACCGAGGAAGACCATCCGGTTGCCGTCCGCCATGCGCGGATTATCGCCGTGGGAGCCGACGACCCGCGCGAGTGCCAACGTGTTCACGTGTGCGCGTGAACCCGAATCCCCCACCCAGGGTGGGGCTGTCGGCCCACCTCCCTCGCTGCCGAGGCTACCCGCGCTCGGCGCGCTCGTGTGTGACGGCTTCGCCCCGGTTCTGTGCCGACTCGTCCACGGCAGGACGTGCCGCTACAGCGCCGCCCTCAGCGCCTCGACGACTCGCTCCTGGTCCTCGGCCTCGAGCTGCGGGAAGAATGGGAGCGCGAGCGTCCGCGAGGCGACGTCCTCGGCCACCGGGCACATGCCCTCGCCGAAGCCGTACGCCTCGCGCATGTACGGCTGCAGGTGCACACACGGCACGTAGTCGGCCGTCCCGATGCCCTGCGCCCGCAGCTCGCTCATCACGCGGTCGCGGTCGACCCCACGCGGAAGCGCGACCACGTAGACGAACCAGGAGCGCCGGTGATCCGCGTCGTCGGCACACAGCAGCTCCACGTCCACCCCTCGCAGCAGCTGGGCGTACCGCTCGGCGACCTCCGCTCGCAGCGCCAGCAGCCGGTCGAGCTTCTCAAGCTGCCCTATCCCGATCGCCGCCTGCACGTCGGTCCAGCGGTAGTTGAACCCGAGCCGCACATGGTGGAACCAGGCCCCGCCCTCGTAGTCGCGGCCCTGGTTGCGCAAGCTGCGCACGAGCTGCCACTCCTCGTCGGAATGCGTGAACACGACCCCACCTTCGCCGGTCGCGAGTTGCTTGTTCGGGTAGAAGCCGAACACGCCCGAAGGGCCGTGCGACCCGATCGGCGCGCCTCGGTACTCCGCGCCCAGAGCCTCAGCTGCGTCCTCGATCAGCGCCAGCCCGTGCAGCTCGCACATCGAGCGGATCTCCTCCAGCTCGCACGGGTAGCCGAACATGTCGACCGCGACCACCGCCTTCGTGCGCTCGGTGATCGCTGCTTCCAGGGCAGCCGGATCGAGATTGAGCGTCCGGGGGTCGACGTCCGCGAAGACCGGCTCGGCGCCCTCGAAGATAAAGCAGTTCGCCGACGACGCGAACGAGAGCGGCGAGGTGATCGCCTGGTCGCCGGGGCCGAGCCCGGCACTCCGTGCCAGCAGGTGCAGCCCGGCGGTGCCGCTGGAGACCGCGGCAACAAAGGGCACGCCGATCCGCTCGGCCAGCAACTCCTCGAAGCGGTCGATCGTCGGCCCGAGCGAAAGCCGCCCGGACCGCAGCACCTCGAGGACGAGCTCCTCCTCCCGCTCGTCGAGCAGCGGTCGCGCGAGAGGAATGGCGTCCAGACTTGTCCGCGTCCCGCCGCGGCTCACGGACGTCGACTCCTCAGTCCTCGCGAGCGAAGCGAGGCGACAAACCGGTCACCCGGAAAGTGCGACAGCATTTTGCGGGTTAGCTCAAGCCTCGGCCGGCGTGGGCGTGGCGTACTCGAGCCACTGAGCCCAGCGCTCGCTGCGGCCGCGCGCGGTGTCCAGGTAGGCCTCCTGGATCTCGAGCGTGATCGGCCCGACCCCGATCTGGACGTCGTCGACCGCCCGCAGAGGCGTCACCTCGGCCGCGGTGCCCGTCATGAAGGCCTCGTCGGCGAGGTAGAGGTCCGAGCGGATCAGCGACTTCTGGTGCACCGTGTAGCCGAGGTCCTGTGCGATCTGGATCACCGTGTCGCGGGTGATCCCGGGCAGGATCGACGTCGAGAGGTCGGGCGTGTAGAGCTCGCTGCCCCTGACGATGAACACGTTCTCGCCGGAGCCGTCGGCGACGAAGCCCTCCGCGGTGAGGAGGATCGCCTCGTCGTAGCCGGCGCGGTTCGCCTCGGTGACCGCCAGCATGGAGTTCAGGTAGACGCCCGTTGCCTTGGCGACGTGCGGAATCACGTTCGGGCCGATGCGCTCCCAGCTCGAGATCTTTGCGGTGATCCCGTTCTTCAGCCCGTCCTCGCCCAGGTAGGCGCCCCAGGGCCAGCTCATGATCACGACGTCGATCGGGTTTCCGACCGCCGAGACCCCGAGCTCTCCGTAGCCGTAGAACGCGATCGGCCTCAGGTAGCACTCAGGCAGGCCGTTCACGGCGATCACCTGGTGGCAGGCCGCGCGCAGCTCGTCGATCGAGTACGGCAACTCCATGTGAAGCAGCCGGGCCGAGTTCTCGAGACGCGTCAGGTGATCGGTGAGCCGAAAGACCGCTGATCCCTTCGGGGTCTCGTAGGCGCGAATCCCCTCGAAGACACCCGAGCCGTAGTGCAGCCCGTGCGAGCCGACGTGGACCCGCGCATCGGCCCAGTCGACAAGCTCGCCGTTCATCCAGATCTTCTCGGTCTCGCGCATGCAGGCGACTCCTCTCTCAGGTCAGATGGTAGGGGGCCTGCTCGACGACGTCCATCGGACGGGCGCGCGAGAGGCGCAGCAGCTCGGTCGGGGACAGCGAGGCCATGTGCCGGTCGGAGCCGGCGCCGATCCAGAGGACCGGCTGCGAGAGCAGGGTCCTCTCGACAAAGATCGCGTCGACCCGCGGAAGCGGGAACGGTGCGACCGCTCCGGGCTCGAAACCCGTCGCGTCGCGCACCTCCTCGCTCCCGGCGATGCGGGCGAACGGCTTGCCCGCCGCCCTGGCGATCTTCTCGGAGTCGGCGCGCCGGTCGCCGGGGACGAGCGCCACGACCTTGCGGCCACCGCAGTCGAAGACCAACGACTTGACGATCTGGCCGAGCTCGCACCCGACGGCCCGCGCGGCGTCCTTGGCCGTCGGCGTCCCCTCCGAAAACTCCTCGACCCGGACCTCGGCGCGGGCCTCGCGCAGGTACGAGGTCACACGCTCGACGGCCTCGGGCCACGCGCCGCTTGCCACGCGGGGAAGGGTACCCGCGCAACCGAATCAGCCGCTCCTCCGTTTCACGTGACGTGAACGGACGCGCAGAGAACGCGCGGAACGAGGCTTTCTTCCGTGCCGTCAACGAGGGCATCGCCGAGGCGTCTGAGAAGTTCGAGTCGACCGAGGCGGAGTTCCTCTGCGAGTGCGGCGATCCTCGCTGCACGCACCGGCTCGAGGTTCCGATCGAGGAGTACGAGGCGGTGCGCGAGCATCCGACCCGGTTCCTCGTCCGCCACGGCCACGCCCAGCCCGAGGTCGAGGAGGTCGTGCACCGCCGCCGGCGCTACGCGATCGTCGACAAGGTCGACCGTGTCGCCTCTGCGGTCGCACGGCGCCTCAACCCGCGGCCCGAGACGGCTTAGGCCTAACCGAGCCGGATCACGCGGGCGTCGTCGAAGCCCTGCTCGCGCACGGCCTCGACGAGCTCGGGCGGGGGCTCGCTGTCGAGCGAGAGCGCCATCAGCGCCTTGCCGCCGCGGCGAGTGCGGGAGACGGCCATGTTGGCGATGTTCACGCCGGCCTCGCCGAAAAGCGTGCCGACGCGGCCGATCACGCCCGGCACGTCGTCGTAGCGGAAGAAGACCATCAATCGCGCGAGCTCCATCTCGAGCTCGAAGCCGAGCGCATTGACGAGCCAATGGCGGTTCTCGTTGCCGATGATCGTCCCCGCGGCTCGGACGTGGTCGCCGTCGGAGCGGATCTCCACGCGGACGAGGTTGGTGAAGTCGCGGCTCCCGCGGCGGCGCTCCTCGGAGACCTCGATCCCGCGCTCGGCCGCGACGACCGGCGCGTTGACGTAGTTCACCGGCTGGTCGCTCCGTCCCTGGAAGGCGCCGTTCAGCGCCGCGACGGTGAGCAGGCGCGTGTCGTAACCCGAGAGCCCGCCGTAATAGGAGAGCGTGATCCGCTCGGCGCGGCCCTCGGCGAGCTCCATCGCCAGTCGGCCGAGCTTCGCCGCGAGCGGGATGAAGGGCCCGAGCACCTCGAGGTCCTCCGCACCGATCGAGGGGATGTTGACCGCGTTCGTCACGACCGCGCCCTCGAGCGCCGCCGCGACCTGCTCGGCCACGATCACCCCCGCGCGATCCTGCGCCTCCTCGGTCGACGCGGCGAGGTGCGGCGTGACGACGACGTTGTCGAGCTCGAG
>JBKPHO010000117.1:0-5747 GCA_046729915.1 Actinomycetota bacterium | reverse complement strand
CGGGCCTGGCGCACGATCATCCGGCGGTGCTGCTTGGGAATGCGCCGCCAGATGTCCCAGGCGGTCAGCGCCACCCCAAGGGCGCCGGTCCGGCGAAGGAGGCGGATGCGCGGCATCGCGGGAGACTAGCGGTCTAGCCGTGGCCGCCGTGGTGGCCGCCGCCACCGCCGTCACCGCCGCCGTTTCCACCGCCGCCGTTGCCGTGGCCGCCGTGGTCGCCCCCGCCGCCGTGGCCTTCGCCGCCGCTGCCATGGCCTCCGTTGCCACCCTGGCTGCCGCCGCCACCCTGGCTGCCGCCGCCGCCCGTGCTCCCGCTACTGCCGCCCTCGTCGTGACCCCGGCCCTGACCGTTGCCGTGCTGATCGTGGCCGCGCCCCTGGCCGTTCCCGTGCTGATCGTGGCCGCGGCCTGGGTCATTGCCCCCGTTCCCGTGGCCCTGGCCCTTCTGCTTCGAAAGCTTCGACTTCTCGTGCTTGGCGCGCGGCTCGACCGGAGGCGGAGGCGGGGTGGGCTTGGTCACCGTCGGCGGGGGTGGCGGCGGTGG
Source organism: Actinomycetota bacterium (assembly GCA_046729915.1). Classification (GTDB taxonomy): domain Bacteria; phylum Actinomycetota; class Thermoleophilia; order Gaiellales; family Gaiellaceae; genus AC-32. The sequence continues at coordinate 5,203 of JBKPHO010000117.1, read as the reverse complement.
CGGAGGCGGAGGAGGCGGCGGTGGCGGCGGAGGCGGGGGTGGAGGAGGAGGAGGCGGTGGAGGCGGAGGCGGGGGTGGGGGCGGCGGTGGCGGAGGCGGCGGTGGCGGCGGAGGAGGCGGCGGCCCCGCGGGAGGCGGAGGGGTCGCGCCTGGGTTGCCGGGCCTGCTCGCGCCGCCGCTGCCAGGCTGCGCGCTTCGTCCCGAGGAGGCCGACGGTGCAAACGCCGAACCGGTGCCGGAGGCCGAGGTGGAGGTGGAGGTGGTGGATGCCTCGCCCGCCAGGGAAGCGGCGGCAGCCGGCAGCGTGCCCTTCGCGCGCGCGCGACGAGGCGTCGCCAGCGGCGCGGCGCGGACCACCGTCCGCGAGCCGCCGACCGCAAGCGGAAGCGACTCGGGCGGCGAGTCCGAGCCAAGGGTCACCAAGGTAGGCAACGTCACGGCAGCGGCCAGCGCCGTCCCGGCAACCGCTGCGGCGGCAATGATTGTGAGGCTTCGGCTCACACGCTCCCCTGTTTTTGCCGATCCACTGAAGAATGGTATCGGCGAGATCAGCGGTCAACCTGAGTTGCGGCGCATAAATTGTCGGGAATGAGCTTCAAGCTCAAGCTGGTCGCCTATTTCCTGCTCGTTTCGCTGCTGCCACTCGCCGCGGCCGGCTGGGGCCTGCACGCCGTTTCCAGCCGTAGCGAGACGAGGCGCGTCGACGCCCGGCTCGAGGCGGGTCTGCGCTCGGTGCTGGCGTCGTACAGGGTCGAGGTCGGCTCGGCGAGCCTGCGGGGGAAGGAGCTCGCGGCCGACCGTGAGTTCCAGAAGGCGCTCCAGCGCCGCGACAGGCAGCAGCTGGACCGCATGCTCGCGAAGGAGTCCGGCGTGCGGCTCGAGGCGCCCGAAATGTCGCTCGGCCCGGCGCTGATCGGGCGCGAGACCGAATACGCCGTCGTGAGCGGCGGCCGAATCGTCGGCACGCTCGTCGCAGGGGTGCCGCTCCAGTCGCGGTCGCTCGACCAGCTGCGCGACCTCTCGGGCCTGGACCCGGACGACGAGCTCGTCGTCCTCGAGCACGGCCGCGTCTCCGCCGGACCGACCGCGATCCGTGGGGCGCAAATGCCTGCCCCGGCGCACGCGGGAACTCTCTCGGTCAAGGGCGATCGGTATCGCGCTCTCGCGGCAAGCCCGGCGAAGTCCTCGGGCGAGCCGGCCCTGGCGCTGCTCGCGCCTCAGGCTGAGATCGACCACGCAGTCTCCGCGGCCGACCGACGGCTGCTGATCGGCCTGCTGTTCTCGCTCGCCCTGATCTGCCTCGTCGCCTACGCGGTCGGCCGGTCGATCGTGGCCTCGCTCGGCCGGCTCGTCGACGCCGCCAACGCGATCGCGCACGGGCGGCTCGACCGGCGAGTCGAGGTCGACGGCCGCGACGAGTTCGGACGCCTCGGGCTCGCGTTCAACGAGATGGCCGACCAGCTCCAGGCGAGGCTCGCGGAGCTCGACACCGAGCGCGCGCGCCAGCGCGAGGCCACCGTCCGCTTCGGCGAGGCGCTCGCCGCGACCCACGACGTCGACCAGCTGCTGCGGCTGATCGTGGAGACCGTCGTGGAGAGCACCGGCGCGACGGGCGGCATCATCGTCGGCCTCGGCGGAGAGGTCGTCCAGTCCGGGACACCGTCGGATGACGGCGAGACCTTCGAGCTGCCGCTGACGGCCGGCCGCCAGAGCTTCGGCATGCTGACGCTCTCCGGCAAGAGCTTCTCGGTCGAGCAGCGCCGCACCGCCGCAACCCTCGTCGCGCACGCCGCGATTGCCCTCGAGAACGAGAGCCTTCACAGGATCGTTGCCCGCCAGGCGCTCGTCGACATGCTCACCGGCCTCGCGAACCGGCGCAACTGCGAGGAGGCGCTCTCGAGCGAGCTGATGCGCGCCGAGCGGTTCGGCGGCGCGGTCGCCTTCGTGCTCGCCGACCTCGACAACTTCAAGTCGATCAACGACCGCTTCGGCCACCCGGTCGGCGACGGCGTGCTCGTCGAGTTCGCGGACACGTTGCGCGAGTGCGTGCGCGAGATCGACCTCCCGGCGCGCTGGGGCGGAGAGGAGTTCGCGATCGTCCTGCCGGGGACCGACCTCGACGGTGCCGCCCACCTCGCCGAGCGAGCGCGCCTCGCCCTGGAGCAGCGCACGATCCTCGCGCCTGACGGCAGCCGCATCCACGTGACCGTCAGCCTGGGCGTCGCGTCCTTCCCCGAGGCCGCGCGCGGCGACGGGCTTGTGGCGGCGGCCGACGGCGCGCTCTACGAGGCCAAGCGCTCGGGCAAGAACCGGGTCGTCACGGCCAGGCCCCGCGCCCGCCAGACCTAGGCAGAGCTAGGAGCGCCGCGAGCAGCTCGACTCGTTACAATCCTGCGCTTGCCCCACGACCCGTCGGGAGGGACGACACCGGTGGAGACCAGTTCGCTGTTTGCACAAGTAATCCAAGACCACCTCGAGCTGAAGCAGAAGAACTCGGAGCTCGAGGAAGAGCTACCGCTCGAGCGCTACAAGACCGAGGATCCTTTCCAGAACCACCCGCTCTTCAAGACCGAGGAGCAGGCCCGCATCGAGGAGACGATGGACGGCGACGAGCGCGCCATTGCGGCCGAGCACGTACCCCTCGCATGGCCGACCGAGGAGTCGGTGACCGAGGACGAAGAGAGCCTCTGGAGCCGGTCGCGCGACTTCGACTGGGGCGACTAGCCAGATCACCTAGGCTCTCGGTTTCTTTACGTGAGCGGCCGGGTAGCGGCCTGCTTCAGCAACCAGGGAGGACCGAGATGAAGAGACTTCACCTCGTCGCGATCGGCGCGGCGCTCGCCTACTTCTTCGACCCGGAAAACGGCAAGCGCCGGCGCAAGGTCGCGATCCAGCGGCTCGCCGGCGGGTCGCGCCGCCACGGCAACCGCCTCGCGCGCGGGACCGTCTCGCAGGCGCGCGCCCTGAAGGCGAAGGCGACGCACCTCCGCGAGGAGCCGAAGCCGCAGCCGGACGACGTCACGCTTGCGCACAAGGTCGAGAGCGAGATCTTCCGCGAGACCGATGTGCCGAAGGGCAAGATCAACGTCAATGCCGAGAACGGGAAGGTCGTTCTCCGCGGCGAGGTGGACTCGGCCGAGATGATCGAGCAGCTCGTCAAGAAAGCGCGGCACGTCCAGGGCGTCCAGGACGTCGAGAACCTGCTCCACACCCCGGGTCAGCCCGCCCCGATGCACCAGTAGCGTCGTCGGTCCCGACGACTACAGTCGCTTTCTTGGACGGGAAGCGCGAGACCGAGGAGCGGTGCCTCCGCTGCGGTGCCGCGATGGAGTGGCGGCATCAGACGTGGCAGTGCGCCTGCTGCGGCCTGAAGCTCGGCTGCTGCGAGGGCGAGCCGCAATCCTGCACGGGTGATCTAGCGCCGCGATAATCGCGGCGCCGGTGTCGTTGCAGGAGCGAACGTCTGCGGAGCGGGTCGTCGACGCCCAGCCGGGCGGCGCGACCGCGGTGCGGCTCGACGGGCTCCGCAAGACGTACGGCGACGTGGTCGCGGTCGACGGCGTCGATCTCGACATCCGCGCGGGCGAGTTCTTCACCCTGCTCGGTCCGTCGGGCTCGGGGAAGACCACGACGCTGCGGCTGATCGCCGGCTTCGAGCGGCCTGACGAAGGCCGGGTTGAGCTCGGCGGCCGCGATGTCTCCGACGTGCCGCCGTACGCGCGCGACGTGAACACCGTCTTCCAGGACTACGCGCTCTTCCCGCACATGACCGTGGCCGAGAACGTGGCCTACGGGCTGCGGGTGAAGGGCGTCCCGCGGCGCGACCGCGACGCGCGCGTGGAGGAAGTGCTGCGGCGGATGCGGCTGCCGGGGCTGGGCAAGCGCAAGCCGGTCCAGCTCTCGGGCGGCCAGCGGCAGCGGGTCGCGCTCGCCCGCGCGCTCGTCAACCGGCCGCAGGTGCTGCTACTCGATGAGCCGCTCGGGGCACTCGACCTCAAGCTGCGCCAGGAGATGCAGGTGTTCCTGAAGAGCCTGCAGCGGGACCTCGGCATCACCTTCGTCTACGTGACGCACGACCAGGACGAGGCGTTGACGATGAGCGACCGCCTGGCCGTCTTCAACGACGGACGGATCGAGCAGGTCGGGGCGCCGGCGGAGGTCTATGAGCGGCCCGAGAGCGCGTTCGTCGCGGGCTTCGTGGGCGTTTCCAACGAGGTCGAGCGGGACGGCAGGCGGTTCGTGGTCCGCCCGGAGAAGATCCACCTCGGAGAGGCCGGGGCCGCGCCCGCGGACGGCATGCACGCCGAGACCGGCCGGATCCGCGACGTCGTCTACGCGGGCATGGTGACCCGCTTCGTGGTCGAGCTCGACCGCGGCGGTGAGCTCCAGGTGGTGCGGCAGAACCTCGAGACCTCGTCGGCCCAGGCGCTCGACGCCAAGGGCCGCGCGGTTCTCCTCGAGTGGCGCCCAGAACATCAGCTCGAGCTCGACAAGGCGGGGGAAACGGAAGGAGAGAGATGACGAAGCACTCCAAGGCGCTCGCTTGCGACGCCGACCATGGAGGCCGGACCGGCTTCGCCGGTGCGGCCGTCCTAAGGCGTTCCCTAGGCTGGGGCGCGTGCGCGCTCCTCGTGGGAGCGCTGGCCTTCGCCGCAGCGGGCTGCGGCGGCGGCAGCAGCGGAGGTGGCGGCACGTCCACGGCGAAGGGTTTGGACCTGCCGACCTCGATCGGAAAGGGCGAAGGAGCCCTCAACCTGATCGAGTGGCCCTACTACTCCGACCCCTCGTTCGCGAAGAAGTTCGAGTCGGAGACTGGCTGCAAGATCCATCGCAAGGACGCAGGGTCGTCGAACCAGATGGTCGCGCTGATGCGGGCGGGCGGCGGCGGTGGAGGCGGCCAGTGGGATCTCGTTTCCGCGTCCGGCGACGCCAGCCTGCGCCTCATCACGGGGGGCGACGTCCAGGCCGTGAACGTCGACCTGATCCCGCAGTGGAAGAACTTCATCCCGATCTTCAAGGGGCCCGCGCACAACACGGTGAACGGCGTTCACTACGGCGTCTCGTTGCAGTGGGGCCCGAACGTCCTCCTCTACCGCACCGACAAGATCAAGACGCCGATCGACAACTGGGGCGCGCTCTACGACCCGAAGCACAAGGGCCAGATCACGATCCCGAACAACCCGATCCAGATCGCCGACGCGGC
>JBKPHO010000116.1:0-2344 GCA_046729915.1 Actinomycetota bacterium | reverse complement strand
CCGGAACTCTGACCCTGCGCTGAGCGCGTATTCCAGCAGCGCGGACTTGCCGACGCCCGCCTCGCCGCGTACGACGAGCACGCCGCTCTGCCCCGCGCGTGCCCTAGCGAGCAGCCGATCAAGGGCCGCGCACTCGGTACGGCGGCCTTGTAGCACGGTTCAATCCCGCGCGAGTTTCGAGCCGGCCACGACCCGACCAAGAATAGACCCGTTCTTTGGCGGGACCGTTGGACCGGGAGCACGACTAGGGATCTCACCGGTGACTCCTAGAGGCGACCGCGCCCCTGCGACCGCATGCTCGCTGAGTGACAATGCGTCTTTTCCGGGGTGAGCCGAGCGCGACGACGTTCTGCGCGACATCCGCAAGGACACGATCAAGCTCCTGCTCGGCCGACAACGCGACTAAGCCACTCGTCTCGAGCGGGTTCGTCGACGAAGTGCTGCAGGTCGCAACTACGCGCGAGGGCGCAGCGGCATGAGAGCCGAGAGGGCTTACGTTCAGGCTCCGACGATGAGTAGCCTCCGCGAACGCAAGCCGCACCGGTTCACCATTGGCAATGAGACTCTGATCGTGCGCGTGCGCGAGTCCGGTCGCGCGCGGACGAAGCGGATCATCGTTGGGCCGCGCCGGCCGCCCGAGGTCATCGTCCCCGCGGAACGCCGACGCCGATGTTGATGCGCTACTCGAGGAGAAACGTGGCTGGGTCGAGCGGAAGGTGTCCGCCTCACGCGAGATCGCAGCACGACCCCCGCAGCTCGGCATTGAGCAGCCGGGTTCGGTCTGGCTCGCCGGCAGAGGAGCCAGGCTTGTATGAGCGGGCAGGGAGAACCGTTCATGCGTCGAGTGCGGCGCGCACCGCAGCGAGGGGCGAGCGCGGCGGCGTCCAGACGATCACGCGCAGCAGCAGGCTGCTGCTTGCGCGCGCGACGGCGGCGCCGTCCCGCCGCGCCTGAGGGGGGACGGCGACGACGAGCAGCGGCTCGTCGTCGGCGAAGCCGCTGCGCGGGAGCGCCTTCGCGTAGCGGCGCGCCTTCTGGCGCAGCCGCCCGCGGTCCTCGGTGGAGCGGTCGAGCTCGAGCAGGAAGTGCAGCGGCCGCCGCCCGTCCTTCCTTCGGGCCGCCCGTCAATCGTTGTCTCGGCTAGAGCGAGAGGCCCGCGGTGGCGAGCCTCTCGACGTTGGTTTGCGTGATCACTGTGCGCCGTTTACCCGTCGCCAACGGTTGGCTCCGTCAGCCTCCCTGTTCGCACCGTGCTGGCCGAGCGGCGACCGGTGCGTGTGCGACGGAGTTGTCAGGTCGACTCCTTCTGGGTCAGCGCTTGATGAACTCGAGCAGGTCGGCGTGGAACTGGTCGCGGTGCGTGACCATGAGTCCGTGCGGCGCGCCCGGGTAGACCTTGAGCTCCGCGCCCGGGACGAGCTTCGACGACAGCGGCGCCGAGTCCGCGAACGGGACGATCTGGTCGTCGTCGCCGTGGATTACCAGCGTCGGGACGTCGAAGCGCTTGAGGTCTTCGGTCAGGTCGGTTTCGGAGAACGCCTTGATGCAGTCGTAGGCGCCCTTGTAGCCGGCCTGCATCGACATCATCCAGAAGGCGTCGCGGACACCTTGCGATACCTTCGAGCCTTCGCGGTTCGCGCCGTAGAATGGGAAGCTCAGGTCCTCGTAGAACTGCGAACGGTCGCGGGCCAGGCCTTCGCGCAGCTCGTCGAACACCTCGATTGGGCTGCCGCCAGGATTCGCGTCGGTCTTCAGCATCAGCGGCGGGATCGCCGAGACGAGGACCGCCTTCGCGACGCGCGACGTGCCGTGCCGGCCGATGTAGCGCGTCACCTCGCCGCCGCCGGTCGAATGACCGACGAGGATCACGTCGCGGAGGTCGAGCTCCTCGATCAGCTCGGCGAGGTCGTCGGCATAGGTGTCGAGGTCGTTGCCGTTCCATGGCTGGCTCGAGCGGCCGTGGCCGCGGCGGTCGTGCGCGATCGCGCGGAGGCCGTTCGCAGCGACGAGGTTCAACTGCTCATCCCAAGCATCGGCGTCGAGCGGCCAGCCGTGGCTGAAGAGGACCGGCTGGCCGGAGCCCCAGTCCTTGTAGTAGATGACGGTGCCGTCGCCCACGGTGATCGTCGGCGGCGCCTTGGTTTCGACCGTTGCCATCGCGTTCTCCCTTCGTTGTGCTGCGTACTCGGAGCTCGCGGATCACGAGCGAGCTGGTATGCGCTTAGCCTGCGTCACGACCGCCGGAGCTCGCATCGGGGTTTCCCCGAGTCCGCTCCCTGGTCCTGCGGCGAAAGTCCCTAGTCGAGGCTGCCTCCGCCACGGTGCTACAGCGGCCTGGTTAATA
>JBKPHO010000115.1:0-1147 GCA_046729915.1 Actinomycetota bacterium | reverse complement strand
CGCGCCGGGTAGGCGTGACTCGCGCGCCAGCCGCACTCGCACTCGACGACGCTGCCCCACAGCGAGACTTGGCCAATGACCGCGCCGATCGCCTCGTGCAGCGAGCCGCGGCCTTGGAGGAAGCCGGCCGCCGTCTTGACCGAGGTCGAGGCGTAGAGGCCGCAGCGGCAGTTGGCCTGTGGTGCAGCGTGCAAGGCCGGACGCGTGGGCTTCCACGAGTGCTCGTGCCCGCGGCAGAGGGCGAGCGTCTCGCGCCGCGGCAGCCAGACGGTGCGGTAGATGGGCGAGCAGAGGCGGAGGCCGGCCCTACTGGGGACGACAAACCAGCCGCGCCAGCCGACGATCGGCTCGGCGTAGTCGGGAGCCCCCGTGGGCGCCGACCCCTAAGCCGGGATCTTCTCCGGCTCGCGCGGTGCCTCGGCCGGCTCCTTCTCGGGGAGCTTCTCCGGCAACTCGCGCGGGACCGGATCCTCGACCGGCTCCACGGTGACTGTCCGGCGTGGTTTGCCTATCTCCATCGTTCCTGTCCCTCTTGTTCCGAGTGTAGAGACGATCGAAGGGCGTCCGCAAGATGACCTCTCGCGACTCGTCCTAGGGAGCGTCAGCGCCACCGAGCCGCGAGCTTCCATGCGGCGCAGGCCGGCAACCGCGACCGCCGTGTGGGGTGCACAAAATCGGCCCGCGCTCCGGAAAGTGACTAGGCGTGGGCGTGCAGAAGCCCCGCTCGCGCGAGTCGGGAAGTAGGGCGGAGACGACCGCGTTCCCGTCAGAGATCGCTCGCAGAAGCGCGAGCGGGCAACGCCTGCGAGCCACGCTGCGCGGGGCCACTTCTGTCTTGCCGGATTGGGAAACCGTCACCGGGGACGAGGACCGGCGTGCCTGCGTAAGCCCAACGGGACGGTTTCCTAGCGCCCGCGTCGCTCGTGTTGCGCGCACCGAAGAGCGGCACGCGCGGCAACGCGCTCCGCCCCTCTTTCGCGTCCACCGGTTTCCCTACCACCGCGCCTGTCTCTGCAAGGAGGAGGTCTACGAAGTCGGGTAAGAACGGATCGCCGGAGGCTCCTGACCGGGTGATTCGGGACCTCTACCTGCAGGCACAATGGCTGGGATGGCGCAATATCCCCACGAATGGCGCGATTTCGAGCCG
>JBKPHO010000114.1:0-7233 GCA_046729915.1 Actinomycetota bacterium | reverse complement strand
CCCCCAAAGGGCGTGAATCGCGGACCCTGTAGCCTTTTCCCCTGCAAAACGGCATTTTCGAGGGAGCCGCGAAGGGGCGATCATGCGGTTCGTGGAGCCTATGGGGTGCGTAAACTCGTCCGCCGTCAGGATCTGCCTCGTTTGCAGCGAGATCGTATTTACGCACCCCACACGTCTCGCTCGACCGCCTCGAAGAGCCAGCGGCGCACCGGAGTCGACGAAGACGGCCGTCCCGCCGCCGCACCGAGGGTTTGGACAGCTCGGATCGTGCATACTCGTCCTAGCGACCAGGGGCGAGCGTGCGACTCGAACTCGAGCTCTGCGGCGCATGACGACGACCGCGCAAGAGGCGGTTGCGTCCGAAAGGGGGTCGGTTGACCACCATGACGGGCCGATCCGCGTCTTCCTCGTCGCAGATGTGTGCGTGTACCGCGAGTTGCTCGTCGATGCGCTCGCGAGCGAGGACAGGATCGAGGTAGCCGGCAGCGCGCCGGCCGACATCGCGGGCATGGCGATCCGCATGACGGAGCCCGACGTCGTCCTCGTCGACGCGTCGTCGGGCTCTGGCCCGCAGCGAGTATGGGCGCTCGCCGCCGGGGCTCCGGCCGCAAAGATCGTCGCAGTCGGGATCTCCGACGACGAGTCCGTCGTCCTCGGACTCATGGAGGCGGGCATCGCCGGCTACATCACCGCCGAGCAACCGCTCGGCGAGCTCGTCGAGGCCGTCGAGGCCGCTGCGAACGGCGAGCTCAAGTGCTCGCCGCGGTTGTCGGCGGCGCTCGCGCGGCGCGTCGCGGCCCAGAAGGCCGGAGAGCTCCGCGGAGACGACGCTCATCGGCTCACCCAGCGCGAACGCGTGATCGCCGCGCTCATCGCGGAAGGCCTCTCCAACAAGCAGATCGCCCGACGCCTGTCGATCGAACGTGCGACGGTCAAGAACCACGTCCACAACATCCTCGCCAAGCTCCGCGTCGACCACCGCGAGGAGGTAGCAATGCTCTTCCGCGCGTCGTTGCTGACGCTGCTCACCGCGGTCGCTGCGGCGAACATGGGCGTCACCGGGTCTAGACGCGCTGAATCGGGCATGGACCTAAGTTGGACCCCCCTGGTCCATTGCCTTCCACAGCCAGGCCCTCCGAGAATCGCACCTGCCGCAGGGAACTAGGTCCCTGCCCCCGACCTCGGAAGGGGGGATTCCATGGTGCGGGATCGAGGAAGGACGACGATCGGCGAGCGCTGTAAGCACTCTTCCTCGTCTTGATCGTTCTCGCCGCGACAACCGGCGCCGGGCTGGCGGCACATCGTCTGCCGTTCCCGTGACGCCCGCTCTCGGCGCCGCAGGTAGGGCGCGCGCGGTCCTACAAACGATTCCTTTCTTGGGAGGGAGTGAAATAAATGGCTCGATGGTTTAGCTGGGGCAGAGGCACGCTGACGAAGCTTGCGCTCGTCGGTCTCGCCTTCGCCCTCACCTCAGGAGTGGCCGCGGCGTCATTGTCCGGCAACTCAGAAGCATCTTCTCTCTCGCCGGCCGTGGAGAGCGGGCCGGCACTCGCGGCAAACTCGCCCAACCAGGCGGCCGGCGGCTCCGGCAGCAACGTGACAGTGGGGCACTCGGTCAAGAACGACACCTCATCGAAGCTCCGCAACATCACGCCGAAGCCGGTCACGCCCGTGCCCGCCCACCAGGCTGTGGCGACTCCGCCGATCGTCCACCAGCACACGAACCAGAAGGACACCGCCGTCCAGAGCAAGCTCGCGGCGCCGAAGATGCCCGGTCCGGGCCTCAGCTTCGACGGGATCTCGTTCCCGGGCGTGAACTGCTTCTGCGCCCCGCCTGACACGAACGGCGAGGTCGGCTCGACGCAGTACGTCCAGATCGTGAACGAGGGCCTCCAGGTCTTCGACAAGACGACCGGGAACTCGGTATTCGGGCCGGTCAGCATCAACACGCTGTGGAGCGGCTTCGGCGGCCCCTGCGAGACGGACGGCTTAGGCGACCCGATCGTCCTCTACGACCAACTCGCGAACCGCTGGGTCGTCACTCAGCTCGCACTGTTTCCGCCGACCCACGAGTGCGTCGCCGTCTCGACCTCGGACGACGCGACGGGCTCGTACAACCGCTACGACTTCGACCTCGGGTCGCAGTTCGGGAACAACTTCTACGACTACCCGAAGCTGAGCGTGTGGCCCGACGCGTACTACCTGAGCTACAACATCTTCAACTCGTCGGGCTCGGCCTTCCTGGGCCCACAGCCGTTCGCGCTCGACCGCTCCGCGATGCTCGCCGGCAACCCGGCGACAGTGGTCAGCACGGGCATGCTCGGCCCGACCGACGACCAGCTCATGCCGGGCGACCTGGACGGGTCGAACCAGCCGGCCGCCGGAGCGCCGAACCCGTTCACCGAAGTCGGGACGAACCCGACCTGGAAGCTCTGGCGCTTCCACGTCGACTTCGGCACCCCGGGAAACTCGACCTTCACGCTGGGCGGCAACCTCACGCCCGATCCCTTCAGCGTGATCTGCGGGGGCGGGGCCTGCGTGCCGCAGGCCGGCACCAGCGACGTCCTCGACACGCTCGGAGACCGGAGCATGTTCCGGAACGCCTACCGTCACTTCGCGGACGGTCACGAGGCGCTCGTCGGGAACATGACGGTCGAGTCCAACGGGGTGGCGGGGATCCGCTGGTACGAGATCAACAACGCCACCTCCGGTACGCCGAGCTTCGTGCAGCAGAGCACCTACCAGCCGGACAACACGTGGCGCTGGATGGGAAGCGCGGCCCAGGACGCGTCGGGCGACCTGGCGATCGGCTTCAGCGCCTCGTCGTCCGCCATCAACCCGCAGATCCGCTACGCGGGCCGGCTGGCGGGCGATCCGCCGAACGAGCTGGGCCAGGGAGAGGCGACGCTCTGCGGCGCCGCGCCGGACCCGTGCACCGGCAGCCAGACGGACACGGTCAGCCGCTGGGGCGACTACTCGGACCTGACGGTCGACCCGAGCGACGACTGCACGTTCTGGTACACGCAGGAGTACTACCAGGTGACGTCCAGCTTCAACTGGCGCACCCGGATCGGGAACTTCAAGTTCCCGAACTGCACCACCGGGCCGAGCGGCACGCTCGCCGGCACGGTCACGGACGCAAGCAACAACAACCCGATCGCCGGCGCCAAGGTGGACACGCCGTTCGGCAGCACGACCACCGACGGCAGCGGCCACTACTCGATCACGCTGCCGGTCGGGACCTACGACGTCACATACTCGAGATTCGGTTACGCCACGCACACCGAGATGGGCGTCCAGATCACGGACGGCAACACGACCACGGTGAACGTGGCGCTTCAGCCATCGCCCTCGGTGACGGTGAGCGGGAACATCACAGACGCCTCGGGTCACGGGTGGCCGCTCTACAGCCGGATCGACGTTGCCGGTGACCCGGATGCGCCGTTCTTCACCGACCCGATTACCGGCCACTACAGCATCCAGCTGCCGGCCAACGCCAGCTACGACGTGACGTTCAGCTCGCAGCTACCCGGCTACCAGCTGGTCCAGCAGACCGTCGACGTGGGCGGGGGCGACATGACCCACGACGTGCAGATCCCGGTGACGCCGGACTGCACCGCCCCGGGCTACTCGCAGGGCTCGCCGTGCGTGAAGATCCCGGGCGGCCTCGTCGAGGGCAACGTCTTCGACCTCGCCACCGGCGATCCGATCAACGGCGCGAGCGTCCAGAGCGACGACGCGCCTGCGGATAAGGGGAAGACGGTCGCGACCCCGGACGACCCGAACAACCCGGACGGGTTCTACTTCTTGTTCTCGTCGCTGACGGGCTCGCACCCGTTCACGGCCAGCGCGCCCAAGCACGCGGTCGACACGGAGACGGTCAACGTTGCCGGGGACGGCACCGTCCGGCAGGACTTCCACCTGGGCGCGGGACACCTGACGATCTCACCGACGTCGCTCTCGTCGACGCAATTGCTGGGGACGACCACGACCCGGACGCTCTCCTTCCACAACGACGGCACCGGGCCGGCGCACGTGAAGCTGAGCGAGCGTGGCGGGTCGTTCCAGATCCTCGGCTCGTCGGGTGGGTTGCCCGAGTTGGCGCCGCCCGACGCGGGGAACTTCTCGAACCGGGTCGACCCCGGTCCAACGTCGGTTCTCAACCACCGGACCGGTGAGGTCCCGGCTCCCGTTGCCCCGCTCTCGCCGGATTGGGCGTCCGGCGCGCCGGTGCCGGCGGGAATCGTCCGTTACGCCTACGCCCAATGCCCGGACGACCCGAACGTCTTCTACGTGATCTCGGGTGTGTCCAACGGGTTCATCGTCAACACCAACTACAAGTACGACGCCTCGACGAACACCTGGACGACGCTTGCGCCGATCCCGACAGGGCAGGAGTCGCCTTCGGCGGCCTGCCTGGACGGTCGGATCTACGTGATGGGCGGTAGCGGCACCAACCAGATGTTCATCTACGACATCGCCAGCAACACCTGGGGCTCGGGAGCAGCGGTGCCCGAGGGAGTTGAGGGTGCCGTCGCCGGTGCCCTCGACGGGAAGGTGTACCTGATCGGCGGTGACAACGACTTCTTCCCGGGTAGCGGCGTCTACGACCACGTCAGGATCTACGACGTCGGCTCCAACAGCTGGAGCAGCGGGACACCGATGCCTGTCGGGTCCTCGAACCCGGGCGGGGTACAGGTCGGCCAGTTCATCTACGTGGCCGGCGGCTGGGGGCCTTCCGCGCCCTCCAGCAACCTGAACGTGACCGAGCGCTACGACATGAGCTCGGACACCTGGGAGACGGGGCCGACGTTCACGCCGGCCAAGGCCGACTTCGCGCTGGCGGCCAGCGGCGCGGCGTTGTACGCCATCGCCGGTGACGCGAACGGTGCCGGCTTCTTCGACGCCACCACGTCGGTGCACCGTGTCGATCTCAGCAGCTGGCCGGGCGGGACGTGGGACGATCTGGCCGATCCGCTGCCGGGTCCCCGCACCGCCAATCAAGCCGGGTTCTGCACCACCGCCATCACGGGTGGTGAGACCTGGAGCGTCGGCGGCCTCGATTCCTCGTTCATCTGGCACAACGACGCCTTCTACCGGGCGTCGGGCGAAGGCTGCGCCGGCGTCAACGTTCCGTGGCTCGACGAGAGCCCGGCCGAGTTCGACGTCCCGGTCGGCGGCACCGTCAACGTCACCGTCACGCTGTCGGCGACGACCGACGCGGGCGTCACCCAGCCGGGCACGTACTCGGCCCAGATCGCCGTCAACGCGAACACGCCTCAGACGATCGACCCGATCGGCGTGACCATGAACGTCACGCCCCCGAAGGACTGGGGCAAGATCGCGGGAACGGTGACCGGGACGGACTGCAGTGGGAGAACGAACCCGCTACGGGCCGTGGTGTTCGCAGACGGGAATGGCGGGCCCTCGTTGGTGCTCAGGACGGACAAGGACGGTAAGTACGCCTTCTGGGCCTCGACGAAGAACAACCCGTTTACCCTGATCGCGAGTGCGAACGGGTGGATCCCGCAAACCAAGACCGCCAAGATCAAGCGAGGCGGGACGACGACGGTCGACTTCAACCTGCGGCCCGTGAGCTGTTAGCTGTCGTGCCTACGAGGTACGGACCCGCCCCGCTTCGGCGGGGCGGGTCCGCCTCAAGGCTTCACTGAGGGCATAGAAGAGCCTCGTCCCAGCGGCGGCTTCGAGCGCATGATCGTCACCAGCGCCCACCGACCAGCAACACCGCTCTCCCCGAGTCCGGCCGCCAAGACTGCGCTGATCGCGCTCGCGCGAGCTGTCTCTGAAGAAACGACCAAGAGAGATGCGCGGCGTACGCTCTATGCATGGGCAACCTGAACGATCCACTGGAGATGACGGCCGACGGGATCCGCGCCGCCAGAGTCGCCGAGCGAGCTGGCGCTGAACATCTTGGTGGGAGCCTGTACGGGCTCCAGCCAGGCGAGAAGATGGTCTTCCATTACCACGTCCAGCGCGAGGAGCTGCTGATCGTCCTCGGCGGCGGCCTCAGCCCTCCGCAGTGCTACCGGCTGGGAGAGCTGGCCGAAGGCGAGGTCGTCGCCTTCCCGCGCGGCGAGCGCGGGGCACATGGCTACCGCAACGACGGCGACGAGCCGGTGCGGGTGCTGATGATCAGCGAAATGGACGGCCCGAACATCAGTGTCTATCCCGACACGAACCAGATCGGCGTCTTCGACGCGGGACAGCGCGCCTAGCGCCGGTTCCGTACTCTCTTCAACGTCGCCGATGCGGTCGCCGACTGTGGCGGCCTCGGCAGGGCGAAGATCGTGCCACCGGCTCCTGGCCCGCGACAGACATCCGGCAAGTAGCTAGGAGACAGGTGCGCGTAGGATGCGCGTATACGCTTATTTGGGCACTGCAGCGGCAGAACACGATAGATCTATCCAGGACCTCGGCTAGTTCGGGAGGTCGTCCGAGTCGCTTGCTGATGCGTTCACCTCATCGCCAGCGAGACGAATGATGCTGCCGCGGAACTCCGCTGCCCTCCAGCGCAGCCAGGTCGAGCGGGTCACCCTGAAGGGTGTCAAAACTACGTTCACTCAGGCCGCGGCTCTGTAGTACTCGTGGACGAGGCCGCCGAGGCGGTCGCGGCGTTGGACATCACCGCCGGGCGGTGGTTTGAGCTGTGGCGTTTGGGGCGGCTGGAGCGCGAGTCCGCGGTGGGGGCGTTCGCGGTTGTAGTGCTGGATGTAGGTGCGCAGGACGCGCTCGAGGTGGCGGCGGCCGACGATCAGGAGCCAGTCGAGACATTCCGTTCGGACGGTGCGGACGAACCGCTCGGCGTAGGCGTTCGCCTGCGGCGCTCGCACCGGCGTGTGGATCACGGTGATTCCTTCGCTGCGGAACACCTCGTTGAAGGCGGCAGTGAACTTGCTGTCGCGATCGTGGATCAGGAAGCGGATTCGTTCGAAGAGGCTGGTGAGACTGAGGTTGCGCGCCTGCTGAAGCACCCAGGCGCCTGTCGGGTTCGCCGTGCAACCGGCGAAGTGGACGCGCCGGCTGCCGAGTTCGATGAAGAACAGCACGTAGAGGCGACGCAGCGTGACCGTCTCGACGGTGAAGAAGTCGCAGGCGAGCAGGCTCGCAGCCTGGCGACGCAGAAACACCGGCCAGCTGACCGCCTGCCGGCGCGGCGCGGGCGCGAGCCCAGCTGAGGCGAGCAGGCGCCGAGCCGTGCTCGGTGAGAGACGG
>JBKPHO010000113.1:0-4332 GCA_046729915.1 Actinomycetota bacterium | reverse complement strand
ACGGATCGCCGAGGGCAAGAGCCACCGCGACGCCACCCGCCTGCTCAAGCGCTACCTGGCTCGCTCTCTCTACCGGCTACTGCAGAACCAGGAGCCGCTGATGGCTTGACAGGTCATAGGAGCTTCATTCCCGCACGCTGGCCCAGCCCGGCGTCCTGCCGCTGACTACTGAGTAGCGGTTATACGCGACTGCTTTCAGGCGAGAGGGCGCTCGCGCACGCGAGCGGCCGTTCGCCTGGATCGGCGTTACGGAAGCGGCGGCTCGCCGTGACCGTCGATGCAGTCGGCGAGGTAGAGCGCGGTACCTATGTCGCCTGTCCAGAGCGAGTACCTTCCTCGGCCGTGCTTCGTCCGCGCCTGCTCGACCTGCGCAAGGGCGTGCATGGCAAACAACCGTGCCCGGTCTAGCCAGCGTTCATCACCGAATCGCCTATGCAGGGCGAGGAAGGCGTACCCGTTGCCCGCCGTGCCATGGCACAGGTTCGGGCCCTTGCGCAACGGGCCGGCCTGCCAGGTGAGCTCGCCTGCGGCGATTGCCAGCTCCTCGTCGATCAAATCCGGGAGCGACGCGACGATGCCTGCGGCGCCGTGGCACCACTGCACACGGATCAGCCGATCGCGTCCATCATCGAGCGGCCGGCCCGCGACCCCGGGCCAGTTCGCCAGCCCGTCCTCCACAACGGCGTGGCGCCGAAGCGTCTCCGCCCCACCCGTGACCTCGCCAAGTGCAAGCACGCATCCTGCGAAGCCGTGGGCGGGCCCGAGCAAGCGCCGATCCTGGCCATACAGACGCTGCGTCCAGAGCCCTTCTTCGTCGCGCTGACCGCGCAGCCATTCCACGCTCGCACTCACGTCCAGGCCGAGTTCCCGACCCGCGAGGATCGTGCCCGGACTTCCCCACATCAGCTCCCGCCGCTCGTCCCGCGCGTTTTCGGCAATCAAACCCGACAGCTGATCAAGGTTCGATGCAGACGGCGCCAGCCTCTGCAACACAAGCCGGATCCCGACCTCGCCCATCCACAGGCTGCGCCGGCCGTCCTGGGAAGGAAAGTCCTGCTCGGCATCGAGCGAGCGTTCGAGGTACGGGACGTAATCTCGACGAAGTTCGGCGAAGCCCCGCCGCGCAAGGCGGTGGAGGCCGGCAACTACTCCGGCACCGCCCAAGTACATCGAGCGAAACGGGCGCGACCGATCATCACCCTCCTCGACATCCTGCGGATGTGTAGGCCACCCCTCGTCGAACATCTCTTCGGCGTCGCTGACGATCGCCTCGATCGCCACTCGCACACGCTGCACGTTCCAACGCTGGCCGGCAAGACGTTCGTGCGCCTGCGGCGAGAAGAGCACCACCGGAGCCTACAACTGCACCGGCTCCGCATCAGGGGTCATTCCGGAACACTGGCCCAGGCGACCCCTCCGCCTCCTGGCGCATCGATGGGAGCGCCTACGCGATGTCCGATGACTTCGTGGCCACTCTGCCGTCTGAGCATTGACGGTGGGCGCAGCGGCCGAACGTTTCGCCTCAGACCAAGGGAAGGCGCGAATAGAGGAGGATCTAGATGACTGACGACGCATCCGTTCTGGGGAGTCTCCATTCAGTCGATGGCGAGGGCGTCGTGCGGATGGAAGATCGCCTCGACACTGGGATCGATGACCTCTGGGGAGCACTCACCGATCCCGATCGACTCGCCCACTGGTACGGCGAGGTAGAGGGCGAGCTTTCTCAGGGGGGCGAGTTCCGTGTGCGCATCGCCCTCGCGGGAGAGCGCACAGGGCAGGTGGAGGCGTGCGAGCCTCCGCAGCGCCTGCTGTTGACGATGCGCGATCCCGATCCTCAGCCCGGCCAGCCGGAGCAGACTGTGAACGAGGCTCAGCTGATTGCCGAGGGCGCTCAGACCAGGCTGGTCTGGGAAGCGCGGGGCATGCCCGTCAACCTACTCTCGGCCTACGGCGCGGGGATCCAAATTCACGTCGAGCATCTGGCCGACTACATCAGCGGCCGCGAGCTCCGCAACGTCGAGACCCGCTGGAACGAGCTCTTCCCAGCCTACGAAGCACTGGGCGTCAGCTAGCCCGGTAACGCAGACAAACTCCGCGCGCACCAGGCTCACGCTCGGGTGACATTTCCGAACGCTGGCGCAGCCTTGTGTCCTGACGCCGCCGGGCTTCGGGCCTTCTCTGACGCGTATGGTTGCGGCCGAAGTCACGGGCAAGGAGTCGGAATGCAGGGACCGTTGATCTTCATCGCAACGAATCGCCTCAAGCCTAGGCGACTTGACAGCGAGCGAGCGCGCGTGCCGGGTCTCGTCGAATTCATCGAGGCCAACGAGCCACGCTTGATCGCCTTCAACGAGTACGTGAACGAAGCCGGAGATGAGGTTTCGGTTGTCCAGGTTCACCCGGACGCCGCCTCGATGGAGGCGCACATTGCGATCGTTGCCGAGAGAGCACGAGCAGCGTATGCCGAGACGCTCGACGCGACGGTCAGGATCCAAGTCTTCGGGCAACCGAGCGAGGAGATGCTCCCTGCTCTCAAGCAGCAGGCAGGCGAGGGCGTCGAGATCGCCGTTCACACCGAGCACCTCGGGGGCTTCACTCGCGTCTCCAACCAGGGCCAGCGCGGCCAATAACCACGTCAACGCCGCGCTTTGAGTGTCTTCCGGAACACTGGCCCAGGCGAGCGTGTCGTCTGACTGAACCAGCGGATTGAGTCTGCAACTAGAGAGTTGTCTTTATCCCGACTACCTCCCAAGCGACAGTACGCTCGCCGGGGCGAGCATTAGGGGGTGAACAGTTCCCAGTGCCCCTCGGACACGACTTCGACGGTGCCGTCGACCACTCTGATGGCGGTCTCGTCGTCGATCGCGTACGCCGGACCCGGGATGCCGGCCGCCCATCTTTCTGCGTCGGCCATGGTGTTCCCCGGCAGGGCCTCGTGGTCGACGAGGTGCGGACAGATCGAGAAATCAACGATTCCCAGCGTGCTGTCGCCACCGGTGGGCGGACTCCATCGGACGAAGTCCTCCCCGATGCGGGGGGTCATCACCATGCTCCCGGCGCTCAGCCCCACCCAGACCGTCTCGCGCAGCGACGGCAAGAGGTCCGCCAGTCCGGACTGCCGCATCCAGTGGCACAGATACAAGGCGTCGCCGCCATTCACCAGCAGGACGTCTGTCTCTCGGACCCAGGGGACCCAGCGTTCTTCGTCGATGCTGGGCAGCGCGGTGAGCTCCAGCACTCCCAAGGACTTCCAACCCAGTTCGCACATGGGGCACCTGGGTTCTCGTCCGCTGATGAACCGCCATGCCCCATCAGGACTGACCTGGGGGTGCCCGTACGACGCGGTGGGGATACAGAGGGCGTTGGAGTCGGCAATCGGTTTGCCCAGTAGCTCGACCAGCGCGTCGTGGATGCTCGTGTTCTTGATGCCAGCGGACGTGAGAAGAAGCCTCATGCTGCGCCCTCCCGGGTTGCCGGTAGATGTCGGTCTGGGATAGACCGCTCGGCGACCCGTAACTCATCGGTCTCTGCCTAGGCTCTGCGTCAGGGGTCATTCCCGAACACTGGCCCAGACGAGGGTTCTCCCTCCAACGACGGTACCGACGACCAGTTCGAACTGAGCGTGGAACCCGGCGCCAACGCGCTCGACACCTTCGAGCACCCGTACGCGTACGCCGCGTGGCGCGGCGTCGACTACCGGCTCGCCGACCTGAGGCTCGCGGCGTGACCCACTCGTCGGTCCTGTGGCCTCATCGGAACCTGTTTGTTGCGCGCTCGTCGTAGCCTTCAACGTCGCCGGCACGGATAGGGCAACAAGCTCAGCCCTCGGAAGGGCGCGTCGTCGCGTTGCTGCCGATGCGCGCGGCGCGCTCGCGTTGTGGCACAACGGTGTACTTCGGGTCGGCGGCCGACTGAGTGCCGGCTCGGTAGACGGCCAGGCGCTCGAACAGCGACCCGGCAAGGATGAGCCCGCCGCCGATCGTCGCGACCACCCGCCTTCGCCCGGCGAGCCCGACGAGCGCCCCGCCCGCCGCGCTGCAACCCTTGGCCAGCCTCGTGAAACGGCCTGCGGCTCCCTGACGGTACGGCTCGCCGAGCAGCTGCCCGAGCCGCATCTCCATCGCCGTGGTCGCGGCCAGCTCCAGCAGGGCGCCTGCGACCGCCAGCCGCCGCGCCGCGCCGGCTTGCTCCGGCGGAGTCGCGATCGCGGCCGCGGCACCCGCGCTCGCCGCGGCGCTGCCGGCGAAGACGAAGGGCAGCTCACGCCGCGCCTCGTGCCAGATCGGCACAGCCGTGTTGGCGACGAGCGCGGCGGTGTAGGTCGTCAACGGC
>JBKPHO010000112.1:0-3445 GCA_046729915.1 Actinomycetota bacterium | reverse complement strand
CCGCTCAAGGCCGACCCCTATGCGCTGGCGGCCGAGGTCCCACCCGAAACCGCCTCGCGCGTCCACCGCTCCCGCCACGAGTGGCGCGACGAGGAGTGGCTCGAGCGCCGCCGTGCGCAAGACCCACTCGCGCGGCCGATCTCGATCTACGAGGTCCACCTCGAGTCGTGGCGACGGAACCCCCTCGAGGACAACCGCCCGCTCACCTACCTCGAGCTCGCCGACGAGCTCGCCGACCACGCGGTCGATCTCGGCTTCACGCACGTCGAGCTGCTGCCCGTCATGCACCACCCGTTCCCGGGCTCGTGGGGCTACCAGGTGACCGGCTACTTCGCGCCGAGTCCGCGCCTCGGCGAGCCGGACGACCTCAAGGCCTTCGTCGACCGCCTCCACGACCGCGGCCTGGGCGTGATCCTCGATTGGGTTCCGGCGCACTTCCCACGCGACGAGTGGGCGCTCGCGCGCTTCGACGGCACGGCGCTCTACGAGCACGCGGACCCCAGGCGCGGCGCACATCCCGACTGGGGCACGCTCGTCTTCAACCTCGGCCGCAACGAGGTGCGGAACTTCCTGCTCTCGAACGCGCTCTTCTGGCTCCGCGAGTACCACGCCGACGGCCTCCGCGTCGACGCCGTCGCCTCGATGCTCTACCTCGACTACTCGCGCCGCGAGGGCGAGTGGGTCCCCAACGAGTTCGGCGGCAACGAGGACCTCGACGCCGTCGCCTTCCTGCGCAGCTTCAACGAGCTCGTGCACGACCGGGAGCCGGGCGTGATCTCGGCGGCGGAGGAGTCGACCGCCTGGCCCGGCGTCTCGCGACCGACCTACCTCGGCGGCCTCGGCTTCGGCTTCAAGTGGAACATGGGCTGGATGCACGACACGCTGGACTACTTCCAGCGCGAGCCCGTGCACCGGCGTTTCCACCACCACCAGCTGACCTTCAGCCTGATGTACGCCTTCTCCGAGAACTTCGTCCTGCCGCTCTCGCACGACGAGGTCGTGCACGGGAAGCGCTCGCTCCTGGAGAAGATGCCCGGCGACCGCTGGCAGCAGCTCGCGAACCTGCGCGCTCTCTACGCCTACATGTGGGCGCATCCCGGCAAGAAGCTGCTCTTCATGGGCGGCGAGCTCGCTCAGGAGCGGGAGTGGAACTACGCGACAAGCCTCGACTGGCACCTGCTCGAGCAGGCCGGCCACGCGGGCGTGCTTTCGCTCGTGCGCGACCTCAACCGGCTGTACCGCGCCGAGCGCGCGCTCTACGAGCTCGACTTCGAGCCCTCCGGCTTTCAGTGGCTCGAGCCGAACGACGCCGACACGAACGTGCTCGCCTTCACGCGCCTGCCCCGCGACGGCCGCCCGGTCGTCTGCGCCTGCAACCTCTCGCCGGTCCCACACGAGAGCTACCGCCTCGGCCTGCCGCGCCCGGGCCGCTGGCGCGAGCTGCTGAACACCGACTCGACGTTCTACGGCGGCTCGGACGTCGGCAACCTCGGCGGCATCGTGGCCGACGGCCCGCCCTGGCACGATCAGGAGCAGTCCGCCGAGCTGCGCCTGCCGCCGCTAGGCGTCGTCTGGCTCGTGCCCGAGGAGCCCGGCGCCGCGGAAGCCGGGCAGCCTCCGCGGCACGAGCCCTAACTAGCTGCTACTCGAGCCCCGAGAGGTCGATCCCGCAGGCCTCGGCAGCGCCGAAGACGGCGGGGATGATGCCGCTGTCCTCGAAGTGGTCGATGCCCTTCCCGTTGCTGAGAACGCGCGTGTTCGGATTGTGACCTGCGAGGACGCCCGGTCCCCCGTGCTCGCCGCCGGCGACGCCGATGCCGAGTGCCCAGAAGCGCGGCTGACCCGACGCGGCGTATGCGCCGACGAAGCAGGTCGCCTGCTCGTCGCTGAGCACGATCGTGCCCTCGGAGATGCCGGCGAACGTCGCCTGCGTGCCGCTAACGGTGCTGAGGTCGAACAGCAGCCAGTTGCCCGATTTCGTCGACTGCTGCAGGCCCTGCAGCGACGACGAGACGCGGATGCAGTCGAACGCGGCCGCAGAGCCGACGCCCACAACCCCGAACGCAAGCACGGCGACGACCACGGCGAAGCGATGTCTCATGTCTCCCCTTCCTCCTGGATGAACAGCGGGCGGCCGCCCGCCCGATAAGGAAAGGAATAACGGGCTGCGGCCACCGAGTCAACCGCCTCGGCCCAACGTGTCGTCGGGATCGCCTGCGGGTACGCTCGCCGCCATGCCTCGCCGCGAGAGCACGCTCGACCCGTCTCTCGGTGCGGCGCCGACCGGTGACGGCGCCGTTGCGTTCCGCGTCTGGGCGCCAAGCGCAAGCGGCGTCGCGGTGCGGAGCGGCGGCCGCGACCGGCCGCTCGAGCCCGAGGAGGGGGGCTTCTGGGAGGCGGAGCACGACGTGCCCTCCGGCGCGGACTACCTCTACGTCCTCGACGGGGAGCGCGCCTGGCCGGACCCGTGCTCTCGCTTCCAACCTGAGGGCGTCCGCGGGCCCTCCCGCGTCGTCGACCCGGGCGCCTTCAGCTGGAGCGATGAAGCGTGGGGTGGCGTATCGCCGGAGGAGCTCGTCCTCTACGAGCTCCACGTCGGCACCTTCACCGAGGAAGGCACCTTCGACGGCGTGATCCCGTACCTCGGCGAGCTGCGCGGGCTGGGCGTGACCGCGATCGAGCTGATGCCGGTCGCCACCTTCCCCGGGAACCGCGGCTGGGGCTACGACGGCCTCTACGCCTACGCGCCGCATCCGGTCTACGGCGGCCCGGAAGAGCTCGCGCGCCTCGTCGACGCAGCTCACTCCGCGGGATTGGGCGTGTTCCTCGACGTCGTCTACAACCACGTCGGGCCGGGCTCCGAGGCCCTCGCCGCCTTCGGGCCGTACTTCACCGACCGGCACGAGACCTTCTGGGGCGAGGCGATCGACTACCGGCAGCCTGCGGTGCGCGAGTGGGCGATCCAGAACGCGTGTATGTGGGCGCGCGACTACCACATCGACGGTTTCCGGCTCGACGCCGTGCAGGCGGTGTTCGACGACTCGCCGCGGCACGTCCTCGCCGAGCTCGCCGACCGCCTCCGCGAGCAGAGCCCGCACGTGCTCGTGATCTCCGAGACGGAGGTCGACGACTACCGGCCGATCGAGGAGTGGGGCCACGACGCGCAGTGGTTCGACCGCTTCCACCACGAGCTGCACGCGCTCCTGACCGGCGAGCGCGACGGCTACTACGAGCGCTTCGGCTCCGTGGCCGGGCTGAGCCGCGAGCTGCGGCGCGAGCCGCACCGGCGGCTCGTCGTCTACGCGCAGAACCACGACCAGGTCGGCAACCGCGCCCTAGGCGACCGCCTCCCGCGCGACCTCCTCCGAGTCGCGGCGGCCTGCACGCTCTTCTCCTCCCATACGCCGCTGCTCTTCATGGGCGAGGAGTACGGGGAGCAGCGGCC
>JBKPHO010000111.1:0-9428 GCA_046729915.1 Actinomycetota bacterium | reverse complement strand
GCGCGCGCTGCCTGGTCTCACTCGGCGACAGCGTCACCACCGACCACATTTCGCCGGCCGGGTCGATCAAGCCCGAGAGCCCGGCCGGGCAGTACCTGATCGAGCACGGCGTCGAGCGGCGCGAGTTCAACTCCTACGGCGCACGCCGCGGCAACCACGAGGTGATGGTGCGAGGGACGTTCGCGAACGTGCGCCTGCGCAACGTGCTCGTGCCCGGGAGCGAGGGCACCTGGACCGTGCACCTGCCGGAGGGCGAGGAGATGACGATCTTCGACGCGGCCGAGCGCTACCGCGCGGAGGGGGTGCCTCTGATCGTCCTCGCCGGCAAGGAGTACGGCTCGGGCTCGTCACGCGACTGGGCGGCGAAGGGGCCGGACCTGCTCGGCGTGCGCGCGGTGATCGCCGAGAGCTACGAGCGGATCCACCGCTCGAACCTGCTCATGTGCGGCGTCCTGCCGCTGCAGTTCATGGACGGCGAGAACCGCGAGAGCCTCGGCCTGACCGGCCGCGAGGAGTTCTCGATCACCGGCGTCGAGAACGGCGAGGCTTCGGAGGTGACGGTGCGCGCCGACGGGAAGGAGTTCCGCGCCCGCGTGCGGCTCGACACCCCGAAGGAGCGCGAGTATCTCCGCCACGGCGGCATCCTCCAGTACGTCTTGCGCCGCTTTCTGGCGGCCTAGAACACGAAGGCCAGGTCGCGGATGTTGGTGGCGCCGATCCGCACGCCGCGCACGGTGACGTAGAGCCGGCGGCCCCCCGGAGCGAGCTCGGAGGCGACGATGATCCTGCCGTCGGTCCAGACGCCGACCTTGCCCGCCGGCGCACTGCCGTCGGGGCTCGCAAGCGGCACGACCCGCTCCCCGAAAAGGCGCGCGATCCCGGCTGCCGAGGGCGCTGCCTCGCCGCGGTGAATCGACCTGCGGAGACGCTGCATCTTCGTCCCGCGCACGAAGTAGGCGAGGTCGCGCGCGGTCGCGCGTTCGTCGAGGTAGCGCCGGCCGAGGGCGGTGAACGGCACCTCGACGAGCTCGTGTGCTCCCGCCGGCGTCGTCCAACGGCGGCCGTAGATGCCGCCCACCTCGCAGTAGTCAAACGGCGGCGAGACCGCCCTTCCTCGCACGTAGCCCTCGATCCGCGCGACCATCCTCCGCGCCACTGAGGCATTCCCGCTTCCGCCCAGGCTCTCCCAGCGTCCGGCCCCGTACGCGACCTTCGCGCACTCGACGTCGATCTCGTGGCGGCCTTCTCCGGCGAGGCGCCGGTAGGCCTCCCCCGGCGGGGAAGCGAACCTCAACACGGCGACGCCGTTCCGATAGGCGTCCACCGAAGCCACCCTCGTGCTGGCGTGCTGAACGGGCTCGCCTACGGGCCGGGCCCGCCGCGGGTGGAGCGGAGGCGGCGCCTTCGGAGGCCCGACGGCATGCGGCTGGGTGCCGCCCGGCAGCGACTCCCGGTAAACCTCGCGGCCGGACCCGTCCAACGCGACGATCGCCGTCCAGCGGCCATGCGGTACGTGCTTGAGGGAGTAGGCGTGGCCGCGCACCGTGATCGGAAGCCTCGCGCCGTTCTCGGCGACGAGCTGGACCTTCTCGACCCCCTCACCCGCGAGCCCGCGGACCCAGAGGACACGCATCTCGGGGTCCGCCCGGCTCGCACCGGCCGCGACTTCGACCGTGATCGGGTGCTCGGGCGTCGGAACGAGCTTCTTCGACGAGCTCGCGCTGCACTCGAGGCCTCCGATCTTGTGGTCGCCGAAGTTCGGATCGTGATATCCGCCAACGGGGCCCGAGGCCAGGCAGGTCAGCCCCCAGGGGTAGCGCACCCGCCAGTGGACCTCGACGCCGTCGTTGGCAATCTCCTCAATCGTCGGCCGGCCGTCGAGACAAATCGCCTGAGGCGCCCTGCCGGGCGGCGTTCGCAACTCGAGGTGCGGACAGAGAAAGGTCGTGAGCGCCTCGCGGTCACGCGGTGAGAACGAGTCGAGCGGAATGCGCTTGCCGTGGACGTCGAACAGCCCCACGACCGGTCCTCCGACCGCGAACCCCGCCGCGACGAGCCCCGCGGCAAGCGCAGCCGCCAACGCGAGTGTCCGCCGCCGCCTCCGCCGCAAACGGCCGCGGACGTCCCCCCAGTCGGCGTCGTCGGGGCCGGCGAGCTTCTCGAAGCGGTGCTGCAACACGCGCTCGTCAGTGGCGTTCACGGCTTCCCCTCTTCCCTCAACTGCGCCTCGAGCGCGGCGCGCGCCTGGGCCAGGGTCGCGCCGACGGTGCCTTCGCTCACCTGACAGAGCTCCGCAATCTGCGCGTACGACAGGTCGGCGAAGTAGCGCAGGAAGACGATCAGCCGCCGTTTGGTCGGAAGCGTGCGCAGCGCCTCCGCGAGCGCCGGGTCGCGGTCGGGCTCTGCAAGCGCGGCCTCGATGGAACCGTTGAGGCTCGCGCCGGGTAGCCCGCGCGCGTGCTCGCGCGCGGTCCGGAGCGCGATCCGCCAGACCCAGGCCTCGAGCGAGCCTTCGCCGCGAAAGCTCCGCCGCTTCCGTAGGGCCCGTGCGAACGCCTCCTGCACCGCGTCTCGCGCGCTCTCGTAGTCGCCGGTGATCGTCGCCACACCGTCGCGGAACCGCCCATACCGCTCCCGGTAGAGCGCCTCGATCGCCTCCGCGCGTTCGTCCACCTGCTCCCAAGAGGCCCGGGCCACGCGAAATCTTTACTCGACGCACGGCGAAGGGCTCGCCCCGGCGCCAGGGCGAGCCCGTTCTCGGCGGGAGCTACGCGCTCGCGCCGCTCGACGCCGCCGGAGCCCGGCCGGGCGGTGCAGGCATGCCCGACTCGACGCTCACGACGTCGAACTGATTGCTGACGTACACCGTGACCGGCGTGCCGTCGGCCTTGACCATGTGGGCCTCGTAGGCGGCGTTGCCGTCGGCGTCGGTCTCGACGCGAACGATCGTCCCGCCGGGGACCTTCGCCTTGGCCAGCGCCGTCACCTTGCTCAGCGCCTCGCCAGTGAGCGGCGTCTCGTCACTCCGCTGCCGGCCCCACGGCTGTCCCGCGTTCGGAGCCGCCGACTGCCCGCCGGATGCGACGGGCCAGCCGCCGCCCGAGAGTGCCGGCGACTGGCTCGAGCCAGAGCCCGAGCCGTTCGCTGCGCTCGCGATGCCGTAGGTTCCGGCGGCGACGCCGAACGCCAGCGCGGCGATCACGACGACCCGTTCGGCCGACCACCGCCGTGCTTGTGTGTCCATTGGGGGTACCTCCTTTCCGTCGATTACGACACCGAGGCTCGCAACCGAAGCTGAACGAAGCCTGTGAGCCGCGTGAGGACCTCCTAAGAACGGCCGCACCGGCAAAGCCGGCACGGCCTCCCTGGTCGGCACCGCCGAGTCGGTGCCTTGGGCTAGTCTCCGCCCCGATGAGCGCCGCCACGCTGCACACGAACCACGGGGCGATCGAGGTCGAGCTCCACGACGACGACGCGCCCAAGACCGTCGGGAACTTCACCAAGCTCGCCGGCGACGGGTTCTACGACGGCGTCGTCTTCCACCGCGTGATTCCGGACTTCATGATCCAGGGCGGCGACCCGACCGGGACGGGCACGGGCGGGCCCGGCTACACCTTCGAGGACGAGATCAACGACCACAAGGTCGAGCGCGGCGCCCTCGCGATGGCGAACGCCGGCCCGAACACGAACGGCAGCCAGTTTTTCATCGTCACCGCCGAGGCGACCCCGTGGCTCGACGGCAAGCACACGGTCTTCGGCCGCGTCACCGGTGGGATGGATGTCGTCGACTCGATCTCGCAGGTGGAGACCGACGCGCAGGACAAGCCGCGCGAGGCGGTCGTGATCGAGCGCGTCGAGCTCGCGGGCTAGCCCAAACAAGAGCTCTGGAACCCTCGCCCGCGCTGGCGTATCGTCTGTCTGGACGCGTCGGACCGGAGAGGGAGCACTGCAAGTGGGCGGCGGCAGCACAGCCGAGGATCGAGGGGCCCCGCAAGCGCCGCTGCAGCATCGCTCGGACGACTTCTTCCGGGAGGTGAACGAGCGGATCATCGAGCTCGGTGAGCGCTTCGCCCTCGGCGAGGACACGCTCGAGCTGATCTGCGAGTGCGCCGACACCACTTGCACCCAGCACGTGAGCATCGCGTGCGCCGACTATGCGCAGGTGCGCGAGGCGCCGGGCAGGCGCGTCGTCATCGCCGGACACGAGCACACCTGCCGCGTGGTCGCGCGGGGCGGCGGCTACGTCGTCGTCTCGGACTGAGCGCGCCGCCTCTTCACCAGCCAGCGTACGCCTTCCGTCGCGCCGGCCACCGCGAAGGCGATCCCCAGCGCCAGCAGCAGGCCCTTCCACGGCTGCTCCTCGAACGCATGGCCGCCGAAGTAGCCGAGCAGCGCGGCGTAGGAGGCCCAGATCAGCGCCGCGATTGCGTCGTAGACCACGAACTTCCGCCATCGATACCCGAGCGTCCCGGCGCTGATCGTGACCGCGGTCCTGCCGCCGGGGATGAACCTCGCGATCACGATCAGCTGGCCGCCACGCTCCTCGATCTGGTCGTGCGCCCAGGCGATTCGCCGTCTCGCCTTCTCGCTCTGGAAGAAGCGGTCGTTGATGCGACGGCCGTAGCGATGGCCGATGAAGTAGGCCGTGTTGTCGCCCGCAAAGGCACCGGCGGCGGCGAACGCGATCACCAGCGGCAGGCTCAGGTCGCCGGCCGAGGCGACGACGCCGGCTGTGATGACCGACGTCTCGCTCGGGACCACGGGCACGATCGCGTCCAGGAACGCGAGCACGAAGAGGATCGCGTAGGCCCACCCCGAGGCGTTCGCGACGAGGTCGGTGAACTGCCCGAACACGAGCCGCAGACCCTATCCGCGGCCCGCGGAGGGCGGACCCCGCGTGCGGCCCGCCCTCCGCAAGCGACGAGGGTCAGCGAACGCGCATCCCGAGCACCGGATCCCAGTGCAAGAGACTGTCGTAGCGCTGCAGTGGCGCTTCCGGCAGCTCGCCGACGCTGACGCCGTAGCGCCAGCTCCGCGGGCAGATCGCGATGAACCGCGCGTATCCGCCGAGGCCGCCTCCGAACTTCGGGAAGCCCATCTCGACGAGGCACCCGGTCGGCGGCACCTTGTCAAGGTTCGCAACGCCCTCGGCCTGGGCGAAGCCGTGGTGCATCAGCCAGCTCTCGCCCTCGAGCGTCGGTGTCGAGTCGGTGTCGAGCGGTTCGTGCCCGTGGAACAGGATGTGGCGCTGCAGGTGAAGGAACTGCAATGCCGCCAGCGAGACGCCGGGGAAGCGCGTCAGCAGCGCCAGGCTCGGGTCGGGCCAGCGCTTCGACCAGTCCGAGCGGACCATGACGACGCTGCCTTCCGGGATGCGCCCGTAGCGATGCTCCCAGCGCAGGATGTCGGACACCTGCAGGTGGTAGTTGAAGTCCCGCTGGACCTGCTTGACGATCGAGATCACGACCAGCGGCCTGACCGCGAACGTCGGCGGCAGCTCGTCGATCGCCGCGTACTCCGGCGCCCAGTGCGCGGGTGGGTCGAGCTGGGTTCCTAGCTGATCCGTCTGCAGCTGGTAGGCCGTCGCCTCGAAGCCGTCCGCGGCGTACGTGTACGGCACGCCCGTGGTCGGGTTCTTCGCGGGTGCGAACAGCGACGGCCCGAAGCCCGCCCAGACCGGAATCGACGGCGTGATCGTGTGCGTGAGGTCGACATACTTGGCCTGCCGAAGCTGGGCGTAGTACAGCGCCCAGAGCGAGTGCGGCTGACGGTGGTCGCGCCAGGCAGCGGCCCCGCCGGCCCCCGCCAGTGCGAGGCCGAGCGTGCACATCACAACCAGCAGGAACCGCACCGTGCGGCTCGTGCGGTGAGTCATGCTGATCCCCCCTTTTCCGTTGCAGGTCGTGCCCTGACACGATAGAGCGCCACTTGCTGGCGTGTTTGGCGCGAGCCGGGAAGGTGGTACAAGCGAGCCGAACTCGAGAAAGGACGGCGACGCTATGGGAAAGGCACTTCGCTCATCAATCGTCATCGTCGTGGCACTGGCCGCGCTCGTCGCGGCGCGAGGGGCGCCGGCCGCTCCCGCCTCGACCAGCTTCGCGATCGTCGGCTACGAGTACGCCTTCACCCAGACCGTCGGCTCGTTCGCCGGCACCGGCAGCGGCAACGCCGCCGGCGAGTCCGCGGCCTGGAACGCCCGCGTCGTGCACGACCCGCTCGGCTCGACGCCGACGTACGTCAACGGCGGCTCGTTCGCCATGACCACGGCGAGCTCCGGCGGCCACTTCGACTTCGCGACGGGAGACTTCGCGTACCACGGCGGGCGGATCACCGTCCTCGACCCGGGCACGGGCTGCACGGACCAGCGCTACCGCGTCACCGGGACGCTCGAGAACGTCGAGACCTCGACGACGTCGGGCGGCACCGGCATGTTCAGGGCGACGCTCACGCACTTCCGCTTCTCGCTGCTCGGGCACTGCGTGATCTACGCGGCGCGAGTCTCGGGGACGGTCAGCTTCAGCTACTGACCTGGCGCGGCGCTGGGCCGAGCCGCCCTCTCAGGGGCAGCGCGGGTCCGGCGCCGCGTGCGGGAGCCACTCGATCGGGTCGCCCGCGCCTCGAAGCAGCGGGAGCGAGCGGATGCCCGTCCCGTTCGGCTTCACCCAGTAGAAGCGCGGCAGCGGCTCGGCGCCGCGGAAGTGCGCGAACACGATCCGGCCGTTCGGCAGCCAGGCGAGCGGGCCGTCCCCTCCCGGCCAGTGCGTGACGCGTCGGCGATGGCTGCCGTCCGCGTTCATGATCCAGACCTCGCGGCCGCGAAACTGGCCGGAGCTGTAGGCGATGCGCTTACCGTTCGGCGACCACGGCCCGGGGTTGTCCCCACCGGTTCCGGCCGGGAAGACTAGGTGGGGATGCGTGAGCTGGCGCTGGTCGCTGCCGTCCGAGCGCATCGTCCAGATCGCCCAGTTGCCGTCGCCGTTGTGTGCGCCGTACTCGATGTGAGTCGCATCGGGCGACCAGACCGCTCCCTCGCTCCCGCGCGGGACGCCGAGATCGTGGAGGCCGGTGCCGTCCGGGTCCATCAGGAAGAGCGTGTCGTAGCGCTGGCCGGGGCGCAGTCCGCTGAACGCGATCTTGTCCCCCCGGGGCGACCAGTCGGCGAACATCCCGCCGGTGGGCGGCTGGATCTCCGTCTCGTGGCTGCCGTCCACAGTCACGACGAAGAGACCCTCGAGGCCGTTGCCGTAGACGTCTGGCTGGTAGTGGCCGCGGCTCGTGCGGAAGACGAGCCGCTTGCCGTCCGGCGCCCACGAGGGGTCGAAGTCGAGCCCGGTCCCCGACCGGGTCACCCGGTGGCGACAGGTTCCGTTGGCGTTCATGACCCAGATGTCCCCGCCGCGTGTGCTGTATGCGATCCGCCCGAAGAGGTTCCGCTTCGGCACGGCTGGATAGACGCGCTCGCCGCGTCCAGAGGCGGCAGGCGTTCCGCCCGCGGCAGCGCAGGCGCACGCGAGCAGCGCGGCGGGGACGAACAGGGTCAGCAGGCGACTTGGCACCGTCGCTTACTACACCGGGCGCAGGGGCCTCGTTCCACGGAAGCGAGTGCCGGCGTCGCGCACGCGCCGCCGGCACCGCTCCTGCTCTCCGCAGCCCGGGGCTTAGCGCCGGCGCCTGAGGGCGCCGATCGGCAGGTGCCCCACGCCTGCCTTGGCAATCCCGCGGCTGACGATGTAGCCGGTTGCGACGATGGCGACGTACAACCATGCCCTGCGGTCACCGAAGGTGTCGGAAACCGCCGCTGCGATCAGGATCGCGACGATGACGCCGACCATCGCCCAGAACTCGGTCGTGAGCAGCGCCCACTTCGTCTCGTCGTGCAGCCCCGTGGCCCGCTCGCCGAGCGCCTCCGCCGCGTAGCCTTCCGGCTCCTTCGTGGCCCTCCCGGCCACCCGATCTGTTGCCATGCGACCCCCCTCGGATAGATGTGGAAGATCGCTCGTCCCCCGCTGCGACCATGCCTAAACAGGCCGCGTGGTCAGGCCGGGCTCGGCGCGTGCACGCCGACAGCTTCCGCCGCCCGCTCTTCCTTCTCGAGGGCGAGGTCGAAGTAGAGGTACGTGGTCGCGATCGCGACGAACGGCAGCGCGAAGACGTAGACCAGGCTCGAGATCAGGTTCACGAAGTTGAACGAAGCGTTGGTGATGAAGAGGAGAATCGCTCCGAGCAAGGGGCCGCTCAGCAGGCCGATCAACGTCACGAAGCCGACGAGCGAGGCCACGCGCCACCAGTCCCCGCGAACGAGCTGGGAGCTGCGGCGCAACGCCGCGCGCGCCGACTTGCCCTCGAGCGCGATGACCGGGGCCGCGAGCGACCAGCGCACGAGCAGCCAGATCGCGATGATGCTCCCGATCGCGCTGAGCATGAGGATTCCGAGCACCGCGACGCCCAGGACGAAGGTCGCGAGCAGCTCCCGCCAGCGGCCGAGTACCTGCTTGTACGCGTCGGGCGGCGCGAGCACCCGCTCCTCGCCGAGGGCCGCGACCGAGGCCGCACAGGTCACCTGGACGATCCCCAGCCCGAAAACGGTCAACAGCGTCCCGAGGAGGATCGCAAGACCGCCGACGAAGGCGTTCGACGCACCGGCGGTGTCGACGAACGACGATAAGCCGCTGACGCGAAAGAGCAGGTACTGCAGGACCGTGATCAGCAGGCCGAGCGGAATGAAGAGGAGCCCAAGGCTGAGCACGAGCCGCAGGTGCGTGATGTAGAGCCGCGCCGAGGCGCCCACGATCGTCCCCCACGCGCGCCGCTGTCGGACCGGGAACGGCGATGCCGGATCCCAGGTCGTCCGCGAGGCGAGCCAGAGCAGGAGCACGGCAAGCACCGCGAAGGCGATCAGCACCGGTGACGGGTTGCCGGTGATGGCCGTCAGCAGGCTCGACCCGCGCGCGACCGCGCCGCAGAAGAACCCGGTCGCCGTCGAGCCGACGGAGCCTCCGGCCGGGACGGTGAAGCTCGTGCCGCGGAAGTGCTCGTTCGCCCACGTGATCGGCTCGGTCCACTGCTGCTTTGTGTTGGGGCCGGTCGGGCCGTTGTAGAAGCCGGCGTGCTGCTCGCCCCAGTGGCCGATGAAGCCGAGCCAAGGATAGGCGCGCAGATAGGCGGCCTTCTCAGTGGGCACGACCGCGACGGAGGGCCGGAGCTCCCGCGACGGGCCCGTGGTGTCGTCGCAACCCACCCCCTGCGCGGCGCTGCGGCCGAGATAGAGATGCGAGCCGTAGTAGTTCGCGTGTGAGCCCAGCGCCGGATAGACGACAGGGTGTGTTTGCTCGACGAGCAGCAGCTTCTCGTCGCCCCACTGCGCGCTCTCCGCGCCTTCGTGCTGGCTGTAGCCGACCTCCGAGGGCTTCGTCTCCAGCGCCTGCTCC
>JBKPHO010000110.1:0-41659 GCA_046729915.1 Actinomycetota bacterium | reverse complement strand
TATGAGCGTGAAACTGACCGTCGTCGGCTGCTCCCCGGCCTGGCCGAACCCAGGCGGGGCGCAGTCCGGCTACCTGCTCGAAGGCCCCGGACGGCTGCTCCTCGACTGTGGGCCGGGCGTGCTCGCGAAGCTGCGCGAGCGCGAGGACTGGCCGCACGTCGACGCGATCGCGATCACGCACTGGCACCTCGACCACTGGGGCGATCTCGTGCCGTGGGTGTGGGGCGCGACGCTCGGCCCGGGCGAAGGCGTCGAGCGCCCCGAGCTCTGGATCCCCCCTGAGGGCCGGGAGATGCTCGACGCGATCGGAGGCAGGCTCGGGCAGCGGGAGATGTTCGAGGACGCCTTCAACCTCAGGGAGTACGCCGACGGCGAGACCTTCACCGCGGCCGGCTTCGAGGTGACGCCGCACCGGGTCCTGCACTACCAGCTTGTCGCCTTCGGATTTCGCGCGTCGGCGAACGGGATGGTCGTCGGCTACTCCGGCGACTCGGGGCCGAGCGACAGCCTCGCCGACATCGCACGCGACGCCGACCTCTTCGTCTGCGAGGCGACGCTGATGCGGCCGAACCCCGAAGGCGGAACGCGCGGGCACCTGAGCGCCGAAGAGGCGATCCAGGCGTTCGAGGCCTCAGGCGCCAAGCGGCTGCTGCTCACCCACCGGCCCTTCGAGCGCCCGCTCGAAGACTCGCTGGAGCTCGCGCGGGACGGGATGGAGATCGAGCTGTAGGTCGGCCTGGTTCTACTGGTTCTGCGGAACCGGCGGCGTCCAGCGCGGCATCCAGTAGCTCACGAGCCAGCGCGCGTTCGCGCCCTTGCCGTCGGGGCGAAGGCCGAGCATGAACGTCACGGGCCGCGTGCTGACGCCCCGCTTGCCGGCAAGCCCCACTTCGACCAGGATCTCCCTGTTGCTCGCGTAGTCGAGGAAGTACTCCACGTGCTTGGTGTCCACGCCGGGGTACGGGATGATCGGCAGGTCGTCCGCGGACTTCCACTGCTTCAGCGTGTAGCCGGCGCGCATCGACGGCGAAACAATCGTCCACGAGTCCTCGACGTGCTGGCGCGCGACCGCGGTGTTGATGAACGTGCGGATCGTGCTGCGAGTCTGGTCGTCCAGCTGGGAGAACGTCTTGATCGTGATGCCGTCCGAGTTCTTCAGCGGTTGGCTCTTCGCCGGCAGCGTCGGCTTGAAGCCCTTGTCGGGATTCAGGGGCGTGTTGTCGCTCTTCCCGCCCGCGAACGCGACGATCACGGCCACTACGCCGGCGGCCAGAACGACGACGCCGACCCACAGGAGGTAGCGCCCGAGGCGTGGCGAGTTGAGAGCAGACTGAACTGAATTCATGGGGTCAAGAGGAGTAGACGCTCAGAATAGCCGCATTGTTAGAGGCCGTTCAAAAGGAGGGCCTGGCTCGTTCTGTGTCCCGAACGCGCATTGGACGGCCACGCCGGCAAGCCGTCGCGGCCTCTGGTCGGCGCCGCCGAGTCGGCGCCTTAGAAAACAGGTGTCTCCCGCCAGGTACCCCAGGTTTCCCGGAGGGCGTCGCACATTTCACCGAGCGTCGCGTAGGCCCGTGAGGCCTCGATTAGGTGCGGCATGAGGTTCTCGTCTTCTCGAGCGGCAGCTTCCTTGAGGCGCGCCAACGAGGCCTCCACGGCCGCCGAGTCACGGCGCGCTCGCAGGGCTTGCACCCGCTCGATCTGCTTCTGCTCGAGTGCCGGGTCGATTCGCAGGATCTCGATCTCGCCCTCGTCCTCGAGCCCGTAGCGGTTCACGCCGACGACGATTCGCTGCTTCGCCTCGACCTCCGCCTGGTAGCGGAACGACGCCTCCGCAATCTCGCGCTGGAAGAAGTTGTCCTCGATCGCGGGGATCACGCCGCCGAGCTTCTCGATCCGGTCGAAGTAGTCGTAGGCCTCCGCTTCGAGGCGGTTGGTGAGGTCCTCGAGGTAATACGAGCCGCCGAGCGGGTCGATCGTGTTGACCACGCCGGTCTCGTGCGCGATCACCTGCTGGGTACGCAGCGCGAGGCGAACCGCGTTCTCGGTCGGCAGGGCCAGCGCCTCGTCGAACGAGTTCGTGTGCAGCGACTGCGTGCCGCCGAGGACCGCCGCCAGCGCCTCGAGCGCGGTGCGGACGATGTTCACCTCCGGCTGCTGAGCGGTCAGCGAGACGCCGGCGGTCTGCGTGTGGAAGCGCATCAGCCAGGAGCGCGGGTTCTTCGCGCCGTAGCGCTCGCGCAGCTCTCGCGCCCAGATCCGGCGGGCGGCGCGGTACTTCGCGATCTCCTCGAAGAAGTCGAGGTGCGCGTTGAAGAAAAACGAGAGTCGCGGCGCGAACTCGTCGACGTCCAGGCCGCGCGCCACGGCGGCGTCGACGTACGCGAAGCCGTTTGCGAGCGTGAAGGCGAGCTCCTGGATCGCGTTCGAGCCTGCCTCGCGGATGTGGTAGCCGGAGATCGAGATCGGGTGCCAGCGCGGCAGCTCCCGGGCGCAGAACTCGACCATGTCGGTGACGAGCCGCATCGACGGCTCGGGCGGGAAGATCCACTCCTTCTGCGCGATGTACTCCTTGAGGATGTCGGTCTGGATCGTCCCGCGAAGGTCGGCACGCGGGACGCCCTGCTGCTCCGCGACGCAGACGTAGAAAGCGAGCAGCATCGCGGCCGGCCCGTTGATCGTCATCGAAGTTGAGACCTCGCCCAGCGGGATGCCGTCGAACAGCGTCTCGGCGTCCGCGAGCGAGTCGACCGCGACGCCCTCGCGGCCGACCTCGCCGAGCGAGCGCGAGTGGTCGGAGTCGTAGCCCATCAGCGTGGGCATGTCGAAGGCCGTCGAGAGCCCGGTCTGGCCGTGCTCGAGCAGGTAGCGGAAGCGCTCGTTGGTCTCCTCGGCCGTTCCGAAGCCGGCGAACTGGCGCATCGTCCAGAGCCGGCCGCGGTACATGGACGGGTAGACCCCACGCGTGAACGGGTAGGCGCCCGGATAGCCGAGGTCACGCTCGTAGTCGAGCTCGACACGCTCGGCCGTGTAGAGCGGCTCGTTCTCCAGCCCGGAGATGGTGCTGAAGAGCTCGCCCTGCCGCTCGGGCGCGGCCTCGTAGAGCTTGCGGCGCCACTCGTCGCTTCCGCCGAGCTCGCGGCGGTCCTCGGTCGTCGCCATGGGGGGATTGTGCCCGTTCATCCGTCGCTCCGAGCCGCCACAGCCCCGGATCGAGCGAGATCGCTCCCCCGAACGGGGGATTTCGGCGATTTCGTCACCTCTTGAAAGTCGTAAAATCGTCGCCGCGCCGGCGGGCGCGGCCGATCCCATTCGCGGCGAGCGTGGAGGCTCAATTCCCTGACCGCGCGCGGGCTTCCGCGCCGCCGGACGAGCTCGAGCAGCGGCCGCGGCTGGTGCTGCGCTTCGCTCTGTACGCCGGAGCGGTGCTGCTCGCGGCGGGGCTCGCAATCGCGTGGCTGGTGAACGAGGAGGTTGCCGGGCGCGCGGAGCGCACGGTCCAGAGCCAGGCGCAGGCATTGGTGAGCGCGAACCTCGACAGCCGCCTCCGTGCGTCGGACTTCGCCGCTCCCGTCTCGCGAGCGCGCCGTGACGGCCTCGACCGGCTCTTCCGCGAGGACATCCTGATTCCCGGCGTCGTCGGCGGGCGGCTCGTCGGGCGGGACGGAACGATCACCTACGCCGCCCGGCACTCGCTGATCGGAACGAAGGTCCGGCAACTCGAAGGGGTTGCGCAGGCTCTGCGCGGGAAGGTCGACCGGCGCGTGACGCGCGCTCGAACGTGGCAGCGTCGAAGAGACCTGAAGGTGCTCCGCGTCGCCGTCCCGGTGCAGCTGACGCGAGGCTCGCGGCCGATTGGTGCCGTCGAGCTGGACCAGGACTACCGCGCGGTCGCCGTTGGCATCGGAGACGCACGCGGG
The DNA here is from genome assembly GCA_046729915.1 of Actinomycetota bacterium. Taxonomy (GTDB): domain Bacteria; phylum Actinomycetota; class Thermoleophilia; order Gaiellales; family Gaiellaceae; genus AC-32. Next base: position 37,739 of record JBKPHO010000110.1, on the reverse strand, counting down.
CGCCTGGCGGCGATCCTGACGCTGGCACTGCTCGCGCTCTTCCTCGCGCTGTTCCCGATTCTTCGCCGTGTGACGCGGCAGCTGGAGGCGCACAACCGCCGGCTGGCCGGGCAGAACGAGCGGCTGCGCGAGCTCGACCGCCTCAAGGGCGAGTTCGTCTCGACGGTGTCGCACGAGCTGCGAACGCCGCTGACGTCCATCCGCGGCTACCTCGAGCTTCTGCTCGCCGACCCCGGCCTCGACGAGGAGCAGCGCCGCTTCCTCGCCGTCGCCGACCGCAACTCGGAGCGGCTGCTCGGGCTCGTGAACGACCTCCTCCTCGTCGCCGAGATCGACGCGGGCAAGCTCGCGCTCGACCTTCAGCGCGTCGACCTCAGGGAGATCGTCGAGGAGTGCATCGAGAGCTCGCTGCCGGCCGCGGGCGCGAAAGGCATCGAGCTGAGCTTGCGGACGACGCAGCTCCCGGAGCTCGAGGGGGATCCGGCGCGGCTTGCGCAGGTCTTGGACAACCTCGTCTCGAACGCGCTGAAGTTCACGCAGCCGGGCGGCCGCGTCGACGTGCGCCTCGGGGCGGTTGACGGGACCGCAGTCGTCGAGGTCGAGGACACGGGGCTCGGGCTGTCGGACGGCGACCGAGAGCAACTCTTTCAGCGCTTCTTCCGCAGCTCCGAGGCGGCGAGGAACGCGATCCCGGGAACCGGCCTCGGCCTGGCGATCGCAAAGGCGATCGTCGAGCGGCACGGCGGCCGAATCGAGCTGGACAGCGCGCCGGGCGTGGGCACGACCGTGCGGGTCGAGCTTCCGCTGCCGCAGCGCGAGGTCGAGCTCTGGCTGGTCGCCTGAGGCTGTTCGGCGGAACGGCGCCTCGGCGCCGGTCATACGCGTTTCACACCGGACCCACCCCATTTGCACTCCACACGTGCCGATGTACCTCAGGTGGCGAGCGTGCCGAACAGCCTGCGTGGTTTTGCCGTCCCACGCGCTCTGCGCGCGCGGCATGGCCTGCCTGCACTCGGGTTGCTGCTGCTCGCGGGGGCCGTCGGGGTCGGCGCCTACTTCCTCAGCGACGCGCTCGGGCCGGGAACGAGCAACGCACACCGGCCGGCCGGCGCTTCCGGGCCGGCGGTCGTGCTCAACGACGGCAACACGGCGACGCAGGGCCACGCGTCGAGCGGCAGCGCCGACGGGGCCCCGGGCTCGGCCGCGGGGGTCGGATCATCTTCGGGCGGCGGCGGGTCGCCGGCTTTCGCTGCTCCGGCCGGCCAGTCGAGCGGAGGAGCGGGCTCGGGCGGCCTTGACACGTTTTCGAGCGCTGGAGCAGGCGCGCAGGGCCCGGCGGGGCCTGCGGGGGCCAAAGGGTCCGGCGGGCCGCCCGGCCCGCGTGGGGCAATCGGCCACACCGGCCGGCGAGGCCCGACGGGGCCGACCGGGCCGACGGGCCCGCAGGGTCTTCAGGGCGCAATGGGCGCGCGCGGCGCAACCGGAGCGGCCGGAGCGACGGGCGCCGCCGGTGCCAAGGGCGCGACGGGGGCCCAAGGCCCGGCGGGGACGCAGGGGCCGACCGGCGCGAAGGGGGCGACCGGCGCGAAGGGTGCAACTGGTCCGCGGGGCGTCACCGGTGCGAAGGGCTCGACCGGCGCGAAGGGCGCGACCGGTGCCAAGGGTTCGACGGGGGCGAGGGGCGCTACGGGCTCGCGCGGCGCCACCGGACCGAAGGGATCGACGGGCGCGCAGGGCACGACGGGGGCAAAGGGGGCGACTGGTACCCCCGGAGCCACGGGCGCCACGGGTTCAAAGGGTGCGACCGGCTCGAGGGGCGCCACAGGCTCGAAGGGCGCGACAGGGGCGACGGGAGCCAAGGGTGTGACCGGCGCCAAGGGTGCTACGGGGGCGCAGGGCGTCGCCGGCCCTCCCGGCGCTCAGGGCCCCACCGGACCCCGCGGCGTCACCGGCGCGCAGGGCGTGACGGGAGCCACCGGCGGAACCGGCGCGAAGGGAGCCACGGGCTCGACCGGCGCAACGGGAGCCACCGGCGCGACCGGCGCGAAGGGTGCCACCGGAGCCAAGGGCGCGACCGGGGCTCAGGGACCAACCGGGTCTCGCGGCGCCACGGGCACCACCGGGGCCAAGGGCGCAACGGGCTCGAGGGGCGTCACGGGCGCCCAAGGCGCGACCGGCCCAGCAGGCGCACAAGGCCCGACCGGAGCGCGCGGTGTCACCGGCGCGACCGGCGCGCAGGGGATGACGGGAGCCACCGGCGCGACCGGCGCGAAGGGTTCAACGGGTGCCAAGGGCACGACGGGGGCAACTGGCTCGACTGGCGCGAAGGGAACGACGGGCGCGACGGGTGCCAAGGGTGCGACCGGTGCAAAGGGTGTTACCGGTGCCATGGGCGCGACTGGCGCCAAGGGAGCGACCGGCTCGCAGGGCCCGACGGGGGCGCGTGGCGCTACGGGCGCCAAGGGCGCTACGGGTACGAAGGGTGCGACAGGGGCCAAAGGTGCGACCGGTGCCAAGGGCGCAACCGGCGCTCAGGGAGTTGCCGGCCCGCCGGGAGCTCAGGGCCCAACGGGAGCGCGTGGCGCCACCGGCGCCAGGGGCGTGACGGGCGCCCAGGGGGTCACCGGGCCGCCCGGCGCTCAGGGCCCGACCGGCGCGAGGGGCCCGACGGGCGCAAGAGGCGCGACAGGCTCGAGGGGCGCCACAGGCGCCAAGGGGACAACCGGCTCCAAGGGTGCCACCGGTTCGAAGGGTGCGACCGGCTCCAAGGGCGCGACCGGCGCGAATGGTGCCACGGGCCCCAAGGGCCCAACGGGGTCGAAGGGTCCTACAGGCGCGCGCGGACCGACCGGGCCGGCCGGGGTCGGCGGGGCGACCGTGGCCGCCTCTCAGACGACGACCAGCACGTCCTATACGGACCTGGCCACCGCCGGCCCTGCGGTGACGGTCACGATTCCGTCTTCCGGGAAGGCCCTCGTCACGCTGACCGGGTCCTTGACCAACAACGCCAACGCCGCTCAGAGCAACATGGGGTTCGCAGTCTCGGGAGCGACGACGCAGGCTGCTTCGGACACGCAGGCGCTGGTCGTCAAGAGCGGTGGCAACCAGTTCATCCTCGTCCAGGGAAGCGCGACGTTCTTCCTCTCCGGGCTGACACCCGGGAGCAACACGTTCACCGCGAAGTACCGGGTAAGCGCCGGAACCGGCACGTTCGTCAACCGAACCATCATCGTCGTCCCACTGCCCTAGGTTCGGGGTCTCGCGCCGTCGCGCCGGCCTGCGCGATTGGCCGGATCAGGTAGCGCCGCGGCCCGGCTGCCAGAGCGGCTCGTCGCCACCCACGTTCGCGGTGCGCGCGAAGATGAAGAGGAGATCCGAGAGGCGGTTGAGGTACACGGGCACCAGCGGGTCGATCGTCGTCTGCTCGGCGGCCGAGAGCGCCGCGAGCTCCGCCCGACGGCAGACCGTGCGCGCAAGGTGAATGCGCGCGGCGGCCTCGCTGCCGCCTGGAAGGACGAAGCTCTTAAGCTCCGGGAGCTCCGCGTTGTACCGGTCGCAGAGCTGCTCGAGCTCGTCCACCTGCGCCTGCGTGACGCGGAGACGCTCGCTTTGCGGCGCGAACGGGACCGAGAGGTCCGCGCCGAGGTCGAAGAGGTCGTTCTGGACCCGCTCTAGCGGCTCGCGCAGCTCGGGGTCGAGCTCGTCGAGCGCGAGCACGAGACCGATGTGCGAGTTGAGCTCGTCGACAGCGCCGTACGCCGACACGCGTGGGTCGAGCTTCGACACGCGCGAACCGTCGCCGAGGCTCGTCTCGCCGCGATCGCCGCCGCGCGTGTAGATCTTCGTCAGGCGGACGGGCTCCTCCCGCCTGCGCGGACTCATCGCCCGCCCCTGCGAGAAGTCACGCTTTCGGCACGTTCCCGTGACAGACACGTGACACTTTCCGGCCTAGGCTGTTGGTGGGCGGGGGTGGTGGGAACCCGCGTCTCGGGCGTGAACACAAGAGTCATCCCTGAGCGAGCTGCCGCTCTCGGAGGCCGAGGATCGAGCGGGCGATCACCAGGCGCTGGATCTCGCTCGTGCCCTCGTAGATCTCCGTGATCTTCGCATCGCGGTAGTACCGCTCGGCAGGAAACTCCTTCGTGTACCCGTAGCCACCGAGCACCTGGATCGCCTCGGCCGTCTGCCGCCGCGCCGTCTCCGACGCGAACAGCTTTGCCTTCGCGCCCTCCTCCGTGTGCGGCCGCCCCTCCTGCTTCAGCCACGCCGCGCGGTAGACGAGCAGCCGCGCCGCGTCGATCTCGGTGGCCATGTCGGCGAGCTTCCACTGAATCGCCTGGAAATCGGCGATCGGCCGGCCGAACTGCCGCCGTTCGAGTGCGTAGCCGCGCGCCAGGTCATAGGCCGCCTGCGCGATACCGAGGGCCTGCGCAGCGATTCCGATGCGGCCACCATCGAGCGTCGACATCGCGACCGTGAAGCCCTTCCCCTCCTCGTGGAGCAGACGGTCGCGGCCGACGTGCGCTCCTTCGATCGCCAGGTCGACGGTCGACGACGAGTTCAGGCCGAGCTTCTCCTCCTCCCGCGTCACCCGCACCTGGCTGCCGTCGACGATGAAGGCCGAGACTCCCTTCGGCCCCGGCGTGTCGGGATCCGTGCGGGCGAAGAGCAGAACCGTGCCGCCGAAAGAGCCGTTCGTGATCCACTGCTTCGAGCCGGTGATCGACCAGCCATCGCCGTCCGGCACCGCCGCTGTGCGCAGCGAGCCCGCGTCCGAGCCCGCCTCCGGCTCGGTCAGCGCGAACGCCCCGATCGCCTCGCCCCGGGCGAGCGGCGGCACGAACCGGCTCCGCTGCTCGTCGGTGCCGAAGCCCAGGATCGGCAGCGTCACCGCGCTCGTATGCACGGCGACCGTCACCCCCACGCCCGCGTCGGCGCGCGACAGCTCCTCCAGCACCAGGATGTACGAGAGGAAGTCCGCGCCTGCGCCGCCGTACTCCTCCGGGATGCAGACACCCAGGAAGCCGAGCTCGGCGAGCTTGCCGAACAGCTCCCGCGGGAACGCGTGAGCGCGGTCCCACGCGGCGGCGTTCGGCTCGATCTCGGCCTGGGCGAACTCCCGCGCCAGCGACTGGATCTCCCGCTGGTCGGCCGAGAGCTCGAACACCATCGGGCCGCGAGTATAGTCGCGGCCGGCTACGAGCCAGGGTAGGCCCGAGACCCGCACGCAAGCCGTTTCTCGACGCGCGGACATGTCGGGATGACGGCCGTGGGGATCTGAGAGCCCTCCCTCGAACCCTCGTTCCCGTTCCCAGCTGTTAAGGTCGCCGCTTCGAGGGGCCGAAGCCGCCATTCGCCCTCTCTCCTCTCCCCGAGGGGCGCGCCCTTTCTGCGGCGGGCGGCTCGGCCCTTTCCTTGGCAGGCCGGCTCGCAAATGGACGTCGGCACCGGCGTCCGGCACGTGATCAAAACCGCCTGCTCGCGCCGCACGGAGCCCCACGCGTCGTCCGGTAGAGTCGTGGCCGGTTTGGCCTCCGGAACAGCGCAGGGCACGCTGCCGTGGAGCTGGTACGTCGATCCCGACCTGCTGCGCCAAGAGCAGGAGCGGATCTTCCGGCGCGGCTGGCAGTACGCGGGACCGGCGGAGCACGCGGCGGAGCCGGGTGACTTCTTCACCTGCAACGTCGGTGACGTGCCAGTGGTGGTCACGCGCGACCGCGCGGGCAAGCTGCATGGCCTGCTGAACGTCTGCCGCCACCGCGGCTCGATCGTGGCGGAGGGCCGGGGCAACCGCGAGACGCTGCAGTGCCGCTACCACGCCTGGACGTACGGGCTCGACGGCCGCCTGCGGGCCGCCCCGCGAGCGCGCGAAGAGCCGGGGCTCGACACGGACGGGATCGCGCTTCGGAAGCTCGCGCTGGAGGCTTGGGGCCCCCTGCTATTCGTGCACCCGGATCCGGACGCGCGGCCGCTCGCAGAGACCCTCGGGCCGCTGCCGGAGCTCTTCAGCGAAGCGGGCATCGAGCTCGAGCGCCTCCGCTTTCGGCGCCGCAGCGAGTCGGACGTCGCCTGCAACTGGAAGATCGCGGTCGAGAACTACCTCGAGTGCTACCACTGCCCCGTCGCCCACCCCGGCTCCAGCGCCGTGGTCGACGTCTCGCCGGACGCGTACCGGCTGGAAACGCACGCGCTCGGCTCGAGCCAGTTCGGCCCGACGAAGCGCGGCGACGGGCCGGTCGAGGGGCAGTTCCACTGGCTCTGGCCGACGACGAAGATCTACGCGCTGCCCGGTCCGCCGAACCTCGTCGCCGGCCCGGTCGCCCCGGTCGGGCCGGAGCGGACGCACGCCTTCCTCGACTACTTCTTCCCAGAGGACGTCTCGGACGCCGAGGTCGACGAGCTGCTCGCCCTTCGACGACCAGGTCGGGCTCGAGGACCGCGCTCTCGTGGAGTCGGTACAGGAGGGCGTCCGCTCCGGGCTCCTCGACGAGGGGCGCTTGATGCCCGAGAGCGAGCGGCTGCTCGCGCACTTTCAGCAACTCGTGCGCGAGGCGCTCGGCCGTCGGTAATGACCGGTCGAGACGTTGTCGATCGGAAGGTTGAACTGTGAGGGCCCTGCTCCTCGTCGGCGCCGCCGTCGCGGCGCTCGCGACCGGTTGCGGCTCGAGCTCTCCGTCGGCGGAGAGCGTCGTGCGGGCCTGGAGCCAGGCGCTCAACAGCGACGACAACAAGGCCGCCGCCGACCTCTTCGCGCCTGGTGCCGAGATCGTGCAGGCGGGGCGAGTGGTCACGCTCCGCACCCACGCAGACGCCGTCGCGTGGAACTCACAGCTGCCGTGCTCCGGGCGGATCGTCTCGATCACGAGCAAAGGACAGACGGCCACCGCGACCTTCGAGCTCGGGGATCGCGAGCACAGCCGGTGCGACGGCCCGGGCGAGCGCGCCACCGCGATCTTCCGCGTCGTGAAGGGGAAGATCGTGCTCTGGCACCAGACGTCGTCGAACGAGCCGCCCGCGTTTTCGGCCTAGAGCTAGATCGTCGAAGCGATGAGCGCGCCGCCGGTGAGCGTCCTACGAACGCGCCGGAGAGCCCGCTCGCGCGAGCGGAACGCCTCGACCACGGCCGGGTCGAACTGCTTGCCGGCCTGCGCAACGAGCTCGCGGCCGGCGGCAGCCCAGCTCATCGCCTTGCGATAGGGCCTGTCGCTCGTCATAGCGTCGAGGGCGTCCGCGACCGCGAACACCCGTGCCGCGGCGGGAATGTCCTCACGCGCCAGGCCGTCCGGGTACCCGCGCCCGTCCCAGCGCTCGTGGTGCGAGCGAACCACGCCGAGGCCCTCGCCCTGCAGGAACGAGACACCGCTCAGGAGCTGCTCGCCGAGCACCGTGTGCGTCTCCATCACCCGGCGCTCGGGACCGGTCAGCGGCCCGGGCTTCTTGAGGATCCGGTCGGGGATCCCGATCTTGCCGACGTCGTGGAGGATGAAGCCGTAGACGACGCTCTCGTCCTCGACGATCTCGGGAGCTGCCTCCTGGGCAAGCTCGAGCGCGTAGCGGTGCACGCGCTGCGAGTGCTCGCCGGTGGAGCTGTCCTTCGACTCGAGCGCGCCGGCGAGCGCGGAGACCGTCTCGTGGTAGGCAGCCTCGAGGAGTCGCCGCTGCCCCCGCTCGAGCTCGAGCATGTGGCGCAGGTCGCGGGCGTAGAGCAGGAGCTGCTCGTCCGGCCGCTTCGCCCGGCTCGCCCGGTACGGCGTCGCGTGCAACCCCGCGGACACGCGCTCGACCACGGCGAGCAGCTCCAGCGGGCTGAACGGCTTGAGCACGAGCGCGTCGGCACCTACCTCCTGCGCCACCGCATCCGTGGCGAGGTCGTCGCCGGTCAGCAAGACGACCGGAACGTCCCGCGTCGCGCGCGAGCCCTTCAGCTGCGCGCAGAGCGCGACGCCGTCGGTCCCGGGCATGCGCACGTCGAGCACGACCGCATCGGGGCGTGCGGCCGCGATTCGCTCGCGGGCGGCGATGGCGTCAGGGGCCTCGTCGACCTCCACGTCGACAGCTTCGAAGGTCGCGCGCAAAAGCGCGCGGAGCCCGTCGTCGTCGTCCACCAGCAAGAGGCGCAGCGGATCCTCCTTGGGAAGCCTCGTTTGCTCGGTTTCTTCCATCCACTATCGGCGCTTAGGAGTAGATGTAAAACCCCCTGCTGGACTTGCGGCCCAGCTTCCCGGCCGCCACCAATTCTCGCAGGAGTGGACACGGCTCGTAACGCTCGTCACCTAGGCCGTCGCGCAGCACATCCATGATCGCGACGCAGGTATCGAGGCCGATCAGGTCGGCGAGCGCGAGCGGCCCCATCGGGTGGGCAAACCCGAGCTTGGCGATCGTGTCGATCGCCTCGGCCTCGGCGACGCCGTCGTGCAGGGCCCACACCGCCTCGTTGATAAACGGCATCAGGATCCGATTCGAGACGAACCCCGGGAAGTCGTTCGCCACGGCGGGGGTCTTGCCCAGCTCACGCGCCAGCTCGGTGATCGCCTTGGCGGTCTTGTCCGAGGTCTCGCGGCCACGAACGACCTCGACGAGCTTCAGCACCGGCACCGGGTTGAAGTAGTGCATGCCGATCACGCGGTCGGGTCGGCTCGTGGCGGCCGCGAGGGAGCTGATCGGGATCGACGACGTGTTCGAAGCGAGCACGGCCTCGGCGGGCAGCGTCCCGTCGGCCCGGCGGAAGACCTCCTCCTTGACGGCCGCCTCCTCGACCACGGCCTCGACCATCAGGTCGGCCGGGACCAGGTCGTCGACCGGCTCCACGCGCGCGAGCACGTCGTCCGGCTCCGCGCCGCCCTTCTCCGCGAGCTTGGCGAGGCTCTTGCGCATGGTCTCGAGCCCGCGGTCGACCGCGCCGGGTACGGCGTCGTGGAGCGAGACACGCCGACCGGAAGCGGCCACGACCTGCGCGATCCCGCCGCCCATCTGCCCGGCCCCGACGACGAGGACGTGCTGAAAGCGCATGGACAGGAGGCTAACGTGCCGCGATGGAGCTTCGCCTACGGCGAGCGGTCCCCGGCGACGCCCGCCAGATCGCGCGGGTTCATGTCGAGACCTGGCGGGCGGCCTATGCGCACGTCTTCCCGCCGGACTACCTCGAAGGGCTGTCGGTCGACGAGCGGACTGAGCTCTGGACGCAGACGCTCTCCGGGGGGACGTACGACGTCTTCGTCACCGAGCTCGACGGGCGAGTCGAAGGCTTCGCGTCCGTGGGGCCGACGGAGGATGAAGACGAGGGGGCGCCGCCGGGAGAGCTGTACGCGATCTACGTCGATGCGGCCGCCTGGGGCATGGGCCTTGGACGCGCACTGCTCGCGCGGGCCGAGCAGGCACTCCGCGACTCGGGATTCGATGCGGCCGCACTCTGGGTGCTGGCAGACAATCCGCGGGCCCGGCGCCTGTACGAGGCCGCCGGCTGGACCAGGGACGGAGCGAGCAAGCCCTTCGAGCGCGGCGGCGTCGTCACCGCCGTGATCCGCTATCGCAAGCGCCTCGACTGATACATCTATGTACTGATACTCAGTGCAGATCTGTTGAGGGAGGCGCGGCTCCGGGCAGGCCTGACCCAGGCGGAGCTCGGCCGCCGGGTGAACCGTTCCCAGTCGCAGATCGCCCGCTGGGAGCGCGGCGATGTCAAGCCGAGCCTGGAGACGCTCCGCGAGCTGATCCGCGCCTGCGGGCTCGAGCTCACGCTCAGGCTCGCGAACACGACGACTCCTACGACGAATGGATCGAGCACTACCTCGCCCTTCCTGTGGAGGAGCGAATCGAGCAGGCATTCGCTCGGGCAGCGGAAGTCCGCGAGCTCGAGGAAGCCGCTCGGTGAGCATGTTCGACCTGCTGGCCCTGCTCCACCGCCACGGCGTCGAGTTCGTGGTCATCGGAGCCTTTGCGGCCGTCGCGCAGGGCTACCCCCTGCCGACGCAGGCCGTCGACATCACGCCTTCGCGCGATCCGGTCAATCTCGAACGACTCGCGGCCGTGTTGCGCGAGCTCCGAGCGGAGCTCCGCCTTCCCGAGGGAAGGAGGCACCCCTTTCCGATCGAGCCGCGTTACCTCGGGGACTCCGACTCCTGGACGCTCGCAACAGCCGCCGGCGACCTCGACGTCTTCTTCCGGCCGGGAGGCACGAACGGCTTCGACGATCTGCGCCGCGACGCACTTGAGGTCAGGCTCCGCGGCACGCCGGTCCGTCTTGCCTCGCTCAGGGACCTCATCCGTATGAAGGAGGCGACAGGCCGCGAGCAGGACCTGGCACAGCTTCCGGCCCTGCGGCGGACGCTCGAGCTAAGCCGACTGCCCGACGCCGAAGAGCACTAGACCTCCAGCAGAATCGCGTCGCCCTGGCCGCCGCCCGAGCAGATCGCGGCCAGGCCGAGGCCGCCGCCGTTGCGGCGCAGCTCGTGGATCATCGTCGCCAGGATGCGCGCGCCCGAGGCGCCGATCGGGTGGCCCAACGCGACCGCGCCGCCGTTCACGTTCACCTTCTCGGGGTCCACGTCGAGCATCTTCGCCGAGTTGAGCACGACCGAGGAGAACGCCTCGTTCAGCTCCACCCGCTCGACGTCGTCGATCGACTTGCCGGCCTTGTCGAGCGCGATCGCGCCGGCCTTCGCCGGTGTCCGCGCGAGGTAGGCGAAGTCGTCTGCGACATAGCCCTGCGAGACGATAGTCGCCAGCACCTCCAGGCTCCGCCGCTTCGCGAGCTCCTCGCTCGTGACCACGAGCGCCCCGGCGCCGTCGTTCACCCCGGGCGCGTTGCCCGCAGTGGTCGTCCCCTCCGGATCGAACACCGGCTTGAGGCGCGCGAGCTTCTCGATCGAGGTGTCGCGGCGCGGGCCCTCGTCCACGGCGAGCTCGCCGACCGGCACGATCTCTTGCTCGAAGCGGCCCTCGTCGATCGCCTTCACCGCCCGCTCGTGCGAGCGCAGCGCCCACCGGTCCTGGTCCTCGCGCGAGATGCCAAGCTCCCGCGACACGAACGAGGCCTGTTCGACCATGTGCCGATTGTCGAAGGTCGAGGTGAGCCCGTCGTGGGTCATCAGGTCGATCAGCGTGCCGTCGCCGAGGCGGTAGCCGAAGCGGGCCTTCTTGAGGACGTACGGCGCGTTGGACATCGACTCCATCCCGCCGGCGACGACGACCTGGACGTCGCCGGCGCGGATCATCTGGTCGGCCATCTCGACCGCACGGATCGAGGAGGCGCAGACCTTGTTGATCGTGTCCGAGGGAAGCTCGATCGGTAGCCCGGCACCGACGGTCGCCTGCCGCGACGGCGCCTGGCCCGCCCCGCCCTGGAGCACCTGGCCCATGATCGCGTACTCGACCTCCTCGCTCTCGACCCCGGCTCGGTCGAGCGCGGCCCGGATGGCGATCGCGCCGAGCTCGGTCGCCTCGTGGTCGACCAGCCCCCCGCCGAGCCTGCCGAAGGGCGTGCGAACGGCGGAGACGATCACGGAGCGCGACATCGGAATGAGACTAGCGAGTGAAGTCGAGGCCGGGCTCGAGCCGCTGCGCGAAGGCCGCGACGAGGCGCGCCGAGGCTTCGACGTCGTCCAGCGAGACCAGCTCCGTGGGCGTGTGGATGTACCGCGTCGCCAGCGAGACCAGCCCGGTCGCGATCCCCGCACGGCTGGCGTAGGCGCCGTCCATGTCGGTGTAGGTCTCTCCCGATGAGACGTTGACCGAATATGCGATCCCCTCGGCCTCCGCAGTCTCGACCAGCAGGTCGAACACCTTCGGGTTGATCGTCGAGCCCCGGTTGATGACCGGCCCGCCGCCGAGCTTCGCCTCGCCCCAGGCTTTCGGGTCGCCGTCCGGGATGTCGGTCGCGTCCGTCACGTCCACGGCGAGCGCGACCTGCGGCTGGAGCGCGAAGACGCTCGTGCGGGCGCCGCCGTAGTCGCCCACCTCCTCCTGAACCGCCGCAACCGCGGCGATGTCGCCCGCGGCGCCACCTGCCTCGGCGACGAGCTTCGCCGCCTCGAGCGCGACGTAGGCGCCAAGGCGGTTGTCGAGCGCGCGGGAGGCTAGGCGGCCGTTCGAGAGCTCGAGCGGCTCGCCTGCGATCACGGCCACGTCCCCGAGCCGCACTAGCCCGAGCGCGTCCTTGCGGTCGCGGGCACCGATGTCGATGTGCAGGTCGTCGAGGGCGAGGTGCTCCTCCTTCTCGTCCCGCTTGGCCGGCTTGCGCCACTTGCGGCCGATCACGCCGGGCAGCGCACCGTCATGCGTCAGCAGCTCGACCCGCTGGCCGAGTAGCACCTCCGGCCGCCAGCCGCCGACGCCTCGGACGAACAGGAAGCCGTGCTCGTCCACGTGGGTCACCATCAGGCCGATCTCGTCGATGTGGCCGAGCACGACGAGCAACGGGCCGCCACGCGTGCCGGCGACGCGCGCGACGGACGAGCCCAGTGCGTCGCTCGACACCTCCGCAAAGGCCGACGCGGCCTCCCGCCACACGGCAGCGGCGGCGGTTTCGTACCCCGACGGGCCCGGAGCGGTCAGCAGGCGGCGCAGGAGCTCGGGAGCGGCCACCGCGAGAGCCTATTCGGGTTCGGCCGTTCCGGTCACCCTTGACGAGCGGGCTCGGCTGCCCCTACCCTGGCACGAGATGACTTCCGTCTCGCGCATCTGGGGCTGGGCCTGGCGCCACGAGCGGGGCGGGAGCGTCGCCTGACCTGACCTAGACGCATCTCCCGTTCCGCTCGCAGACCTTCCACACGGAGGGTCTTTTTGTTTGCCATGAATGCACTCACCGTCATCTCGACCGACCTCCTCACACCGCTCGGTGCATACCTCCGGCTGCGCGAGGGAGGGAGCGCCAGCTTCCTGCTCGAGTCGGTCGAGAAGGGGCGCCTCGGACGGCACTCGTTCGTCGGCTGCGGCTCGCGGCTCGTGGACATCGACGAGGCCGAGGCATGCGGGCTGCCGGTCGTCGGCTACCTCGGCTACGAGTACGCCGGGCGGCTCGAGCCGACGGTGCCGCTCCCCGAAGACGGGCGCGCGCTCCCCGAGAGCCGCTTCGTCGTAGCCGAGACACTCGTCCGCTTCGACCACGGGCTCGGAATGGCGGAGGTGCTGTGCGGGGACCCGGACGCTGTAGCGGGGCTGCTCGCAGCGCCGCAGCCTTCGCCAGAACCGCGTGCGCGTTCGCGAGCGGGCTCGACACGGCGGCTTCCCTCGCGCCACGAGTACGAGCGAGCGGTGGTGCGGGCGAAGGAGCACATCCGCGCAGGGGACGCCTTCCAGATCGTGCTCTCGCAGCGCGCCGAGCGGCCGACGTCGGCGAGCGCGCTCGAGCTCTACCGCTCGCTGCGCCGCGTGAACCCGTCGCCGTATCTGTTCCTGCTCGAGCTCGACGGCCTCGCGCTCGTCGGCTCCTCGCCGGAGACGCTCGTGAAGGCCGAAGGCCGGCAGGCCTCGCTGAACCCGATCGCCGGTACGACGCGGCCCGGCGAGGGCGACGCGGAGCGTCTGCTCGGGTCCGAGAAGGACCGCGCGGAGCACGTGATGCTCGTCGACCTGGGGCGCAACGACCTCTCGCGCGTCTGCCGGCCGGGCACAGTTGACCTCGCACGCTTCCTCGAGCCGGAGCGCTTCTCGCACGTGACGCACCTCGTCTCGGAGGTCGTCGGCGAGCTGGAGCCCGAGATCTCGCACTTCGACCTGCTGCGCGCCTGCTTCCCCGCGGGCACGGTCTCCGGCGCGCCGAAGGTGCGGGCGATGCAGCTGATCTCTGAGCTAGAGCGCTACCGCCGCGGGCCGTACGCGGGCGCGGTGCTGTACGCGCTGCCGGGTGAGGCGCTCGACGCCTGCATCGCCATCCGGACCGTCGTGCTCCACGACGGAATCGCGCTGCTGCAGGCGGGCGCGGGGATCGTGGCGGACTCCGATCCCGCCGCCGAGCATGACGAGTGCCTGCGCAAGCTGGCCGCGCTTGAGACGGCGATCGAGCTAGCGGAGGCCCGCGGATGATCTTGCTGATCGACAACTACGACTCGTTCACGTACAACCTCGCGCACCTTTTCGGGGAGCTCGGCGCCGACGTTGTGGTGCGGCGCAACGACGCGCTGAGCGCCGACGAGGCGGAGCAACTCTCTCCGTCGCACCTCGTCGTCTCCCCGGGACCGGGCCGACCGGCGGACGCGGGCGCCTGTCTCCAGATCGTCCGCCGGCTCGCGCCCAGGGTGCCGACGCTCGGCGTCTGCCTGGGCCACCAGGCGATCGTCGAGGCGTTCGGCGGCGAGGTGGGGCCCTCGCGCCGGATCGTGCACGGCAAGGCGAGCGCGATCGACCACGACGGACGCGGTCTCTTCAGAGATCTCCCGGAGCGGTTCGAGGCCGGCCGCTACCACTCGCTCGCAGCCACGAGCGTGCCGGGGTGCCTCGAGGTCTCGGCCACCTGCGCCGACGGTGAGGTGATGGCGGTCCGGCACCTCGAGCTCGCGGTCGACGGCATCCAGTTCCATCCGGAGTCCGTTCTGACCCCGGACGGGCCGGAGCTCGCCCGCAACTTCCTGGAGGGGGCCGCGTTGTGACCGTGCAGCAGGCCCTGGGCCGGCTCCTCGACGGACGCGACCTCTCGCGCGAGGAGGCTCGCGCGGTGATGAACGAGGTGATGGAGGGCGAGGCGACGCCGGCGCAGATCGGGGGTTTCCTCGTCGCGCTGCGGCTCAAGGGGGAGACAGCGGACGAGATTGCCGGCTGCGCCGAGGCCATGCGCTCCCACGTGCTGACCGTGCAGCCGCGGCGCTCCGACCTCGTGGACACCGCCGGCACGGGCGGAGACGGCGCGCGCACGATCAACATCTCGACGGCTGCGGCACTCGTCGCGGCGGCTGCGGGCGCCGGGGTTGCGAAGCACGGCAACCGCGCCGTCTCGTCGGCGTCCGGCTCGGCCGACGTGCTCGAGGCGCTCGGCTTTCGGCTGGAGCTGCCGCCGGCGCGGATCGAGCGCTCGATCGACGAGCTCGGCTTCGGCTTCCTCTTCGCGCCCACGCACCACCCGGCGATGCGGCACGCCGCTCCGGTGCGACGTGAGCTCGCGACGCGGACGGTGTTCAACGTCCTCGGCCCGCTGACGAACCCGGCGGGCACGAGGGCGCAGGTCGTCGGGGTCTATGCGCCAGGGTTGGTTCCGACGGTCGCAGAGGTGCTGGCGCGGCTCGGGGCGCGGAGGGCTTTCGTCGTGCACGGCGCGGGCGGGATCGACGAGCTCTCGCCGGCCGGGCCGAACCTCGTCTGCGAGGTCGTCGACGGCAGCGTTCGCGAGCGCGAGATCGATCCGCTCGAGCTCGGCGTCGCCCGCTGCGACCCGGCCGAGCTGAGAGGCGGCTCCCCTGAGGAGAACGCTGCGGCGATCAGGGCGGTGTTCTCGGGCGAGAACGGCGGGCGCCGCTCGGCGATCCTGCTCAACGCAGCAGGCGCGATCGCCGCGGCCGGTCACGCCGCCGACCTGCGCGAAGGGCTCGAGCTGGGGCGCGAGGCTGTCGACTCCGGCGCGGCCGCCGCTCGCCTCGACGTGCTGGTCGAGTTTTCCCAGGCAGCAGAGGTGCACGCCTGATGGGGCGTTTCCGGGATGCGCTCGCCGGGGACGGGCTCGCGGCCATCGCCGAGGTCAAGCGCCGCTCGCCGTCGGCGGGCGACCTGCGGCCCGACGCCGATCCCGCTTCGCTGGCGCGCAAGTTCGAGCTGGCCGGCGCGGCGGCCGCCTCGATCCTCGTCGACGAGCGCTTCGGCGGGACTCCTGCGGATCTTGCCGCCGCGCGCTCAGCAACCGGGCTGCCCTTGCTCGCCAAGGGGTTCTTCTCGGTACGTGCCGAGCTGGAAGCGTTGCGCGAGCTCGGCGCCGATGCAGTGTTGTTGCTGCTGCGCGACCTCGACGACGCTCGGATGCGGGCGTTGATGGACGCTGCCGAGGGCCTCGGGCTCGACGTGCTCGTCGAGGCGCACGACGCCGACGAGCTGCGGCGGGTCGTCGCGCTCGGGGCCGACCCGATCGGGATCAACGCGCGTGACCTCGCGACGTTCGCGATCGACCGGAAGCAGCAGCTCGAGCTTGTCGAGGCCGCCCCGCCCGACCGGGTGGTCGTCGCCGAAAGCGCGATTACGGCGCGTGCGCACGGAGCCGAGGCGGAGCTTGCGGGCGCCGACGCCGTGCTCATCGGGTCGGCGCTGATGCGAGCCGCCGACCCTGCGGCGAAGCTCGCGGAGCTCATTTCGCGGCCGCTCGTGAAGGTCTGCGGGCTGACTCGGGAGGAGGACGTCGCGGCGGCAGCAGAGGCCGGGGCCGACCTCGCGGGCTTCGTGCTGGCGCGCCAGACACCCCGGCGCGCGCCGGCCGTCCTGCCGGTCCCGGAGACGATGCTCTCGGTTGCGGTTCACGTCGGCGTGATCACGGACGACGGCGCAGACCTCGTCCAGCTCTACGCGAGCGAGAACGGCCACCGTTCCCGCGAGGGCGTGCTACTACGGCGTGGCCGCGAGGTCGCGCGCGTCGTCGATCGCGAGTGGGAGGCGCACGACCCCGGTCATCTGGAGCGGGCGCAGGCGGCAGAGGGCCGCGTCGTGCTGGCGGGCGGGCTCTCGCCCGAGAACGTGCGTCAGGCGATCGAGCGGGTGCGGCCGTGGGCGGTCGACGCGAGCTCGAGCCTCGAGGTCTCGCCCGGGATCAAGGATCACGCGCGCGTGCGCGCGTACGTGGAGGCGGCGCGGTGCAGCTGACGTACGGGGCCTACGGAGGCAGGTTCGTCCCGGAGACGCTGATCCCGGCGCTCGACGAGCTCGAGGCGGGTTGGCGCGAGGCCTCCCGGGATCCACAGTTCCACGCCGAGCTGGACGAGCTGGGACGCGCGTACGCCGGCCGGCCGACGCCGCTCACGCTCGCCGAGCGCTTCGCCCCCGGAAAGCGTCTCTACCTCAAGCGAGAGGACCTTCTGCACACGGGCGCGCACAAGCTCAACAACGCGCTCGGGCAGGCGCTGCTCGCGGTACGGCTCGGAAAGCGGCGGATCGTGGCGGAGACGGGTGCCGGCCAGCACGGGGTCGCGACGGCGACCGTCTGCTCGCGATTCGGCCTCGACTGCGTCGTCTACATGGGTTCCGAGGACATGCGCCGGCAGCGCCCGCACCGCGAGCGGATGGCGCTCCTCGGGGCTGAGGTGCGGCCGGTCGAGTTCGGGACGCGGACCCTCAAGGAAGCCACCAGCGAGGCGATTCGCGACTGGATCACGAACGTCGAGGACACGCACTACCTGATCGGCTCGTGTGTCGGGCCCGCGCCGTACCCCGAGATCGTGCGCGAGCTGCAGTCGGTGATCGGGCGGGAGGCACGGCAACAGATCCTGGCCGCCGAGGGACGGCTGCCCGAGGTGGCGGTCGCGTGCGTCGGCGGTGGCTCGAACGCGATCGGGCTGTTCGCGGGGTTCCTCGACGATCCGGAGGTGCGGCTCGTCGGCGTCGAGGCGGGAGGCGCGGCGAGCCTCGGCGCGGGCCGACCGGCCGTGCTGCACGGGTCGCGCTCCTCGGTGCTGGCGGACGAGGACGGCCAGGTGCTCGACGCCGAGTCGATCTCCGCGGGGCTCGACTATCCGGGCGTCGGGCCGGAGCACGCCTTCCTGCGGGACAGCGGCCGCGCGGAGTACGTCGCGGCCGGCGACGAGGAGGCACTGGCCGCGTTCCGGCGCCTCGCGCGGACCGAGGGCATCCTCCCCGCGCTCGAGCCGGCGCACGCGCTCGCTCGGGTGGCGGAGCTGGAGGAAGAGCTGGTGCTCGTCTGCCTCTCCGGCCGGGGCGACAAGGACCTGGCGGAGGTCGTGAACCGGTGAGCGCGCAGCGGCAGGCGGCGGGATCCATCCCTAACCCCCTCCCACCCGGGGAAAATCACGGTAGCGGGGAAAGGCGCGCGGGTGTGGTACGTGATCGTGCCGAATCTGTGCCGGTCCGTCCCAAGGCGCTCGCCGTCTACCTCATGTGCGGCCCGCACACGCCCGAGGCCGCCGAGGCCGCCGTGGAGGGAGGCGCCGACCTCGTCGAGCTCGGCTTCCCGTTCTCCGACCCGCTCGCCGACGGGCCGGTGATCCGGCGCGCCGCCGAACGCGCGCTCGCGCAGGGGATGCGCACCGGGGCGTGCCTCGAATGCCTCGCCGCCACCCGTGAGAGGCTGCCGGAGACGCCGCTCGTGCCGATGACCTACGCGTCGCTGCTCGAGGCGCACGGCTGGGAGCGCTTCGCCGAGGACGCGCGCTCGGCCGGCGCGACCAGCCTCATCGTCGCCGACCTCCCCGCCGGCGAGTGGCCGGAGCTTCGACGCGTCCAGCTCGTCGCCCCCACCTCGACGGACGAGCGGCTCGCCCTCGCCGCTGCCCAGACCGACGGCTGGTTGTACCTCGTGACGCTCACCGGCACGACGGGCGCACGGGACGAGCTCTCCCCCGCACTCGCCGGGCTCGTCGCGCGGGCGCGCTCCGCTACGGGCCTCCCGCTCTACGCCGGCTTCGGCATCTCGACGCCCGACCACGCTCGGGCCGCCGCCGCGCTCGCGGACGGGATCGTGGTCGGCTCACGCGCGGTCGAGGTCGCAGAAGACGGCGGGGCCGCGCTGACTCGCTACGTCGCCACGCTTCGCGCCGCTCTCGACTAAGGCACGAGGACGAGCGAGCCGCGGACGCGCCCCGAACGCATCCGCTCGAGCGCTTCGTTCGCCTGCGAGAGCCGCAACTCCTCGACCTGCGCCCGCACAGGCACCTTCGGCGCGAGTGCGAGGAACTCCACGCCGTCCCGACGCGTCAGGTTCGCGACCGAGCGAACCGATCGCTCCTCCCAGAGCAGCTCGTACGGGAACGAGGGGATGTCGCTCATGTGGATCCCCGCGCAGACGACGGTGCCGCCCTTGGCGAGCACCCGCAGGGCCTCCGGCACGAGCTCGCCGGCCGGCGCGAACAGGATCGCGGCGTCGAGCTCTTCCGGCGGTGACTCTCCCGAAGCCCCCGCCCATTCGGCTCCGAGCTCCAGCGCGAAGGCCTGCCCCTCCTCGTCTCCCGGGCGCGTGAACGCGAATACGCGACGGCCCTCCCACCGTGCGACCTGGGCGACGATGTGCGCAGACGAGCCGAAGCCGTAGAGCCCGAGCCGCTCGGCGTCGCCCGCCGACCGCAGCGCGCGGTAGCCGATCAGCCCTGCACAGAGGAGCGGTGCCGCCTCGGTGTCGCCGTACTCAGCGGGCAGCTCGAGGCAGAAGCGCTCGTCTGCCACCGCCCACTCGGCGTAGCCGCCGTCCAGGGTGTACCCCGTGAAGCGAGCGCGGTCGCAGAGGTTCTCGCGTCCAGTTCGGCAGTAGCGGCACTCGCCGTCTGCCCAGCCGAGCCACGGGATGCCGAGGCGGCGCCCGTCGGCGGACTCACCGACCACCTGATGGCCGAGCAGGAGGGGCAGCTTGGGGTCGGGAAGCTCGCCGTCCACGACGTGGAGATCGGTGCGGCAAACCCCGCAGGCGCGGACGCGCAGCAGCACCTGCCGGTCCCCCGGCTCTGGCTCCGGCAGCTCGCGCTCCGCGAGCGGCAGCCCCGTTGCCTCGAACACCATTCCGCGCATGGGTGTCACCCTAGGGGAACCGTGACCGACGACACGACGGTGCTGATCGACGCGCGCAATGTGCTGCGCTCCCAGTGGCCGAACGTCCCCGAAGAGGAGCTCGTCGAGCGCGCTCGCGGCTGGGCGGAGCGGCACAGGCACCGCATCGTGCTCGTCTTCGACGGCGAGGCACCCGGCGGAATCGTCGGCACCGAGCAGCTCGACGAACGCACGACGCTCGTCGGCTCCGGTCGCGAGAGCGCGGACGAATGGCTGATCCGCGAAGCGTCTGCGTACCCGGGCGCTTGGCTCGTGACCTCCGACCGGGCCCTCCGGGAGGCCGCGGGAGTTGGCGCCTCGCGACTGATCGGCGGCGGGGCGTTCCTCCGCGACCTCGACGACTGAGCCGCGCGCTAGCCGGCGTTCACAGCCACAAAGGCGGCCACGTGGCGGTTCGGCGGGCGAGCAGCCCGGGCCGTCAGCGAGACGAGCGCGAACGCGGCCAGCGATGCGGCAAGCCACCCGCACGAGCGCGGCGCGGCGGCCTCCATGCGGCAATCGAACAGGACCGGCCCCGGCCGATCAAGGCCGTAGCTCCGGGATCAGGCCGTAACCCCGGGGGTCAGATCTTGCAATGCCACAGGCACTCCGAGAACCGAGTGTCGAAAGTGGAACGTTTAGAGCGAGGCGGTCCCGGTCTGATCTAGGCCCGTCGAGTTCGAGTGAGGATGGCTTGTCACACGCTCGTTACGCCAATGTGGCGGTGCAAGACCTGACCCCAGGGTTCGGCCGCGGATCGGGTCAGCCGCCCGTTGCTGAGAAATGCTGGTAGTCGGGCGAGGCGCTCCAGCGGCCGCCCCACTGCCAGCCCACCGACGCGAACGCACGCACCAGCACGCCGCCGGGTACGGCCATCCCGGGACGGCGTCGCGAGCGGTCGAGGTAGGCGCGGCCGGCGCGCGGGTGGACGCGGCCGCGGTCGAGGTACGGGTTCTCGACCGGGTTGACGTCGACGGCCAGCCCGTACGCATGCGACGACCAGCGCCTCGGGCCCGCCGCGATCGCGTAGCGGCAGTTGAACGCGGCCGTGTTGTCAGCAGCCAGCGAGCGCTCGTCGTTGCCACCGTAGGCATCGATCGACCGCATGCGCCTGATCGGGAAACGTGCCGCGTAGAGCCGCGAGAAGACCTTGACCAACGGCCGGACTGCCCGCACGTTCACGACCAGCGTCCCGCCGTGAACGCGCCGGTCGAAGCCCCAGTACGTGACGCGAAGACGCCGCAGCTGCGCCGGTGCGACGGGGCAGCCGCGGTGCCAGGAGTGCGGCAGCTGCGCGGCCGTGACCCGCGAGACCGAGTGCCCGAAGGGCGGAGCCTGGAGCGCAAGCGCGACGAGCAAAAGCGCGGCCATCGCCCGTAGTCTGCAGGTCGGTGCGATGGATCGTCCTCCCGCTGGCCGCACTGGCCGTGACGGTCTCGGCGGCGGCGCACGGCAACCGCGCTGCCGCCTGCCCGCCCACCCTCGCCGCCCGGCTCGAGACCGGCCAGGCCACGCAGCTCGTCACAGTGGTCGCCCGCACCCGGGCCTCGACGCAGGGAACCCTGCGGCTCTGGCAGAAGCGCGGCGGCTGCTGGCGCTCCGCCAAAGGGCCGTGGGCGGCGTGGCTCGGGCAGCGCGGCACCTCACCGGCCAAGCGCGAGGGCGACCGCCGCACCCCGACGGGAATCTTCGGCTTCGGCCGAGTGATGTACGGGATCGCGCCCAACCCCGGCGTCGCCTTCCGCTACCGGCGGATCGTCTGCGGCGACTGGTGGGTCGAGGACCCGGCCTCGCCCTACTACAACCGCTTCCGCCACGTGCGCTGCGGCGCGAAGCCGCCCTTCCGCGTGAAGAGCGAGGACATGTCGCGCTCGCCCACGGCCTACCGCCATCTCGCGGTGGTCGCCTACAACACGAGCCCAGTCGTGCCCGGCCGCGGCTCCGGGATCTTCCTGCACGCGAGCACCGGTCGGCCCACGCTCGGTTGCGTGTCCCTCCCGCTCACGCGCCTCGTGACGACGCTGCGGTGGCTGCGGCCCGCGGCACGGCCGCTGATCGCGATCGGCACCCGCGCCGACCTCCTGGTGCTCGGCTAGAGCACGGCCCGCGCCGCTCTCGCGGCGATCACGTCCTCCCGCGTATGCACCACCCACACCCGCGCGGGCGAGTCGGCCGCCGCGACATCCACATCCGGGCGTGCGTCCCGATTTGCGTCAGCGTCGAGCCGGACGCCCAGGAACCCGAGCCGCCCGCAGACCTGCTCTCGAACCCACGACGACCCCTCGCCGATCCCGGCGGTGAAGACCAAAGCGTCGAGCCCCCGGAGCGCCGCAGCCATCGACCCGACCGCCCCGGCGACGCGGTAGCAGAAGACCGACAGCGCCAGCTCGGCCGCCGGCTCGTCCGAGGCCTCGAGCTCCTCGACTCGAGCCGATCCGCCGAGCCCCAACAGGCCCGACTCGTGCTCGAGCGCGTGCTCGAGCTCGTCCGCCGAGGCGGCCTCGTGCCGCATCAGGTACAGCAGGATCTCGGGGTCGATCGACCCGGGGCGCGTGGCCATCGGCACGCCCTCCAGCGGGCTGAAGCCCATCGTCGTGTCGACCGAGCGGCCGTCCAGCACCGCGGTCACCGAGCAGCCGCCGCCGAGATGGCAGACGACGAGCCGCGGAACCGGGACCCGCTCCGCCGCCCACGCGACCGAGAGGCCATGGAAGCCGAAGCGCCGGATCCCCCACTCCTCGCGCCAGCGCCGCGGCAGCGCGTAGGTCGAGGCCTCCGCAGGCATCGTCGCGTGGAAGGCCGTGTCGAAGACCGCGACGTGCGGCAGCCCGGGGAGCGCACGGCGCGCCTCGTCGATCGCCGCGACCGCCGGCACGTTGTGGAGCGGCGCGAGCTCGGAGAGCGCCTCCAATCCCCTCCGCACCTGGTCGTCGATCAGGACGGGCTCCCGAAACCGCGTCCCGCCGTGAACGACCCTGTGCGCGACCGCCCCCACCCCTTCGGGAAGCTCCTCGAAGGAAGCCACCGGCTCGCCCGAGTCGTCCGGCCCGATCACCGAGAGCTTGAGGCTGGTCGAGCCGGCGTTGACGACGAGGATCTTTTCAAGAACTCGTCTCAAAATGAAGCCTTGCGCCCCCGAGCCGCGCTGGACGCACCTCGGCGGCGAAGCGTCATTCCGAAACGAGTTCTCAGCCGGGCCACGTCCAGCCGCTGAGCTCGGGATCGTCCTCCCCGTGCTCGCGCGTGTAAGCGCGGGCGCGCAGGCGGCGGTCCTCGAGCTCCTGGCGCAGCGGCCCGCAGGAGTTCGCGAGCCCCGGCACGCGGTCGATCACGTCGATCGCGAGGTGGAAGCGGTCGAGGTCGTTCAGCATCACCATGTCGAACGGCGTGGTCGTCGTCCCCTCCTCCTTGTAACCGCGCACGTGCAGGTTGTCGTGGTTGCGCCGGCGGTAGGTGAGCCGGTGGATCAGCCACGGGTAGCCGTGGTAGGCGAAGACGACCGGCCTGTTCGTGGTGAAGATCGCGTCGAACTCGCTGTCCGGTAACCCGTGCGGGTGCTCGGTCTCCGGCTGGAGGCGCATCAGGTCGACGACGTTCACAACGCGCACCTTCAGCTCGGGCAGCCGCTCGCGGAGGAGCGCCGCCGCAGCCAGGGTCTCGAGCGTCGGGATGTCGCCGCAACACGCGAGCACAACGTCGGGCTCGGAGCCGCCCTCGTTCGAGGCCCATTCCCAGATGCCGATCCCGCGCGTGCAGTGCGGGATCGCGTCGTCCATGGAGAGGTAGTTCAGCGCCGGCTGCTTTCCGGCGACGACCACGTTCACGTAGTCGCGGCTGCGAAGGCAATGGTCGGCGACCGAGAGCAGACAGTTCGCATCGGGCGGCAGGTAGACGCGGATGATCTCGGCCTTCTTGTTCACGACGTGGTCGATGAAGCCCGGGTCCTGGTGCGAGAAGCCGTTGTGGTCCTGCCGCCAGACGTGGGAGCTGAGCAGGTAGTTGAGCGAGGCGATCGGGCGCCGCCACGGCAGGTTGCGCGTCACCTTCAGCCACTTGGCGTGCTGGTTGAACATCGAGTCGACGATGTGGATGAAGGCCTCGTAGCAGTTGAAGAGGCCGTGCCTGCCGGTGAGCAGGTATCCCTCGAGCCAGCCCTGGCAGAGGTGCTCGCTCAGCACCTCGACGACCTGGCCGTGTGGGGCGAGGTTCTCGTCGGTCGGCTCGAGCTCGGCCTCCCAGACCTTCGGGGAGGCGGCGAAGACGTCGGCGAGCCGGTTCGAGGCGGTCTCGTCCGGGCCGAACAGGCGGAAGTTGCCCGGGTTCCGGCCGACCACGTCGCGGAGGAAGCCACCGAGCACGCGAGTGGCCTCGCTGAAGCTCGCTCCCGGCTTGTCGACCTCGACGGCGTAGTCGCGGAAGTCCGGGAGCAGCAGGTCGCGCAGCAGCTCGCCGCCGTTCGCGTGCGGGTTCGCGCTCATCCGGCGCTCGCCCTGCGGCGGGAGCTCGAGCAGCTCGCGCACCGGCGCCCCGTTCTCGTCGAAGAGCTCCTCCGGGCGGTACGAGCGCAGCCACTCCTCGAGCAACCGCAGGTGGTCGGCGTTCTCCCGTACATCGTCGATCGGCACCTGGTGCGAGCGCCACGTGCCCTCCACCGGGAGGCCGTCGACCTCCTTCGGGCCCGTCCAGCCCTTCGGCGTGCGCAGGACGATCATCGGCCACGCGGGGCGGGACAGATCGCCCTCTTCACGGGCACGCCGCTGGATCTCACGGATCCCGTCGAGTGCCTCCTCGAGCGCGGCGGCGAAGCGCTCGTGCACGGGCAGCGGGCCCTCGCCGTCGAAGCCGCCGGTCACGACCAGCGGCCGGTAGCCGTAGCCCTCGAGCAGCGCGACGAGCTCGCGCTCGGGGATCCGGGCCAGGACCGTCGGGTTCGCGATCTTGTAGCCGTTCAGGTGCAGCACCGGCAGCACCGCGCCGTCGGTCGCGGGATCGAGGAACTTGTTCGAGTGCCAGCTCGTCGCGAGCGGACCGGTCTCGGCCTCGCCGTCGCCGACCACGCAACACGCGATCAGGTTCGGGTTGTCGAAGGCCGCGCCGTAAGCGTGCGCCAGCGAGTAGCCGAGCTCGCCGCCTTCGTTGATCGAGCCGGGTGTCTCGGGCGCCGCGTGGCTCGGAATCCCGCCCGGGAACGAGAACTGCCGGAAGAGCTGCTTGAGGCCCGCCTCATCCAGCGAGACGTGTGGATAGAGCTCGCTGTAGGTGCCTTCGAGGTAAGCGCACGCGACGATCCCGGGGCCGCCGTGGCCGGGGCCGCAGATGTAGATCGCGTCGAGGTCGCGCGCACGGATCGCCCGGTTCATGTGCGCCCAGACGAGGTTCAGCCCGGGCACTGTCCCGAAGTGCCCGAGCAGGCGCGGCTTCACGTGCTCCGGCTCGAGCGGCTCCCGCAGCAGAGCGTTGTCGAGCAGGTAGATCTGGCCGACCGAGAGGTAGTTCGCCGCCCGCCAGAAGGCGTCGAGCTGCTCGAGCTCCCGGCTCACCAGCTCTTCAGCGCCCTCTCGCTCGGCCGGGTGCGGAGGCGAACGCGGGCATCCACCGCGACGCAGCCGTCCGGCCCGGCGATGACCGGGTTCAGGTCGAGCTCGCTGACCTCCGGGAAGTCCTCGGCGAGCCGGCCGAGGCGGTGGAGGAGGTCGGTCAGCGCCCCGGCGTCGGCGGGCGGAGCGCCCCGGAAGCCCGCAACGAGCCGGCCGGCCTTGCCGCCCGTGACGAGCTCCTCCGCGTCGACGTCGGTGAGCGGTGCGATGCGGAAGGCGGCGTCGCCGATCAGCTCCGCGAAGACGCCGCCGGGGCCGAAGGCGACGAGCGGGCCGAAGACCGGGTCCTGGACGACGCCCGCGAGCAGCTCGGTGCCGCCCTTCAGGTATTGCTGGACGATCACCGGTGCGCCGATCCGCTCCACCGCGGCGCGCACCTGCTCCTCGTCGCGCAGGTCGAGCGCGATGCCGCCGCTCTCGGTCTTGTGCGCTCCCGCTGCCGCGGTCTTCACTACCACGGGGAAGCCGAGCTCGCACGCGACCGCCACGGCCTCGTCGGTGCTCTCCGCGCTCCGCTCGGGTACGAGCGGGATGCCGTAGGCCCCCAGCAGCTCCCGCGTGGGCCGTGGGCCCAGCCACGACTCGCTCGAGCCGGTGAGCGCCTCGTCGACGACGGCGCGTGCAGCGGCGCGGTCGAGGTCCTCGAGCAGCGGAACCGAGCCCGCGGGCCGGCGCAGCCATTCGGCGCGGTCCGCCGCCAGCCCGAGCGCGCGGGCCGCGGACTCCGGGTAGTCGAAGCTGGCGACGCCGGACTCCAGCAGCTCCGCAGGCGTGCCCTCGGCGCTCATCACCACCGCGAGCACAGGCTTGCCCGGCGGCGAGGCCTCCACGGCGCGGCGGATCGAGGCCGCGACCTCGGCAGCGCCCGCGACGACCGGGGGCACGAACAGGACGATCAGCGCGTCTAGGCGCGGGTCGGCGAGCAGCGGCGGGATCGCCCCCTCGTAGGTCTCCCCGGTCGCGGAGCCGAGCATGTCGACCGGGTTCGCCAGGCTGCCCTCGCGCGGGAGCACGCGTGCGAGCGCATCGCGCGTCTCCGCCGCGAGGTCCGGCAGCTCGAGCCCGGCGGACTCGCACGCGTCGGCGCAGAGGATGCCCAGGCCGCCCGCGTTGGTGAGCACGCCCGCCCGCCGTCCACGCGGCAGCGGCTGGCTCGAGAGCAGCCCGGCCACGTCGACGAGCTCCCCGAGCGTTCGCGCCCGCAGCACGCCGGCCTGGTGGAACAGCGCGTCGACGGCGGCCTCCGACCCCGCGAGCGCCGCGGTGTGCGAGCTCGCCGCCTTGGCTCCCGCGGCGGTCGCACCGGCCTTCAGCGCGAGGATCGCCTTGCGCCGCGCCAAGCGTCGCGAGAGCCGGCCGAACTTACGCGGGTTCCCGAACGACTCGAGGTAGAGCAGCACGACGTCGGTCTCCGGGTCGTCCTCCCACCACTCGAGCAGGTCGTTGGACGAGACGTCCGCCTTGTTCCCGATCGAGACGAAGGCCGAGAAGCCGAGTCGCGCCGCGCTCTGCTCGAGCAGCGCGAGCCCGAGCGCGCCCGACTGCGACGAGAAGCCGATCCGACCCGGCGGCAGGGCCCGCGGTGCGAAGGTCGCGTTCAGCTTCGGCTTCGTCGACGCGATCCCGAGGCAGTTCGGCCCGAGCAGGCGCGCCCCGTTGGACCGGACGAGGGAGAGCAGCTTCTCTTGGCGCTCGCGGCCGGCCGCACCGGTCTCCGCGAAGCCCGACGAGATCACGCAGATCGCGCGCACGCCCTTCGCGAGCGCCTCAGCCGCCGCGTCCAGCACCCGTTCGGCGGGAACGCAGATCACCGCCAGGTCTACCGGGTCCGGGATCTCGATGATCGAGCTGTAGCCGCGGACACCGGCGACGGGCTCGGCCCCGCGGTTGACGGGGAAGGCTGCGCCGTCGAAGTCGGCCTCGATCACGTTGCGGAACAGCTCGCCGCCGATCGAGCCGCGGCGGCGCGAGGCGCCGATCACGGCCACGCTCGCCGGCTCGAAGAACGGTCGCAGTGACGCCGCGACCGCCACGTGGTCGCGCTCCTCGACCCGCTCCTGGTAGGTCTCGGTCGAGGCGATCGGGAAGCTGACCTCGACCTCGCCGTGCTCGAGCTCGCGCACCACGTCGAAGCCCGTCTCCGCGAAGACGCTGAGCATCGCGCGGTTCTCCGCCATCACCTCGGCCACGAAACGGGTAATTCCGCTCGCGGCGGCGCGGGCGGCCAGCTGCTCGAGCAGCCTCGTGCCGATGCCCCGGCCCTGCTCCGCATCCGCGACGACGAACGCGGCCTCCGCCGCAGAGGGATCGCGCAGCCGCACGTAGTTCGCCAGGCCGACGATGCGGTCGCCCAGCCAGCCCGCCAACGCGCCGGTCTCGACCCAGTCGGGGTCGACCAGAGCCTCCGCAAGTGCGCGGTCGACCCGGCGGATCCCGTGGAAACGCAGGTAGAGGCTTCGGTCGGAGAGCCCTTGCAGGAACTCGAGCACCGCGCCGGCGTCGGCGCTCCCCGGTGGCCGCAGCCGGAGCGTGCCGCCGTCCTTGAGGATTACGTCGACCGCTCCGGCAGCCTGCTCCTCGACGTTGAGCCTCACGGTCACCTCCTCCGCTGTGGAGCGTAGCGGGGTCACCTTCGCGCCCACCCTTCATGCCGGCATCAGCGGCCGCACGGAACGCGCCTGCGGCTTTTCCACAGCGACGCGCAGTACGCTGAGCGTGTGGAGTCGGTGACGCCGAGCGAGCCCCGGCTGCGCGCCCTGCTCGAGGCCGGGATGGCCCTGGCCTCTGACCTGTCGCTCGACAGCCTGCTCCAGCGGCTCACCGAGCTCGCGGCGGACCTGACGGGAGCCCGCTACGCCGCGCTCGGCGTGATCGACCCCGGCGGCTCACGTCTGGAGCGCTTCGTCACCCACGGCGTCGACGAGGAGCTGCGCGAAGCCATCGGAGACCCGCCGCACGGGCGCGGGATCCTCGGTGCGCTCATCACTGACACGCGGCCTCTGCGCCTGCACGCGATCGCCGATGACCCGCGCTCGGTCGGCTTCCCGCCGAACCACCCGCCGATGACCACCTTCCTCGGCGTGCCCGTTCTGCTGCGCGGGGTCGCGTACGGAAACCTCTACCTCACCGAGAAGGAAGGCGGCGCCGACTTCACCGACGCCGACCAGGAGCTCGTCGAGCTCCTCGGTGCCCAGGCCGCGGTGGCGATCGAGAACGCCCGCCTGTACGAGTCGGCGACGCGCTGGTCGAGACAGCTCGAGTCGCTGATCGAGGTGAGCGGCGCGCTCGCGCGGGAAACCGATGTCGACCGCCTGCTCGAGCTCGTTGCCGCGCGGGTGCAGGAGCTGCTCGAGGCACGGCTGGTCACCGTGATGCTCCCGGCCGGCGCAAGCGAGCTGCGCTTCGTGACCGTCGCGGGCGAGGGCGGCGAGGCGCTGCTCGGCCAGACCGTGCGACGGGACGAATCGAAGGCGGGCCGCGTACTCGAGCGCCGCCGCAGCGAGCGGGTCGACTCGGTGCTGGACGATCCCGAGATCGCTCCGGCGGTCTCGCGGCTGATCGGCGCCCGGACCGGCCTCTGGGTGCCGCTGCTCGCGCAGGACCGTCCGATCGGCGTCATTGCAGCGCACGACAAGCTCGGCCCGCCCGATGCGCGTTTCACCGACGACGACGTGCGGCTGGCGGAGACCTTCGCCTCGCGCGCGGCGGTGGCCGTCGACCTCTCCGAGCGGGTCGAGCGCGACGCGCTGCGCCGGGTCGTGGCGGCTCAGGAGCTCGAGCGGCAGCGCCTCGCGCGCGAGCTCCACGACGAGACGGGCCAGGCCCTGACCTCGATCCTGCTTGGCCTCAAGCAGCTCGAGGGCGGCGAGTCGCCGCAGGCAATCGCGGCCCTGCGCGAGCGCGTGGTGGCGACGCTGCAGGACGTGCGACGTCTCGCCGTGGAGCTGCGGCCAAAGGTGCTCGACGACTACGGGCTCGTGCCCGCGCTCGAGCGGCTCGCGCACGCCTTTGCCGAGCAGACGGGAATCGAGGTCGATCTCGAGGCCGGCGCCATCACCGAGCGCCTGCCGAGGGAGGTCGAGACCGCGATCTACCGGATCGTGCAGGAGTCGCTCACGAACGTCGTCAAGCACGCGCACGCCGAACGGGTCAGCGTGTTCCTCACGCGCACGGACGGCAGGGTGAAGGTGGTGATCGAGGACGACGGCAGGGGCTTCGACCCTTCCGCGACCGACGGCGGCGGGATCGGCCTCGTCGGAATGCGCGAGCGGATCGAGCTGCTGGACGGAACGCTGATCGTCGAGTCGAGCGCGACGAGCGGCACGACCGTCGCCGTCGAGGTGCCGGCCTGAGCACGCGGGTTCTGATCGTCGACGACCACGCGGTGGTGCGGTCGGGCCTCAGGCTCGTGCTGGACGCCGAGGAGGGGATCGAGCCGGTCGGCGAGGCGGGAACCGCCCGCGAGGCGATCTTCGAGGCGCGTTCGGTGAAGCCCGACGTGATCCTGCTCGACGTCGTGATGCCCGACCAGAGCGGCCTCGAGATCATCGCCGCGCTGCTGAAGGAGAACCCGAAGGCGAAGGTGCTCGTCCTCTCCATGCAGGACGACCCGCAGTACGTCCGTGAAGCCTTCGGAGCCGGCGCCAGCGGCTACGTACTCAAGGAGGCCGCAGACAGCGAGCTCGTCGCCGCCGTGAGAGAGGTCGCCGGAGGCGGCCGTTACGTCCACCCGGAGCTCGGCGCGCGGCTCGTCGCGGCCGAGTCGGAGGAGCGCCGCCGGGCCGAGGAGGACCCGCTCTCGGAGCGCGAGAGCGAGGTGCTGCGGCTGCTCGCGCTCGGGTACACCAACCAGGAGATCGCGAAGCAGCTCTTCATCTCCGTGCGCACCGCCGAGACGCACCGTGCGCACATCATGCAGAAGCTCCGGCTCTCCAGCCGCGCCGAGCTCGTGCGCTACGCGCTCGAGCGCGGCCTCCTGGACTAAGGCGTCGCTTGCGATGCCGTCTTAGAGGTGGTGCCGGCTTTGCCGGCGCCGCCGTCTTAGCCGGATAGGCGAGGGGCCGCTCGAGGCGGCCCCTCGCCGTGCGACGGAGGAGCTCCTAGGCCTTCGCGGCGACTCGCCCCTTTGCCCCGCCCCCGTGGAGGAAGCTGAGGGCGGTCTCCGGGTTCCGCAGCGCCCCGCCGATCGCGAGGATTGCGAAGCCGATCCCGGCGAGCAGGAGAGCTACGCCCATTGCGATTCCGAAGAGCGAGACCTGCTCGGCCATGTAGCTCGTGTTGAGCGCCGTGGTGAGCGCCGTCTCGGTCACCCAGAGGTTGCGGGCGCCGTTGTCGACGGGCTGCTTGGTCTTCGGGTCGGTCAACGCGTACTGCTCGTCGCTGGTCGCGCCGTGCCCGTCGGTGAACTTGGCCGGCGTGCCCGGCTTCGCCATGAACCGGCCCATCTGCGCGTACGTCAGGCCGCCCGTCGCCTCGAGCGCGTGGATGCGCATGTAGCCGGCGAAGGCCCGCGCCTCGTCACCGGAATCGATCTTCTTGCCGGCGACCGCGACCGTCGGGTAGTCGATCGTGTCCGGCAGGCCCGCCTTCTTCGCCTCTGCGCGGATCGCCGTCGGCGTCATGTCCGGCGAGCCGACGATCTGCTCCTGCCTGAGGCTGTCGCGCACGGTGCTGCGGCCGTTGATGCCCACCACGATCGACGTGATGCCGAACGCGATGAGGATGACGGCCGCGATCACTCCGCCGATTTCGAAGAACTTCCTCATCGTCTCTCTCCTTCCGTCGCGGTCGAGGCTCTTCACCCGCTCCGACCTTGTGGCGTCACTCTGCGTCGCGTCGGCCGCCGTGCAATCGGTAGGGAGCCGGAAACCCGTTGCGGGTTTCCCACACTCCTCAGGCGGCCGTAGGACGCTGGCTCAGTAGCCGCTGAACCGGGCACCCCGGACGTGCTCTTCGGGCACACCCGCCCCGGTGAGATCCCCGGCAACCGACTCGACCATTGCCGGCGGTCCCGCCACGAGAAAGGTGAACGCCCCGAGCTCCGCGCCGAGGAGGTCGCGCAGGACATTCGCGTCGAGCCGCCGGCTGTCACCGTCCCAGCCGGGGTCGTCGGTCATCGTCAGGACCATGCGGAAGTCCGGCAGCGTGCGTTCCCACTTTTGCAATTCGTCGAGGAACGCAGTCGACTCGCGGTCGCGGTTCGAGTAGACGAGCGTGACCCGGTACGGCGCGCCGGTGTCTGCGATGTAGCGCAGCATCGAGTGGAAGACGGTGATCCCGATTCCGCCGGCGACGAAGACGTACGACGGGCCGGTGTCCTCGGGCAGTGCCCAGTCGCCCTTCGGCGGCTCGACGTCCACCTCGTCCCCGATCTCGAGCTCCGCGAGCGTCTTCTTGAAGGCGCTGTCGCGGAGGCGTGTGCAGAGGCCGAGCACGCCGCGCTCGGTCGGCGACGTGACGACCGAGATGTGGCGGCGCAGCCCGCGCTCGTCGTCGTAGCCCCTGTCCGGCAGCTCGACCCAGAAGTACTGGCCCGGCCGGAAGTCGACCTCCTCGCCGAGCAGGTCGAAGACGACGAGCAGCGTCCCCTTGGCGACCTCGTCCTTCACCTTGACGCGCGCGCGCACGCGCGGAGGCTACCGCGAAAGGCCTAGTCGGCCTCGGCCGTGGCGAGCGCCCCGGGAGCCTCGGCTTCGGCGTGGGCGGCTTCCGGCATGGGCCGCGTCCGGAGCAACGAGGCCGCAACCACCGTGGCGACGACGGCGAACGCCGCCCCCACCAGGAACGCGAGGTGGTAGCCGCCGTTCAGCGCGCTCACGACGCCGGGGCCGCCCAGGTTCCCGGTCCGCCAGGCGGCGAGGCTCGCCAGCACGGCCAGCCCGAGCGCGCCGCCCATCATGAAGGCGGTGTTCACGACCCCCGAGGCGAGGCCTGCCTCGCTCGGCTCGACGTCGCTCATCGCGGCAATCAGCACCGGGTTCATCGCCATCCCGACACCGATACCGAGGATGATCATGCTGGGCAGCACGTCCGCGACGAAGGTCCCGTCGACCGGCGCCCGCGCGAACAGCGCGAGCCCGACGGCGACCAGTCCCATCCCGACGCCGATCGGCACGCGCACGCCGAAGCGCATCACGATCCGTGCGGATAGGCCGAGCGAAAAGGCGCCCATGATCAGGTTCGCCGGCAGGAACGCGAGGCCGACGTGCAATGGGTCGTAACCGAGCACGAGCTGCAGGTACAGCGCCGCGAGGAAGAACCACGCGAACATCGCTGCCGCCCAGAGCACGCCCACGACGTTCGAGACCGCGACGTTGCGGAGCTTGAACAGCCGCAGCGGCACGAGCGGCGCGGCGACGCGCTTCTCGATCGCAACGAAGACCGCCAGCAGCGCCACCGCCGCGCCGAGCAGCCCGAGCGTCTGAGCCGAGGTCCACCCCGCGTCGTTGCCGTTCACGATCGCGTAGACGGCGAGCATCAGCGCACCGGTCACCGTGACCGCGCCGGCGACGTCGAGCCTCGCAGCGGTCTCGAGGCCCTTGCCGGCCGGGATCAGGAGCAGGCAGAGCACGAAGACCGCGATCCCGATCGGGATGTTGACGAGGAAGATCCAGTGCCAGCTGAGCGCGTCGGTGAGCACCCCGCCGAGGAGGACCCCGATACTCCCGCCGCCAGCCATGACGAAGCCGAAGAAGCCCATCGCCTTCGTCCGCTCGACCGGGTCCTGGAAGAGGGTCATGATCAGCGAGAGCGCGACCGCCGAGACGACCGCTCCGCCCAGGCCCTGCACCGCGCGTGCGCCGACCAGAAAGCCCTGCGAGCCGGCGAGCCCGCAGGCCAGCGAGGCGCCGGTGAACACGCCGATCCCGGCCAGGAAGAGCTTCCGGTGCCCGAAGAGGTCACCGAAGCGGCCACCGAGCAGCAGGAAGCCGCCGAACGTCAGCAGGTAGGCGTTCACGACCCATGCCAGCGACGCCTCGGAGAAGCCGAGGTCCTCGCGGATCGACGGCAGCGCGACGTTCACGATCGTCGCGTCGAGGACGATCATCAGGTCGCCCAGGCACAGGACGTAGAGCGCGAGCCAGCGGGTACGGCGGTCCATGGTCATAGGTCGGATTCCCTTCCGGTGTTACGAGGCTAGAGGTTCGACTCTTCCCGGCGGCGGAACTCATCGGTCCCCGTGCGATGAATTCGGGCACTTTGCGGCGTCTTCTCTCGAAGATGGAGACCCTTCGCTGCGACGTGCGCGCGCTGCCTGCCGACGCGGCGGCGGTCGACGCACTCGCCCGGCTCCAGCTCGCCGCGCGCCGAGCCGGGATCCAGCTGCGGCTGTGTCATGCCTCGGCCGAGCTCTGCTGCCTGCTCGAGCTGACCGGCCTCGACTCGGTGCTATGCGTCGAGCCGGAGCGGCAGCCCGAAGAGCGGAAAGAGCGTCTCGGTGTCGAGGAAGAAGGTGAGCTCCGCGATCCGTCCGCCTGAGAGCTCGAGCACCTGCAGCGCCCAAGGCTCGTAGCCCTCGCCCGTCTCCCGCGGCCTGTACTGCCCGAACGCCGGCGACCCGTTCGCGTTCACTACCGTGATGACGCGCGAGCCCTTGCACGTGATTCCCGGGCCGGCCCACCAGCTGAAGATGTCGTCGCGGCCGCTGAGCCAGAGGTCGTACGGCGGCATCGACTGCGTCGCGTCCTCGCGGATCAGCGAGGTGAGGGCGTCGAAGTCGTAGTCCTCGAACGCTTTGACGTACCGCTCGAGCAGCTCGCGGTCGGGCTCCTCGAAGGAGGTCTCGGGCGTGATCTCGGTCGCCTCCAGCGTTGCGCGGGCCCGCTGCAGCGCGCTGTTCACCGACGCGACGCTCGTCTCCAGGAGCTCGGCCACCTCGCTCGCCTTCCAGCGCAGGACCTCGCAGAGGATCAGCACCGCACGCTGCCGCGGCGGCAGGTGCTGCAGCGCGGCGACGAACGCGAGCCGGATCGTCTCGCGCGTGGCAACGGCCTCGGCCGGGTCGGCGACGAGGCTGTCCGGGACCGGCTGGAGCCACGGCACGTCGGGCGTGCGCAGGTTCTCGGCGACCGGCTCGCCGGCGGGGCCGAGGTCCATGGGCCGCGCCCGCCGCTCGCGCCCCTGAAGCATGTCGAGGCAGACGTTCGTCGCGATCCGGTACAGCCACGATCGCAGCGCCGAGCGCCCCTCGAAGCGGTCGAGGTTCCGCCAGGCGCGCAGGAGCGTCTCCTGGACGGCGTCCTCCGCCTCGAACGGCGAGCCGAGCATGCGGTAGCAGTGCGCCGTGAGCTCACGGCGGTATTGCTCCAGCTCGGCGAAGGCCGGAGTCTCCCTCAGCGCCGATCGTTCCACGACCGCCATCCTAGGCACAGACGGCCCGGCGGCCGCGGATTCATCGCGCCAGGCTGCTAGTAGCCGTCGTAGCTGCCCTTCTTCGTCTTGTCCTCGGTCGTGCCGCTGCCGGTCATGCCGCCGCTCCCACCGACCGCGAGCCCGCCGGCCATGCCGTCGCTCTTGTGGAACTTGCAGTAGAAGGAGACGACACCGGACTTCGGGAATTTGACATCGACTTCCGCCTCCTCGCCCGGCCCGAGCTCCTGGTCGACGCTCTGCGAGTCGATCGTGAAGGTGTGCTCGGTCTGGCCCTCGTTCTTCAGCTCCAGCTTGACCGTCTGGCCCGGCTTGCCATGGAGCACGGTCGGCTCGAAGTAGAAGTCGTCGAGCTCGACCTCGGTCTTGCCGCCCCGGCTCACGGTCTTCGTCCCGTGGTCGTTTGCCTGCACGCCGGCGATCGTCTTCGTGCCGCCGCCCTCGCTGCTCGACTCGGTCGAGGTGGACTCCCCGCTCGAGCTGGAGCTCGAGCCGCCGCAGCCGGCCACCAGCGGCACCACCCCGAGAGCCAGAGCTGCGACGATCACCACTCCCCACCTCATTGCTCCTCCTCCCAACACGGCTTGACGAACGGGACTACGGGGTGCCGGAGCCAGCGGATTCATCGGCCAGGAACAGAAGCACGGAGTCGGAGAGGGTGGCGATCCGGTCGGGCTCGAGGCTGTAGAGCACGTAGTAGCCGTCGCGGCGGCTCTGCACGAGCCCGGCTCGGGCCAGCAGCCGCAGGTGCTTCGAGAGCCCGGCCTCGCTGATCCGACCAGCGGGGCGAGCTCCTGGGTCGAGCGCGGGCCGGCGGCGATCAGCTTCAGCGCCCGCAGCCGAGTCTCGTCGGCCAGGGCACGGAGGACGTGCACCACGTCCTCGGAGGGCAGCTTCGACCTCCCCTCGGCGAGCGAGAACGGCGCCGGGTAGACGATCGCCGGCGGCCAGGGCGCGTCGCAGTTCAGCCGTGCGTGCGGCCAGACGAACGCACTCGCGCGTCCGGCTCGCGCGCGGGACCTACAGATACGGAAGCGACCTCACGGGCCTGAAGAAGCGCCTCCGCGTGCGCTGATCAGCTCGCGTCGCCCGGCGTGTTGCGGCCGAGGCTGAAGACCGTCCGCGCGACCCTCACGCCGAAGCGGCCTGGCGCGAGCGCGAAGTCCACCGCGCGGTTGACGACCACGCCGCCCGGAACCGCCTCCTCGACCGCGTCGGTGATCTCGTCGGCGGCCTCGATGACATCATCGGTCGCCTCGACCATGTCCTCCCCGACGTCGACCATCCCGCCGGCGACCGGGAGGATCGCCGCTGCGATCCGCTCCTGCGCCGCCTCCGCGATCGCGTCGGAGAGCTGATCCAGCGTCTGGCGGAGCGCCTGCTCGGCGTCCTCGACCGCCTCTCGCCGCTGCGCCAGGGTCTCGCCGCCAACGCGCAGCCTCAGCACCGCAGCGCGCTCACTGCGCAACCATAGGGTGGCGACGACGACGCCGACCACGACCCACGCCGCCGCGAGGACGAGCGGTGCACGCCAGCCCGGAAGCGGCGAGGACAGTGCGCTCGCCGCCGCCCAGTTGCCGAACACGAAGGCGGTCAGCAGGGCCACGAGGCAGAGGCCTGCCACGCCGATCGCGCGAGCGGTTCGCCGCACCTCGGGCGCTTGCTCCGAGAGCTCGAGCTGCGCCCGGCGCAAGGCAAGCACGGCGGCGTCGCGGCCGACCTCCTCGGCGAGCTCCGAGACTGATTCGCGCTCGGTGCTCTCGTCTCCGCTAGCCATTGCCGTCCTGACCGCCCCGCCGCACGACCGAGTACCTCGCGCTGGCGAAGTCGCCGTTGCGTCCCAGCTCCTCGAGGCGGAGCTCGATCCGGCGAGGCAGCAGAGGCGCGCCACCGCCCAGCGTGACGGGCGCGCACTGCACGATGACCTCGTCCAGCAGGCCCGCGTCGTCGAACTGGCCGACGAGGTCTCCGCCGCCGACGATCCAGACATTCCGGCCGCCGGCGGCGCGAACCATCTCCTCGTGCACCGGCGCGACGTCGGCACTCGTGAACGTGATCGACGCCGCCGGAACGACCGGCAGCTCCCGATGCGTGAACACCCAGCACGGGATCTGGTACGGCCACTTCCATTCCGCGGGATCCTTGTCCGCGAACTCGTGATCGAGAATCCATTCGTAGCTCGTCGCACCCATCGCCATGGCACCGACGTCGGCGATGAAGTCGTCGTAGTTCAGCGGCCCGCCCTCCTCGCGCCTGCGGGTGAACAGCCAGTCGAGCGAGTTGTCGGGATCGGCGATGAAGCCGTCGAGGCTGGTCGCCGTGTAGTACTGAGTGAGGGCCACGAGGTAATTCTTCCCTCAATGAGCGGATACGTTCACGGTTACGGCACGCCCGAGCAGGAGCGGCTCGTGCAGCAGGCGGAGCACTGGCGGCACCGGCTGATCCGCGACGGCACGGAGCTCGAGCCCGGGACGCGCCTGCTCGAGGTCGGCTGCGGGGTCGGCGCGGTGCTGGCGGTGCTGGGGCAGGAGTTCCCGGGAGTCCGGCTCACCGGCGTCGACCTCGAGCCGAGGCAGCTCGAGTTCGCGCGCGGCCATCTCGAGCGGGCCGGGGTCGAGGCGACGTTGCTGCAGGCGGACGCGCAGGCTCTCCCGTTCGGGGACGAGTCGTTCGACCACGTCTGGATGATGTGGTTCCTGGAGCACATCGCCGATCCGGCGGCGGTGCTGCGCGAGGCGCGGCGCGTGCTCGTTCCGGGCGGCGTCATCACGGCGATCGAAGTCGACTACGCGACCTGCCGCGCCGAGCCGTCGACGCCTGCGATCGAAGCGTTGTTCAGCGCGATGGTTCGAGGCATGGCGGCTTCGGGCTGGAGCGACGCCGGCACGCGGTTGCCCGGCTGGCTCCGCGAGGCGGGCTTCCGCGAGGTCGACGAGGGCGAGCGGGCGATGTGGTGGCAGGGCGCCGACCTTGCCCTCCAGGCGCCCTACGCAGCGGATGTGATGGAAAGCGCCGTCGGCACGCTGGTGCAGCTCCCCGGCGTCTCCGAGGACGACCTGCGCGCGGGACTGGCGGATCTGCGCAGCCTCCCCGACCGGCCCGGCGCGGGCCTCGGCT
>JBKPHO010000109.1:0-5715 GCA_046729915.1 Actinomycetota bacterium | reverse complement strand
GGCCACTCGTCGAGCTCGTCCCGGTGCAGCCCGCGGCGATGGAGGGGCGGCAACTCTGCCAGTGGGACAAGGACTCGTGCTCCGACGCAGGCTTCCTGAAGATCGACCTGCTCGGCCTCGGGATGCTCTCGGCGGTCGAGGACTGCGTCGAGCAGATCGCCAAGGCGCCGACTCGGCGGCGCCGCACAAAGGGCGTGGGGGCTTTGCCCGCGCGCCCGTCTTGGCAGCACGGCGAGACGATCGACCTCTCGCGCATTCCTATGCAGGACGCGGAGGTCTACGGCGAGATTCAGCGCGCGGACACGATCGGCGTCTTCCAGATCGAGAGCCGCGCGCAGATGCAGTCGCTGCTGCAGACGCGGCCGGAGAGCCTCGACGACCTGACGATCCAGGTCGCGCTCGTGCGGCCGGGGCCGATCCAAGGCGGCGCGGTGCACCCGTACATCGCGAACCGGCAAAAGCTGCGCGAGGACCCGGACTTCGTGCCGGCGGTCGACCATCCGTTGCTTGAGGAGCCGCTGCGCGAGACGCTGGGTGTGATCGTCTTCCAGGACCAGGTGCTCGACGTGGCAACGGCGCTCGCAGGCTTCTCGATCGGCGAGGCTGAAGGGCTGCGCCGCGCGATGAGCCGGAAGCGGTCGCTGGAGGCGATCGAGGCGTTCCGCGGCCGCTTCGTGGAGGGCGCGGTTGCGCGGGAGGTGAGCGCCGAGGTCGCGAACGCGGTCTTCGACAAGCTCGTCGGCTTCTCAGGCTTCGGCTTCCCGAAGTCGCACGCGGCCGCGTTTGGGCTGCTCGCGTATCAGTCAGCGTGGCTGCGGCACCACTATCCCGCGGAGTTCCTGTGCGCGCTGCTGAACGCACAGCCGATGGGGTTCTACCCACCGGCCTCGCTCGTGCGTGACGCGCAGCGGCGCGGGGTGGAGGTGCGGTCGCCGGACGTGAACCGCAGCGCGGCGACGTGCGGCCTTGAGGGGAAGGCGGTGCGGGTCGGCCTCTCGTACGTGCGCTCGCTCGGCGAGGAGGAGGCCGAAGCGGTCGTTGCGGAGCGGGAGCGCGGCGGGCCGTTCGCCGGAGTGCGCGAGCTGGCGCATCGGACGGGGCTCGACCACGCGCGGTTGGAGGCGCTCGTGGCGTCGGGAGCGTGCGACTCGTACGACGGGCGGCGCAGGGCGCTTCTGTGGGAGCTCGGCTTCGCGCCGCGCGCGCAGACCGTGCCGGGCAGCGGGGGCGAGGAGAGCCAGCTCGCGCTTCCACTCGACCCGACGGCGAAGACGCCCGCGCTGCGCGAGCAGTCGCCGTGGGAGCTGATGCTGGCCGACTACCGCACGACGAGCCTCTCGGTGGGGATCCATCCGCTGACGCTGCTCCGGCCGCACCTACCCGAGGGGACGCTCTCGAGCGAGGACCTGGCGGCGGCGCGCGCTGGGAGCACCGTCGCGGTGGCGGGCATGGCGGTGGCACGACAACGGCCGGCGACCGCGAACGGGGTCGTGTTCATGCTGCTGGAGGACGAGCACGGGCAGGTGAACCTCGTCGTGCCGCCCGCGGTGTACGACCGCTTCCGCCCGCTGGTGCGTGCCGAGCCGTTGCTCCTGGCCCGCGGCCGGTTCGAGCGGCTGGGGCGCAACAGAAACGTGGTCGTGCGAGAGCTCGAGTCGCTGGGCCCGCTGGCGAGACGCTGTGCCGATGACGCGGACGTCTTCGGCTCCCTCCCAGCAGCGCACCATTTCGGCCATCGCTGACCGCCGACGGCACCGCCAAGCCGCATACCCCCACCCAAGGGTGGGGCTCGATCCCACCTCCCTCGCGGTCGAGGCTACCCCACCCGGGCTCACGGATGGGTGACGCGTTCGCGCCCGTTGTGTGCCGATTCGTCCACCGCAGCGCGGCTTGGCCGCGCACCTCAGCGGCCTCAGCTCGCCGAACGGTAGATCTCCGTCCGTTCCCATACTGGTCGCCGATCCCGACCGACACGCGCGGTGACGAACACGCCGGCGCCGAGCTCGGCCTCGTCGAACACCTTGAGGCCCCGCGGTCGAAGGACGTAGAACCGGTAAGCACTCATCTCGTCCGGCTGGTAGTCGGGAAACCGCGCTGCGTACAGCGCCTCGGCGTCGCCGGCGTCCGCCCGGTCGAGCTCGCGCGCCGTCCCGAAGAGCTGGATACCGCGGTCGGCCTTCCCCCAGTGCTGCTCCGAGGAGTAGACGGCGACGGATGCGCTGGGGTTGGCGCGGATGTTTCGCGAGTGCCTCGCGCGCGGCTCGGACAGCCAGACGAGGTCGAGCTCGGGGCTCCAGGCGAAGTAGGCCGTGTTGACGTGGGCCCGCCCTGCCGGCGCCACCGTTGCGACGGCGCAGAGGGTCGAGGCGTCCAGGAGACGCCGAGCGGCCGCCGCTATCCGGCCGGAAGAGATCGGGCGGTTCGATCGTTCGATCACCGCGCCCGCCTCAGCTGTTTTCGATCTCGAGCCCGAAGCGCGGGAGCCGCTTGGCCACCGCGCGGTTGAAGCCAGCCTCGTACTCCTCCGCGGAGGCTTCGTCGAGCGTCGAGGCGTAGTGGTCGCGCAGCTCGGCGAGGATCTCCGTCCCGGTCTCGACGAGCTCCTGGTAGTCGCCGTACCGCTCCTCGGCCTCGGCACGCTCGGCGCTGTCGTAGGCCCGCTCGGCTCGATCACAGGCCTCGAGCAGCTCGAGCTGGTCGCGGACGAAGAGGTCGAGCTGCCGCGCGATCACGTCCGCGAAACGGCGCCTGCTCAGCACCTCAACTGACCGGTCGATGCGAGTGAAGTCACGGAAGCCGCTCTTAGACTAATCCGCCCCGTGACCCTCCTCGTGCGCACCTGGAATGTCTTCCACGGAAACGCGATCCCGCCCCGGCGCCGCGCCCACCTGGAGGAGATGGTTCGGCTTGCGTCCGAGGACGGCCCGGACGTCCTCTGCCTCCAGGAGCTGCCCGTCTGGTCGCTGCGCCGGCTCGACGAGTGGAGCGGCATGCGCTCCTTCGCCGCCGTGGCCGCGCGACCGCGCCTCAGGAGCGCCGAGCTCGGCCGGACCGTCACGCAGCGGCATCACGGCTTCTTTCGCTCCGCGGTCACCGGCCAGGCGAACGCGATCCTGTTGCGGCCCGAGCTGCAAGTGCTCGCCACCGACTCGATCGTCCTCAACCCGGCCGGGGTCCGCCGCCAGGTGGGGCGCGAGCTCGCGCTCGACCGCGGAGCGCGGTTCACGTGGGCCAAGGAGCGGCGGGTCTGCCACGCAGTCCGTGCCGTGGGGCTCACGGTCGTGAACCTCCACATCTCGAGCGTCCGCGACGCGCGCATTCGGGATGTCGAGCTCCTCCGTGCGGCGACCTTCGCCGAATCCTTCGCCGAGCCCGACGACATACTCGTGCTCGCCGGCGACTTCAACGTCAGGCCGTGGGAATCGAAGGTGCTCGAGCAACTCGCCGGGCCGGAGTGGGGGTTCTCGGCGGCGATCCCCGGAATCGACCAGATCCTCGTCCGCGGCGCGCCCGCCACCGCGCCGGAGGCGTGGCCAGCGGAGCGGCGGCGACACGACGGGCGATTGCTCTCCGACCATGCTCCGCTGGAGGTGACGATCAGGTGACATTCGACGAGGCTCGTGCCCAGTTCCCGGTGTTCGAGCGCTACGCGTACCTCAACGCAGGCACGAACGGACCGCTCGCGAGCGCGACCGCGGAGGCCATGGCCGCGCAGGAGCGCGCCGACCTCGAGAGCGGCCGCGACGGGCCGCAGTACTTCGAGCGTGCGCTCGGCCTTCGGGACCAGGTGCGGGCGAAGCTGGCTGTGGCAGTAGGCGTGGAGCCCGAGAAGCTCTCGCTTGCGACCTCGACCACGAACGGGTGCAACATCGTTCTCTCGGGCCTCGGGCTCGGCCCGGAGGACGAGGTGGTGACGACCGACGGCGAGCACTTCGGCCTGCTCGGCGCACTCGCCGCCTCGCCGGCGCAGGTGCGCGTCGCGCCGGTGCGGGAGCTGCCGCCGGAAGAGTCGCTCGAGATGCTGCGGCGCGAGGTAACGCCACGCACGCGCCTCCTTGCGCTGTCACACGTCTGCTGGATGACCGGCACGCGCCTCCCGGTTGAGCAGCTGCGAGAGGCGACCGGCCTGCCGGTGCTGGTCGACGGCGCGCAGTCGGTGGGTGCCGTCCCGGTCGACGCGACGCGGGTCGACTACTACGCCTTTTCGTGCCAGAAGTGGCTCTGCGGCCCGGACGCCACGGGTGGCCTCGTCGTGCGCGAGCCGGAGTCGCTCCCAGTGACGGCGCCGAGCTACCTCTCCCAGGAGCGGTACGAGCCAACCGGCGCCTTCACGCCGCGGGCGGGCGCCGCCCGGTACGACTCGAACTGGACGCCGGTGCCGTCGCTCGCCGGCCTCGACGAGGCGCTCGAGCTTGCGCCGGAGTGGCGTTTCGAGCGCGCCGCCGAGGCCGCGGCGCGCTGCCGCGAGCTCCTCGCCGAGCGCGTGGAGATCGTGACTCCGCCGGGGCAGAGCACGCTCGTCACCTTCCGTGCCGAGGGTGACACCGCCGAGCTCGTGCGGCGGCTCTACGACGAGAGTGTCGTCGTCCGCGACATTCCGGGCCTCGGCTGGATCAGGGTCTCGTGCGGTTGGTGGACGAGCGACGAGGACCTCGAGCGCGTGGTTGACGCGCTCTAGCCGGTTCGCAGTCCGAGCTCAGGGGCGATCGGCCGCATCGCGGCGATCATGAACGCGATGTGCTCGTCCAGGTCGACGCCGAGCTCCTCGGCGCCCTCGTAGACGTCCTGGCGGTTCACGCCGGCCGCAAACGACGGCTGCTTCAGCTTCTTCTTCACCGAGCGCGGCTCGAGCGTCTCGATCCCGTCCGGTCGCACGAGCCCGCAGGCGTGGATGAAGCCGGCGAGCTCGTCGCACGCGAACAGCGTCTTCTTCAGCGGCGTGTCGCGCGGCAGCCGGAGGTGCGAGGCGTGAGAGAGGACGCCCTCGACCACCTCGTCCGGCCAGCCCTCGTCCCGCAGGATCGGCGCCCCGTTCTGCGGGTGCTCGTCCAGCGTCGGATGGATCTCGTAGTCGAAGTCGTGCAGCAGCGCGGTCGCGCGCCAGAGCTCCTCGTCCACGCCGAAGCGCTGAGCGTACGCGCCCACCGCGGCCTCGACGGCGAGCGCGTGGCGCAGCAGCGCTTCGCTCTTGGTGTAGCGGTTCAGCGTCTCCCAGGCGCGCTCTCGGGTGGGTTCCACGGCGGGCGCTAGGCGTCGCTTGCGATGCCTTGCCTCAGGATGCGCGGCTCAGACGCGCATCCGTCTGAACCGACCGGTCGATACGCTTGCCGGTGGCCGCCCACGCTCCTAGGATAGCCCCCTCCATATGGCCCAGACAGCCGTCACGGACGCGCTCGCCGAGTCCTTCGTGATCGAGGGCGGACAGCCGCTGAGTGGCCGGGTCTCCGCCGCCGGCAACAAGAACGGCGCGCTGCCGATCCTCGCCGCCTGCCTGCTGACGGACGAGCCGGTGGTGCTGCACAACGTGCCGCGGATCCGCGATGTCGAGACGATGATCGCGCTCATCTCCGCGCTCGGGGCCGACGCCGAATGGATCGGCGAGAACGAGGTGCGCGTGCACGCTGCGGACGTCTCCTCGCACGAGCTGGACGCCGAGCTTTCGAGCCGGATCCGTGCGTCCTTCCTGCTCGCCGGGCCGCTGCTCGCCCGCCGCGG
>JBKPHO010000108.1:0-2098 GCA_046729915.1 Actinomycetota bacterium | reverse complement strand
TTGCTCACCCGCCGCCGGCTCGTAGGCGGCGCGGCAGTGGTTGCCCTTACGGCCGTGCTCCTCTTCGGCGCCGCCTACGCCTACGCCCGCAGCCAGGACGACATGATCGCCCACGGCATCCACGTCGGCGCGATCGATCTCGGCGGGCTCTCGGCGCCTGCCGCCCGCGCCAAGCTCGAGCGAGCCTTTGCTCCACTCGACCGTCCGATCGTGCTCCGCTACCCGCGCGGTCGCCATGTTCTCACCGCGAGTGCGGCAAAGGTCAGGGTCGAGACGGACGCGCTTGTTGCCCGTGCACTCGACCTCAGCCGCCGCTCCTGGTTCATCCCCCGCGCCTGGCGCGAGCTGACGAGCGGAGACGTGAACGCGAACCTGCGTCCGCGGGTCGGCTACTCGCGTTCAGCGGTCGAACGGGTCATCC
This sequence comes from Actinomycetota bacterium, assembly GCA_046729915.1. Lineage (GTDB taxonomy): Bacteria > Actinomycetota > Thermoleophilia > Gaiellales > Gaiellaceae > AC-32. The sequence goes on along the minus strand of JBKPHO010000108.1, from coordinate 1,677 downwards.
GCGCGCTGCAGCGGCGAATCGACCGCCGTCCTCGAAATGCCACCCTCGTGCCGAGCTTCGACCGCCTGGGTCTCCGGAAGGACCGGCGCGGCGTCGCGGTCGCGGCGGGCGTGCTTCGCAGCAGAATCGAGCGGACGCTGGTCTCGCAGCGGGCGCCGCGATTGCTTGGCGTTCCGATCCGCCACCCGCGCCCGCGCGTGACCGTGGCCGTCCTCCGTCACCGCTACCCGTCCTTCATCACGATCGACCGCGCCGCCTTCACGCTCCGGCTCTTCAGCCACCTGCGGCTCGCTCGCAGCTACCCGATCGCGGTCGGCCAACTTGGGCTGCAGACCCCGGCAGGCCTCTACCACATCCAGAACAGGGTGGTGAATCCATCCTGGCTCGTGCCCTTCAGCTCCTGGACCGGCTCGCTCGCAGGACGGGTGATCCCGCCGGGGCCGGACGACCCGCTCAAGGCGCGCTGGCTGGGGATCTTCAACGGCGCCGGCATTCACGGCACCGACGAGACCTGGTCGATCGGGCACGCGGTCTCGCACGGCTGCGTCCGCATGACGATCCCGGACGTGATCGACCTCTACAAGCGGACCAACGTCGGAACGCCGGTCTACATCGGCGACTAGGCCGGGCGGCGCTCGGCGACTGACTCGAGGCGCGCGCGAATCTCGTCCGTGCTTTGGCCGAGGTCGTCCAGTCGCGGCAGGGCCGAGAGCGAGTCGAGGCCGAAGACCCGCTCGAACAGGGGCGTCGCCCGGTACCGCACCGCTCCGCCCGCGCCGTCCTCACGCCCGGCCTCCGCAATCAGGCCGCGCTCCACGAGCCCGGCGACCACCGAGTCGGCGGCGACACCGCGGATGCGCGCGATCTCCGGCCGGCTCACCGGCCCCAGGTAGGCGACGATCGCCAGCGTCTCGAGGGCCGCCGCCGAGAGCCCACGCTCGACCGGGCGCTCGAACAGCCGCCCGCAGGCCTCGGCCGCGTCCCGGGATGCCCGGAAGGCCCACCCCCCGGCGACGCGCTCGAGCACGATCCCGCTGCGGCCCTCCGCGAAGCGCTCGCCCAAAAGGCGCAGTGCGGTCTCGACACGCGCGGCGTCGTCCTCGCATGCCTCCGCGAGCTCGTCGACCGACAGCGGCTGCGATGCCACGACCAGCAGCGCCTCGATCATCCGTGCGAGGCGGTCGACCGGGCTCGCCGTGATCAGGCGGAGCGGGCGATCCATTCCGTCGTACCAACGCCTTCTTGGTTAGCCCGCGTACGTGTACCTAGAACGCGTATGCGTGCAAAGGGTTCCGCCTGCTCCAAGGCGACCTCGCCCCCACGCCGCAGCTCCAGCAGCGCCAGGAAGGCGACCGCCTGCTCGATCCGAGACATGCCGTCCAGTTCCGCATCGAGGTCGAAGACCCTGCGCCGCCGCAGCACAGCGCGGAAGCGCTCGAGGAACCGCGAGACCGGCGGGAAGCGGAGCTCGAGGTGCGCGAGCGAGACCGCCGGAGGCTCGGCCGCGAGCGCACGCAGCGCTGCCGCCAGCGACGCGGGCTCCTGCGGTGCCAGCCGCCGCACGTGATTCCAGACTCCGTAGGAGGGTGCGGGCCCAAGCCGGAAGAAGCGGTCGCTTTCGGCCTCGAGCCGCTCCGCGAGCCACGCCGCCGCCTCCTTCGCCCGCCGGTACTCGGC
>JBKPHO010000107.1:0-30434 GCA_046729915.1 Actinomycetota bacterium | reverse complement strand
GAAGCCCTCGGTCACCCCGACGATGTACTCGAGCACGGAGCGCTCGCGGTGCCGCCGCTGGAGCCACGGGACGATGCTGCTGACGAGCTCCGTGTAGCCGGCGGCGCGCTCGTAGACGAGGCGGTCGCGCTCGTCGCTCGGGAGCCCAAGCCTCGCAACGCGCTGCTGAACGGCACTGTCGAAGAACTGCAGCCCTGAGACGACCATTCGCTGCACGCCGCCGCCGTAGAGCCTGGAGAAGCGGGAGAGCTCGTCGTCGTCCGCGAGGTCGAGCTTCGTCACCAGCAGAGACAGGACCTCCGCGTCCTCGTCGCGCACGCGGTCGTCGGCCGGCGGCGGCAGGCCGAGCTCCCTGCTGAGGCGCCGCAAGAGCTCGGGCGACCGCCCGAGCCGGTCGGCGAGCTCCGCATAGGTGCCCGACATAGAAGCGGGCTCGGGCAGGAAGAGCCCCAGCGGGAACGACAGCTCTCCTGCTGCGACGCCGCGGGCGACATCCTCCAGCGAGATCCCCGCTTCCTCGAATGCCGCCATCAGGCGGACGACGTGCACGTCGGACGACGGGAACAGCCCGTCGTCTTCGGTCTGCTCAAGGAGGCCGAGATCCGCCAGCCGCTGCACGTAGTCGAGCGGGCACGCGGCGAGCTCGGCCAGCGCCTGCGCCGAGATCTTGGCCACGGGGTGACTCTAGTCCATTCCTGACAAGAGCCTTCCCAACCAGGTGACGCGCCGAAGCGCCAGAACGATGAACGCCCGCCTACGGCACGATGCGCAGCACCTCGCCGGTTCCGATCGACGTGCTCCGGTTCGAGACGTAGAGGGCCCCGTCAGGGCCGACTGCGACCGAGCCGGGTCGCGTCAGGCCGTCGATGACCGTGGTTCGCGTTCCGTCCGGTGCCACCCTGAGCAGCCTTCCCGGCAGAGCGAAGAAGACCGGTCCCGTCGAGTGCTCGAGTACGTACAGACTCCCGTCTGGGCCGAACGCGATGTCGATTACCGTCGTGAAGCCGCTCCACGCCACTGTGGGCGACTGGCCGGGAACGACCCGGTAGATGTTGGCGAGTCCCGCGGCAAATGGAACGCCCGTGAGCTCGCTGACGTAGTAGGCACCGTCAGGACCGACCGCTACTGCCGTCGGTACGGAATCGATGAACGGCGGCCCGATCGGGGTCGGGTTCGGCCGTGCCGGGAAAACGGCGATCGTCGAAATGATCCCGTTCGCGGCGACACGGAGCAACGCGTTCGCTCCGGCATCCGCGATCACGCGACTTCCCGGCTCGGCAAGAAGACCGTAGGGGTTGCTGTCGAGCGGGCCGCCGGCCGGATTCGCCGCGAACTCGTAAGCGGCAAGGTCTGCAACTCGGCGCCAGCCGCCGCTCGCCGGCATCCGCACGAGCCACCCGAACCGATCTCCCACCGCGAAAGCCGATCGCGGTAGTCCCTCGAGACCCAAACCGATTGTGATGTACGCGCCGCCCCGGCCCTGGAACGCGATGTCGTGCGGCCCGGTCGTGCTCGCCGCCGTCCCGTACGACGGTAGGCCGGTCGCAATCCGCTGCTGCTTTCCTCGCCAGAGGCGGCTCACCGCCCCCGTCGGGCCGTAACACTGGGGTGCACCCCGCAGGAATACGCAGGGTCCAGGGCCGCCGCGCCCTGCTTCGGCGACGTACAGGGCGCCCTCAGGCCCGAACGCGAGACCGCGTGGGTTGTCGAGCCCGCTCATCACGACGCTCGTCGTGACTGCTCCGGCACCGCTCGCGCCTGCAAGCGCAGCGACGACCAGAGCGAGGAGCGCGCAAAGCAAACGCCTGCTCATCACTCTCCCCTTCCCTAGAAACCGCAGTACGTCGATCCTACTGCCGTTTGGCCGCCTGACCAAGTCGGGGAAGGTGGATTCACGGGGGAGTCCGAGGTGGCGCTCCCCCGCGAATGCTCGGGCCGCTGCTACGAGGGGCGCGTGCCCAGCGTCAGCTCCACGCTGTGCTCGCTGCCGCCGCGGCGGTACTTCAGGGTCACCGTGTCGCCGGGCTTGTGCGAGTCGATCGCGCGGGTGAGGTCGTCGCCGGAGGCGATGGTGGTCCCGTCCACTGCGGTGATGACGTCGCCGGCCTTCAGACCCGCCGTCGCCGCGGGGGTCGACGGCTTCACCTCGGCGATCTTCGCCGTCGGCGATGTGGAGTCGATCGAGATGCCGAGGTAGGCGTGCTCGGCCTTCCCGGACGAGATCAGCTGCGACGCGATCGAGCGCACGGTGTTCGAAGGGATCGCAAAACCGACGCCTTCGTTGCCGCCCGAGTCGCTTCTGATCTGCGCGTTGACGCCGATCACCTGGCCCTGCGAGTTCAGCAGCGGGCCGCCGGAGTTGCCGTGGTTGATCGCAGCGTCGGTCTGGATGGAGTCGTTGATCGTGAAGTTGTTCGGGGCCTGCATCGCGCGGTGGAGCGCGCTGACGATGCCGCTCGTGACGGTCTCCTCGAGGCCGAAGGGGCTGCCGATCGCGACCACTCCGTCACCGACCTGCACCTTCGAGGAGTCGCCGAGCGACAGCGGGCGTAGCTGCGACGAGGGCGCGTCGACCTTGATCACGGCCAGGTCAGTCGACGGGTCCGTGCCGACCACGGTGGCCGAGTACGTCTTGCCGTTCCAAAACTGGACTTTGATCGAGGTCGCACCGTCCACGACGTGCTCGTTCGTGACGATGCGGCCCTCGGAGTCGTAGACCCAGCCGGAGCCCTGCGCGCGCTGCGGCGTCGCCCCACCGCCCGGGAAGGACGGCGTGCTGCTGCCGCTGAACGTGACAGTGATCTCGACCACGCCGCGGAACGCGCGCTTGTAGATCTGGTTGACCGAGAGCGGGGCCGAAGAGCTCGCCACCGGCTGCGAGCGCTGCACGGTGACCTGCTTGACGACCGTGTTCCCGTCCGAGAGCGTCGCGTACGCGACGGCCCCGCCACCCGCGCCTAGGCAGGCTGCTGCTAGGAGAGACAGTGCGAGTGTTTTGCGCGGGCGGCGGGGCATCAGGGAGGGTTCCTTTCCGTCGTTGGCGAGTCCCATGAGAGCAGTGTCCTCTAAGACCGGGATGAGACGTGGCTAAGAAGAGCGTAAGAAAACGAACGGCCCCGCCGGAGCGGGGCCGTTCGTACCCCAAGGGGATGGGGATCCCTTGGTCGATGACACGCCGATCTGATCAGCCGTGTTTAAGACGACTGTGAACGTCACCTGAGAATTTCCTAAGAACTGCCGCGTGCGGGGCTTTCCTCATCCGGCTCTCAGCTTCTGACGCAACAATGCGCACGTGAAGATCCTGGTCGTCGACGACGAGCGTGCTGTCCGAGAGTCGCTCCGCCGCGCGCTCGAGCTGGAGGGTTACGAGATCGAGCTCGCGGAGGACGGCGCGCAGGCGCTCGAGCGGCTCCGGTCCGAGCCTGAGCCCGACGCGATGGTGCTCGATGTGCTCATGCCGGGGCTGGACGGCCTCGACGTCTCCCGCACGCTGCGCCGCGAGGGCAGCAAGCTGCCGATCCTGATGCTGACCGCGCGGACGCAGGTCGATGACCGCGTCGAAGGGCTCGACGCAGGCGCCGACGACTACCTGACGAAGCCGTTCGCGCTCGAGGAGCTGCTCGCGCGTGTGCGGGCGCTGCTGAGGCGCACGAGCGACGGCTCGGGCCAGCCGCTCCGCTTCGCCGACCTCGAGCTCGACCCAGGCACACGTGAGGTGCGGCGCGGCGGCGACAAGATCGAGCTCACGCGCACCGAGTTCTCGCTGCTCGAGCTGTTCATGCTGAACCCCCGCCAGGTCCTGACGCGCTCGCTGATCTTCGAGCGCGTCTGGGGCTACGACTTCGGCTTCGCCTCGAACTCGCTCGACGTCTACATCGGTTACCTCCGGCGCAAGAGCGAGGCCGGCGGCAAGCCTCGGCTGATCCACACGGTCCGCGGCGTCGGTTACGCGCTGCGCGAGCAATGAGCTTTCGCACCCGGCTGGCTCTGGTCGCCGCCGCGGCGGTCGGCATCGCGGTCGTCGTCGCCTCGGTCGTCGTGTACATCGTTGTACACAACGAGCTGCTCGGCGAGGTCGACCGCTCCCTCAACGCCCGCTACTCGGAGATCCTCACCGGACCGGGGGCGCACATCGAGGACGGCTACCTCGACATTCCCGGGCCACCGCCCAGCCAGCAGAGCGACTACGTGCAGGCGGTCCCCGCCTCCGGCCGGCCCTTCGTGCAGCCCGGCGTCACGTTCGTCCTTCCTCCCGACAAGCGAGACCGTGAGACGGCCCGAGGCGCGCACGACGTCTACTTCAGCGACAGGCGTGCCGGCGGCACGGAGTACCGGGTGCTCACCTTCCCGGGCACTCCGGGTTACGCCGTCCAGATCTTCCGCCCGCTCTCTGAGGTGAACCGGACGCTGCACCGGATCACGCTGCTCCTCATCGTGATCGCGGCAGGTGGGATCGGCGTGGCGGCGGCACTCGGGTTGCTCGTCTCGCGCGCGGCGCTGGCGCCGGTGCGGCGCTTGACCGAGACGAGCGAGGCCGTCACGGAGACGCGCGATCTCTCGCAGCGGATCGAGTCGACGGGCACGAGCAAGGACGAGCTCGGCCGGCTCGCCACGAGCTTCAACACGATGCTCGCCGCGCTCGAGGAGTCGAATCGGGCCCAGCGGCAGCTCGTCGCCGATGCCTCGCACGAGCTCCGCACGCCGCTGACGAGCCTGCGGACGAACATCGAGGTCCTCGCGCGCGAGAACGAGCTGCCGCCTGATGAGCGCGAGCGGCTGCTCGAGGACGTGGTCGAGCAGATCGGCGAGATGACGGTGCTGATCGGCGAGCTGATCGAGCTCGCGCGCGATAGTCGGCCGGATGCCGTGGCCGAGCCGGAGAGGGATGTTCGTCTCGACCTCCTGGCTGCCGATGCCGTCGAACGCGCGCGCCGGAACCGCCCGTCCGTCGAGTTCGAGACCGACCTCCACGAGTCGCTCGTCCAAGGGGCACCGTCGACGATCGAGCGCGCTGTCGCGAACCTGCTCGACAACGCCGCCAAGTGGAGCCCGCCCGGCGGCACGGTCGAGGTGGCGGTGCGCGACGGGGAGGTCGCCGTGCGCGACCACGGTCCCGGCATCGCGGACGAAGACCTGCCGTACGTGTTCGACCGCTTCTACCGTGCGCGCTCGGCAAGGGGGATGCCGGGCTCGGGCCTCGGCCTGGCGATCGTCAAGCAGGTCGCCGAGAGGCACGGCGGCTCGGTCGTCGCCGAGCGCCCCGAGGACGGCGGGACGCTGATACGGCTGCGCCTGAACGGCCGCCCCAGCTCTTAGCAACTCTTCAAGCCGCTCTCAGCTTCCATTCAGGCACGGCTGCTTTCCTCGGCGACGTGACCCCTGCCCCCTCGCGGATCCAGGAAGCCCCGTCGACGCGGCGCCGGCGCAAAGCGAACGGCAGTCGCGGCGGCTGCGGCGGGCTTCCTCACGATCGTGCTGCCCGCCCGGGAGGCTCACCCGGCGACGTCGAAGGCCGGGAGCAACTCGGGCAGCGTGGCGACGAACGACTCGGGCGCGACCTCGGGCGACGACGGCTTGGGCTTCGGCTCGGGCTCCGTCGCTCCCTCCACCGGATCGCAGCCCCAGGTGCAGACGCATGTCTCCTGGGCAGCGGTCGTTCCGCTCGATGGGCGTCGACGTTGTCGTCGGCGGCGCGAGCGACGACGAGCTCGAGGCGATCGAGGGGCTCTTCGATCGCTGGGACCGCGTCTTCTCGCGCTTCCGGCCCGACAGCGAGCTGAGCCACGTCAACCGCGAGGAGGCGCGGGCGCTGGTCGTCTCGAGGCTGTTCGCATTCGTGTTGCGTGACGCGCTTGCCGCGGCGGCCGCGACGGACGGGCTCGTGATCCGACGCTCGGCCGCGCTATCGATTCGGCCGGCTACGACCGGGACTTCGTTTCGCTGCCGCCCGCAACGAGCGGCCGCCGAGCCCGACCCAAGCCGGCAGCTGGCGATCGATTTGCCTCTCGGGCAGGCTGCTCGCGCGTCCTCCCGGACGCTGCTCGACCTGAACACGTCGTGAAGGCGCTCGCGGTGGATGCGGCGCTCGACCTCGTCACGGGCGACGGCTTCCAGTCAAAGGGAGCAGAACGCTTAGTCGCCGCTGTTAGGGAAGATGCCACGCGGCGGTGCCGTCTAGAAAAGAGCCGGCGGCGTGCTTAGCGGCCGTCTGGCTAGCGAGCATTCCCGCCGGCTCTACTCTCATAGATCGGCACCGCTGGGCGTTTCTTGCGCTCTCTGGTCGCCGAAACGCTCGCTCTTTGCGACCTTTTTGGCCGCGCCTTGCGTACTAGTTTGTTTGCAATTTGTGTGCAAGCGAGTAAACATCCCTTGACTGCGGCGGTCAAAAGGACTTTCGCTGCGTCCAACCGGGGAGGGCTGGACGTAAATGCGTAAGGGCTCCATCGCGAGCACCATCCATAAGAAAAGCCCCGCCCCACGGTTGCACGTGGGACGGGGCGGTACACCGACCTCGCATTTCCCGACGCCTGCTACGAGCGACGAAAGAGGGGAGGTGGTGCGTAACGGTTGAGTCTACTCGCGCCTCGCGCCTGAGTCATCTCTTTAGAGAAGTTCACCCATTTGGGTGAGCACACGACCTTACAAGGAGGATTTCCGAATGCGTCGGATGCTCTTGATCGTGGTCGCTGCGTTTGCGACAGCCGCGATCGCGGTGCCGGTTGCGCTTGCGGTCAGCCCGCACTTCATCTCTGCCAGCGGGACACTGAACGCGAATGGGTCGCTGACCGCCAACTTCAAGGAGGCCGGCCTCGGCACCAACCAGAACATCAACTACACCTTGAGCGCGGATGCCACAGCGACCTACGTCTGCGTCAACAAGGGGGGCGCCAACCCGAGCGCCCAGAACAAGACGACGGTGTCGGGTCCGGTCAGCGCCAGCGGCACCTTCAGCTCCGGCAAGAACGGCAACGTGACCGCCTCGCTGACGGTCAACCCGCCGCCGAGCGATATCAGCTGCCCAAATGGGCAGAGACTCGAGCTCGCCTCGGTCTCGTACACAGACGTGACGCTGACGGATACGACCAACAACGTCTCCATCAGTCTCGGGGACTTCTCCTCAGGCTGCCTGCTCCCGAACGTGCGCGGGGCGTGTTAGGACCGGCACTCAGAGCTTGAGTAACGAGTGCCGACAATCGCAGCGTCAGTCGCGAAGGGAGGCGACATGCGCAGGGGGAAGCGGCTAGCAGTCCCGCTGCTCTCGGTTGCTGCGCTCGCGGCGGGGATTGCACCCGTAGCGGCCAGTGACGTTGGGCCAGGCACACACCAGTGCAGCCAGCCCAACCCGAGCAACCCGAACTGCCCTAATCACCACTAGGCAGAAGGGCTCAATGCGAAGTCGGGCGGTGCGCTCCCACCTCTCCCTGGGCGCACCGCCCGACTCTGGCGTTTAACTAGCGTTGGTCAGCCGATCAGCGGCCCTTCACCGTCTTGCTGAACGTTCTGGAGCCTGTTGCGCGAGAACCTGGGTTGTGGACCTCGTGTTTCTCCCGGATTACTGGGCGCGGCGATCCCCGGCCAGCGCGGCGAGGCACGCTGCGATCATTCGCAGCCTCGTCGACCGTCGCCTCGTCACTCGAGGTAGCGCGGCACCATGGGGCAGCGACGCGCGCGTGCCGGCGCGGATCCCTTTCGCGCGATCAGCATCGTCAGGTCGAGCGCGTCGGTGAGGTTGAGGCTGGGGTAGCTCGCGGTCGCCTCGGCGACGAGCAGGTTGCAGCACTCGAGCGCTGGGCGAAAGAGGGATTGGCCCTGGACGATGTCGAATCGGTCATACTCGTCGCGTGGCCGATGACGAGGCCCCTGAAGCGACTAAGGAGCAGGGCAAGCCGCTGCCTCCGTTCGAGGAAAGCGGTCGCCTCGCCGACCTTCAGGCGCGCGTACCCGCGGCGATGCGCGACGTCTCGTTCCCGACTGCGGGTCGCGGGTACGAGCGCCGCGCCGTCGATTCGTATGTCAACCAGGTCAATCGCCTGATCGCCGAACTCGAGGTTGGACGGTCGCCGCAAGCGGCGGTCAGACACGCGCTCGAGCAGGTTGCGGAGCAGACGAAGGGCTTGCTGGACCAGGCGCAGGAGACGGCAGAGAAGATCGCGGCCAGCGCGCACGAGGAAGCGCAAGGGGAGCTCGGGCGCGCAAAGGTCGAGGCCGAGGAGATCCTCGCTGGCGCGCGCGCCGCAGAGGCGGGAGCGGAGAAGATCGTCGCTAAGGCGAGGGGCGATGCGGCTGACACCCTCGCGGGCGCGAGGGCAGAGGCGGATAACATCATTGCCCGCTCGCACGCGGAGGCGGAGGAAGTTCTCGCCCGCTCGCGTGCGGAGGCCGCGGAGCGACTGCAGCGACTTGAGGAAGAGATCGCGTCCTCGCGGAAGCAGGCCGAGACCCGGATGCAGGAACTTCACGCCGAAACCGAAGCGGTCTGGAGGGAACGCCACGAGTTGCTCGACGAGATTCACGTGATGGGGACTCGGCTCCTGGAGGTAGCGAGCACGGCGGCAGCTCGGGTCTCGCCTGCCGAAGCGCCGGAGGAAGCGACGCCGAAAGACGCCGCAGCAGCTGAAAACGGGTTCGCCTAGGTGTAAACGACCACGGCAGCGGCAGGAAGACGATCCGCCCTTAAGACCCCTCGCTCACGGTGGAGGGCGGATGGCCGAAAAGCGCCTGGGAGGCAGAGCAGAGGCGCCCCATCCGCCCGCGAGAGCCATCGACGTCCTGATCTGTGGGGATCACGTTCCCGGCTCCTAACTAGCGGACGCCGTCAAGCGCTTCGACTTTCCCGGGGCTGCTAGTGGTGTTGACAGCCTCCGCTGGGCGGCGGCGGCTGATTCCCCGCACTGCCACTGTTGCTGCCGGGGTCAGCTCCAGCATCGCCGAGCGCAGCCGGTGCCTCCCGTCGAACGCCAGATCTTGCTGTCAGCTTCGGCGCGACGTCCCTGCCATCCCGGCAGCGCGCTCCAGAGAGTTGCGGGACCTCGTCGACGAGGCTCGGAGCTATGTCACACTCCGTAGCCTGCGGCCGAGACACGAGGGAGTTTCGTCGCATCTCTCCCCGCGATGCTCCCTCACGGCGGCGGCCTTGGCTGGCGACGACACAGCGGGGGCAGCATCACCGCCAAGCTGCCTCCGCTGGTGTCGCGTGAGCAAATCAGTGCGCGCGACGGACCGGGTAGCCGCTATGGGCCACCGCCGGTGGTTGTCGAAAGTAGGCCGGCCGGGGCGACGTCTCCCTCCCGCGAGCGTCGGTTTGGCCGCAGAGTCCAGGCGCCCGCCCCGGCCTGTTGCATCGCGTTGTGCGCTACCCGCGCCCGCAGAGAACCGGAGTAGAAGGACCGGACAATTCCGCCTGCATTGGCGAATGCGGTGCTTCCGGCCGCTTGGAGCCGGCGAAACGAAAGCTCACCAACAGCGCGACCACCTCCGGCGACCGGAGGTCGCCCGGTTGCAAGCACGATGCTCAGGGCCGGTGTACCGGCTCCGCTCGAAGTCGTCATGGCCAAGATCCCAGGGCTCGCCGGAACGATCGACCTGCGGCAGCGGGCACAACCTAGGCCTCCTAGCGCCACGCGCTTCGACCAGCTTTGCCGGACGCGCTGGTGAGCGGTGCCGTAGCCGCGCACGCTGGTCTTACCCTTCAACGCGGTCGGTCAGCCACGAGTCGCGCGAACTCCCGCAGCGCCTCGGCGGCCCGCACGCGCGCGCCCCCGACGCCGCGAAGAGCGAGCGAGTGCTGACGTGCGCGCTCGAGCTCCGGATCGGCGAGCGGCCCCGATTGGTCCAGGGCCCTGCGGTGGCGGTGGTTGGCCTCGTCGAAGCGGCGCACGGCCACAAGCTGCTCGAGAATCAGGGCTTTACGCGGCACGTCGACCAGAGTGGATCGGAGTCAACCGATTTGCCTCGATAGGAAACGTTGCGGGGGGAGATAGGTTGACTGCGCGGGGTCACCGGCGACCCGCTCTAAAAATCGGGGACTCGCCCAAACTCGTTATCGCCAGATCGCGCCGACTCGGATCTGATAGCCGTGCGGCGCGTTAAGGCCTTCCCCTCCGCGTACCGCATCGCGCTCCACGCAGTCACCGCGGCATCGAGAACGTCGTCGAGTGGATGAGGCAGGTCCGGGAGGTCAACACCGGCATCCGCCAGTGCGAGGCGCCGCTCCGACCCGCCCGACCCGGTTCGCTTTGGGGAGGGCGTTCACCCGAGCAGCTCCCTGAACGAACGACACCTCCGGGTGGACATCGAAAACTCGTTCATCGGCAGCCGCCAGGTGCGCGATCTCAACGATGCGGTGCCTCATCCCATAGCTCAACTGGTTGAGCTTCTCGCGATTGACGGAGATGAGAGGATCGAACCGCCCGGCCATCTTGAGGGGAGGTGCTGTGACGATGCGGCGCGTCTACTGGATAAGCGCCCTGACACTCGCCCTCGGGCTGATCGCCGCGCGCGGCGGCGGCGAGGTCGCGAAGTCGGCCGGGACGCTGCCGCGCGCAGAGCGCCCGAGCATCGTCCTCGTTCTGACGGACGACCAACGCTGGGACACGCTGTGGGGAATGCAGACGGTCGAGGAGGCGCTCGCGGCGCACGGCGTCACGTTCACGAACAGCTTCGTCACCAATCCCCTCTGCTGTCCGAGCCGCTCGAGCCTGCACACCGGCCGCTACTCGCACTCGACCGGCATCTACCTGAACACGCCGCCGCACGGGGGGTTCAGGTCGTTTCACGACACCACGACGATCGCGACCGTTCTCCACGCGGCCGGCTACACGACCGGCCTCTTTGGGAAGTACCTGAACGGGTACGGCGCTCGGCCGTCGGATGCGCTCTACATCCCGCCCGGTTGGGACCGTTGGACCGCGTTCTTCGGCAATCCGACGTACTACGACTACCGTCTCGTCGAGCAGGGTCGCGTGAGCCAGTACGGCCGGCGCGCCACCGACTACTCCACCGATGTGCTCGCGCGTAAGGCTGTTTCCTTCGTAGCCAGCGCCCCGCGGCCGTTCTTCCTCGAGCTCGCCCCCTTCGCGCCGCACACGCCCGCGACTCCTCCGCGGCGCTACGCCGGCGCCTTTGCCCATTTCCCCTGGTGGGGGCCGCCGAACTTCAATGAGCACCACGTCTCGGACAAGCCGAGCTACATCCGCCGCCTCGGGCCGCTGCCACCGGAGCAGGTCCGGCGCGTGGTTCGCTTCCGTCGCGCGCAGCTCGCGGCCGCACTGGCTGTCGACGACGCCCTCCGCAGGATCATCCTGGCGCTCGAGCGCCGGCACATGCTCGGGACGACCATGGTCGTCTTCGCCTCCGACAACGGCGTCTCGTGGGGCGAGCACCGGCTGATCGCGGGTAGCAAGGTCGTGCCGTACGAGGAGTCGATCCGGGTTCCGCTCGTCATCCGGTATGACCCGCTCGGGCACGAGCGGCAAGTTCAGGACGGGCACCTCACGCTCAACATCGACCTCGCCCCGACCTTCGCTGCGCTCGCGGGCACACACATGCCTGGCGCCGCGGGCCGAAGCCTCCTGCCGCTGCTCTCGAGGGCGCGCCGGCCGCACTGGCGGCACGACTTCCTGGTCGAGCATCTTGTGGGGCCGCCACAGCGCGACGTCCCGAGCTACTGCGCCGTGCGCGAGGAGCGGTACAAGTACGTCCTCTACCAGACGCAGGAAGAGGAGCTCTACGACCTGTTGCTCGACCCGGACGAGCTCGACAACCTCGCCTCACATCCGAGCCTGAGCGCGGTGAAGTCGCGCCTGTGGCAGCGGCTTGCGACACTCTGCGAGCCTCGCCCGCCCGGCTACGCCGCGTTCGCCCGGCGTCGCTAGGACCGTCGGCTGTGGCTTTCGGAGGTCGCTGAGGGGTCGGCTGGTCTGGGTGCGTATTGTGGCAACGAACCTCAAGGCGGCGCTCGCTCGCTCGAGCCCATTCCAGCGCTCGCCTCAGGCGAGGAGGGGCCACCAGAACCCCCCGGCTCTTCCGACCTGGAGGCGAACCGCTGACCCGCTTAGACTGATTCGCGTGCGCGCCGAGCTTCGCCTGCCGCTCGGAATAGGCGCTTGACTAGTTCTCCGCGATCGGGGCCGCCGCCTCCTCCTTAGCGACGACCACGAAGCTGTCATATCGGCTCAGCGGGCGTCTGATCGCCGGCACCTCGTGGCCAGGCGCAAGCAGAAGTCGACGCTCCCTTTGTGCCTGTTCGTAGACGCACGACGGGAGCGCGATCACCTCAGCGCAGCCGCTCCGTCCGCACTCGCAGGCCACCTCGAGCACCGAACCTGCCCCGGTGAAACGATCGTCGACCTCGTGCTGTGCAGGCCGCTCCAGCTGCGCATCACCCATCACGAAACTCCCTCTTCCTCGTTGCCAGGAGACTCCAACAAGTCGGCGGTGCGGCCCGCCTCGCTCCACGCTAGCACTGTCCGGCGCTTTCTCCTAAGGCGGAGACAAAGGCTCGCGGTCTGACCCCGAACGGGATCGCGGGGGAGGCGGCTCAGGAGCCTAGGCGAACAGAGTTCGACTTGCAGGGCGGCGTTCTTTGTGGCTCGGGGGGCGAAGTTCGCCCGTTCGTGGGCCGGGCGGCCAGCCGAGCGACCAGGCGTCGCTACCGTGCCGACACCAACGTTCTACGAAGTGCTGGTCCTCTCGGACGGCGGCGAAAGGTTCACGATCGAGCGCGACGCGCCACTCGCTGCCGGCGACAGCTTCCCGAACGAATCGGAGTTCTACCGGGTACTTGCCATCGAGCCCGGTCACGGCCCCTTCGCTGGTGTCATCGAAGCCGAGCGGGTTAAGTAGCTGGGGCGCCGCTGCGGGCAGGGAAGTCGCCGCCCCGGGGAGACCACCGTCGGCCTGCCGCACGGCGGGTCGTTGCGGGTGCTCGCCGGGGTGTCGCCACGGGCGGCACGACGAACCGGCGCTGGCTCCGGGGCGGCGAGTTGCAGCACCACCTGATCGAACCCCGCACGGGCCGGTCGGCACTGGCGCTCACGAACCGCTACCGCAAGCGGCTCTCGTACAGGGTCTGGCGGCGAGCCCACTACCTCAACCTCGCGGTGTGGGCGCTCGCGCTCGTTCACGGCCTGACCGCGGGGACCGACGCGACGAGCCTCTGGGCGCTGCTGCTGTACGCGGGCTCGGCATGGCTCGTGCTCGCCCTGCTTCTCTACCGCGTGGCCCTGCGCCGGCCCGAACCGGCGCGGAGTTCTTAGAGACCTTTCACGCGAATCTCAAGCCGCTCTCAGGGCCCGGTGGTTCTCTGGCACGAACCAACCCGAGCCCGAAGGAGGCCGTGATGAGATCGAAGACGACCAAGACCCACCCCGACCCGCGGATGCCGTTCGCCACCAGCGTGCCGCCGACTCACGCAGAGCGGCAGGCTGCGTCCGACCGCTGGGAGCGCCGCGGCCTGCTCGGCCGGCTGACCAGGCGCGACTGAGGCCGGCGGGAGTTCTTAGGGAGTTCTCAGACCGTTCTCAGGTTCGGCTGCTTGACTCGGAGAACGAGGCGAAAGGAGTACCGATGGCGATGAGACGGAAGGTGCTCGCAGGCGCCGCGGCCGCGCTGGCGGTCGGAGGGGCCGGAGCCGGGCTCGCGGCGACGAAGCTGACGGCGACGTCGCCGAGCGAGGAGAGCAAGGCGATCGTGAACGACGCTGCGAAGAACCTCGGCATCTCCCCGAGCAAGCTCAGTGCGGCGCTCAAGAAGGCGTTCGCCGACCGGATCGACGCCGCGGTCGCCGACGGTCGGCTGACCAAGGCGCAGGGCGAGGAGCTGAAGAAGCGGATCGAGTCCGGCGACTTCCCGCTCTTCGGTCCGCCTGTCTTCGGCCCCGGCTTCCCCGGCGTGCACCCGTTCTTCCACGGGCTCGACGCCGCGGCGAGCTACCTCGGCCTCAGCGAAGAGCAGCTCCGCAGCCGCCTGGACAGCGGCAAAACGCTCGCCCGGATCGCGAAGGATCAAGGCAAGCCGGTGGACGGTCTTAAGGCCGCGCTCCTGAAAGACGTCAAGGACAAGCTCGATGCGGCCGTGAAGGCCGGCCGGCTGACGAAGGCCGACGAGCAGCGGGCCTTGCAGGGCCTCGAGAGCCGCATCGACGATCTCGTGAACGGGAAGCTTCGCGACCGCTTTCCCGAGCATCATGGGTTCGGCTTCCGCTTCCGCGGCTTCGACCGCGGATTCGATCGCCAGGGGCCGCCCGCCTTCCCCGGCCCCGTGGCCTGAGCGACCAGCGGAGAGGGGCGCCGCGCGCGTTCGCGGCGCCCCGCGATAATCACGGCGTGGCCTGGCTGAGCGAGCTCGTCGAGGCACGGGGCGCGGAGGCGCTCGACCTTCACGCGCAGACGATCAACCCTCAGTTCGTGCGGCTCCTGCGGACGATCGGCTTCGATCGCCGCTGGGCGAGGGCCGAGGGCGCGTACCTCTGGGATGCCGACGGCAACCGCTACCTCGACATGCTCGGCGGCTTCGGGATGTTCAACGTCGGGCGCAACAACCCGCGCGTCCGCGAGGCTCTGATCGAGGCGCTGGAGCTCGAGCGGCCGGGCTCGGTGCAGCTCGGCGTCGACTCGCTGCCGGCGCTGCTCGCGGAGGAGCTGCTGCGGCGGGCGCCGGCGAGTGTCGAGCGCGTGCTGTTCACGAGCTCGGGTGCCGAGGCGGTCGAGGCTGCGCTCAAGCTCGGCCGCGCGGCCACGCGCCGGTCGCGCGTTCTCTCGGCGGAGCACGGCTTCCACGGCCTCACGCTGGGCGCGCTCTCCGCGAACGCGGGCCCCGAGTTCACCGCGCGGTTCGGCCCGCTCCTCCCGGGCTTCGCGCGCGTGCCCTGGAACGACCTCGAGGCCCTGGAACGGGAGCTCGCCCGCGAGGACGTCGCGCTGTTCCTCGTGGAGCCGGTGCAGGGCAAGGGCGTGAACCTCCCTGCGGACGGCTACCTCGAGGGAGCACAGGAGCTCTGTCGCCGCTACGGCACCCTCTTCTGCGTCGACGAGGTGCAGACGGGCTTCGGCCGAACCGGGCGGCTCTTGGCACTGGAGCACTGGGGTCTCGAGCCCGACCTGATCACGGTCGCCAAGTCGCTTTCGGGCGGCTATGTGCCAGTCGGCGCTCTGCTGATGAGCAGCGAGGTGTACGACGGCGTCTTCGACTCGCTCCCGAATGCGGTCAGCCACGGCTCGACCTTCGCGCCGAACGACCTGGCGATGGTCGCCGGGCTGGCGACGCTGCGGGAGCTGGACGAGCAGGGCCTCGTCGAGCGGTCAGCGCGGCTCGGGGAGCTGCTGCTGGAGCGTACTCGCCCGCTCGCCGGACGCTCGCCGGTGGTGCGCGAGGTCCGTGGCCTGGGCCTGATGTGGGCGATCGAGTTCGAGGAGCCCGACGGCGGCTCGCGCACCTGGAAGCTGCTCGAGCGGATTCAGCCCGGGCTGTTCTCGCAGCTCGTGGTCGTGCCGCTCTTCCGCGACCACCGCATCCTGAGCCAGGTCGCGGGGCACGGGCTCAACGTGATCAAGGGCCTGCCGCCGCTCGTGGTCACCGAGGACGATCTCGAGTGGTTCGTCTCGGCGCTCGAGGAGACGATCTCGCGCGCCGAGAAGATGCCGCGCGCGCTGGTCCGCTTCGCCGTCCAAGCAGCGCGCGCCGGCCGCGCCCCTCGCCGGCGCCTGGCCCGAGCCTAGAGCTCCGAGACCTCGGCGTGGCGCTCGGCGATGCACGAGGTCGCCCAGGTTTCGGCGGCCTCGACGAGGCGGCCGCAGAGCATGTCGAGCTCGTGCTCGTCGTCCGGTAGCTGCTCCGGCGCGACCTCGACTCGTACCTGGTTCAGCGACGCCTCGCTCTCGCCGCCGATCTCGTGGCGCTCCTCGGCCACGATCGACACCTCGCCGACCTTGGGCAGAAGCGCCTTGGCGAGCTCCTCGATCTCGGCGGGCGTGGCCCTTCGTCCGGCGAAGACGCCGAAGTTCACCCGGACGACGACGCCCGGCGGCTGGACGTCGCGCTCGCAGAACGCCAGCTGCGGCTCGGCCCTCATCCCCGCGATGTTAACCGCTCGCCCGCGAACCTAACCCTCGTGTGGCTCCCAGCGAAACGCGCGTACCGCGACGATCACACCGAGCAGGCCCCAGGCGGCGATGACAGCGACGTTCGTGCCCTGCGACCAGATCTCGTGCCCGTGCAACATCACGTTGCGCACGAGGCGCAGGAAGTAGGTCAGCGGGAGCACGTCGGCGATCGCGCGCAGCACCTCCGGGAAATGGCGCGGCGAGAAGAAGGCCCCGGCGAGGAACGCCATCGGCAGGTAGATCGCGTTCACCACCGCCGAGGCGCCTTCGGCGCTGCGGATGAGCGCCGTCAGCCCGATCCCGAGGCCGCAGAAGGCGACCGCCCCGAGCAGGAGCGCGAGGACGAGCGACCCGACCCGGTCCGGCAAGGCGATCCCGAAGAACACCCTGCCGATCACGAGCAGCCCGATCACCTCGACGGCGAACGCCGCGAGAAAGGCCAGAAGGAGCGCCGAGATGTAGGCCCAGGCCGGCAGCGGAGTCGCCCGCAGACGCTTCAGGATTCCGGTCTCGCGCCGGATCACGAGCACGATTGCTAGCCCGGCGAAGGCGATCGAGATCGCGCCGTAGCCGATCATCCCGGCCTCGAGAAACCGCGAGCCCTTCACGCCGTCGACGGTGTCGCTCCCGTAGGTCGAGCCGAGCAGCACGAAGAAGATCATCGGCAACAGGAAGGTGAAGAAGGCGAGCTCGCGGCTGCGCGTGTAGAGCAGCAGCTCGCCCCTCAGCTCGTGGACGAAGACCCTCACTCCGCTCGTTCCTCCTCGGTCAGCGAGAGGTAGACCTCCTCGAGGGTCGGACGGCGCACGACGAGCCCCTCGAGCTCGCGGCTCTCCGCGAGGGCTCGACCGGTCAGGTCGTGCAGGACGCGGGTCGGCTCGTCGGTCTCGAGCGTCACCTCGCGGCCGTTCTCGCGGTAGCGGATCTCGGTCGCGGAGACGGCCCCGGTCAGCTCGGCCGGGGTGCCCGAGGCCACGATGCGGCCCTGCGCAAGCACTGCCACCCGGTCGGCGAGCTGCTCCGCCTCGTCGAGGTAGTGCGTCGTCAGCAGGATCGTCTTGCCCAGGCCGCGCAGGCCGCGGATCATTTCCCAGGCCTGGCGGCGGGCGCGGGGGTCGAAGCCCGTCGTCGGCTCATCGAGGAAGATCAGCTCGGGATCGCCGACGAGCGCGAGGCCGAGGTCGAGCCGGCGGCGCTGCCCGCCCGAAAGGCGCCGCACCCGCTCGTCGCGCTTCTCCTGCAGGCCGACGAGCGAGATGACCTCGTCGACGGGCCGACACTCGCGGTAGTAGCCGGCGAAGAGTCGCAGCATCTCGACGACCGTCAGCGTCTCGTACATGGCCGAGGACTGGAGGACGACGCCGATCCGCTCGCGCCAGTCGCCGCCGGCGGTCGCGGGATCGGTGCCGAGGACCTCGACCTCGCCGCCGTCGCGCTTCCGGTAGCCCTCGAGGATCTCGACCGTCGTCGTTTTGCCGGCGCCGTTGGGGCCGAGCAGCCCGAAGACCTCGCCGCGGCGCACGTCGAAGTCGATGCCGCGCACCGCCTCCAGCGAGCCGTAGGACTTGCGCAGCCCGCGCGCCGCGATCGCGGCCTCTGCGTTCATGTCGAGCCCCGCTTTGTGCGGGCTCGGCCACCGGTCTGGAACCGGGCGGAAGCAGGGTGAAACCGGACGCGTAGCGTGCTCATGCGATGTCGATCGCGACCATGGCGCCGGGCGCAAAGGGGGGCTCTGCGTCGCCGGTGAGCGCGGCGGCGATGCGCGAGCAGTCGGGCTGGTGGGCGACCACGACGACCGTCTCGCCTCGCTCCTGCGCTGCGGCGCGCACGCTCTTTGCGGTCGCTCCGGGGGCGAGCCGCTCGTCGGGCTCGGGCTCCAGCCCTGCCGGGCGCGCGAGCTCCTGCGCGGTCTCTCGGGCGCGGAGCAGTGGGCTCGTCAGGACTGCGTCCGGCCGGACGCCCTCACGGACCAGCTGCTCTCCGAGCGCGCGTGCCGCTTCGCGTCCCTCGGCCGTGAGGGGCCGTAGCTCGTCCGGCTCTCCAGAGGCAGCTTCGGCGTGACGCACGATGACCAGCTGCACGGCCCTGAGCATAGTCTCCGACCGTGCGCACGTTCCGGTACGTGGTCGCGGACGTCTTTACCGACACGCCGCTTGCGGGGAACCCGGTGGCGGTCTTCACTGACGCTCGGGCACTGGATGGAGAGGAGATGCAGCGCCTTGCGCGCGAGCTGAACCTCTCCGAGACTGTGTTCGTGCTGCCGGCCGAGGCCGACGGCCACGCGCGGATCCGGATCTTCACGCCGGGGATCGAGATGCCGTTCGCCGGACATCCGACGCTCGGGACGGCGTTCGTGCTCGCGGCGCCGATGCAGCTGCTCGAGATCCGGCTCGAGACCGGCATGGGAATCGTGCCCGTTGCCTTGGAGCGCGAGCGCGACCGGCTCGTCTTCGGCCGGATGCGGCAGCCGCTGCCGTCGTGGGAGCCGTACGCGGAGGAGGCGGCCCTGCTCTCGGCGCTGGGGGTGGAGCGGTCGGAGCTGCCGGTCGAGCTCTACGACAACGGCGCTCGGCACGCCTATGTGGCGCTCTCGTCCGAGGACGAGGTGGCGTCGCTCCGGCCCGACATGTCCGCACTCTCCGACCTTCCCGCGGTGCTCGGCGTCAACTGCTTCGCAGGGGAGGAGTCGCGGTGGAAGACGCGGATGTTCGCGCCGGCGGGCGGCGTCGCGGAGGACCCGGCGACGGGATCCGCGGCGGGGCCTCTGGCGGTGCACCTCGCACGGCACGGCCGGATCGCCTTCGGCGAGGAGATCGAGATCTCGCAAGGCGCAGAGGTCGGGAGGCCGTCGACGCTCTACGCGCGAGCCGACGGCTCGGCCGAGCAGCTCGAGCGGGTCGAGGTCGGCGGCAGCGCGGTCGTCGTCGCCCGAGGCGAGTTCCGGCTCCCCTGAGAGGCCGAGTAACAGTCTGTTACTTGAAGACCGAAGGGCGCTACGGCTCGAGGGCGACGGCTTCGATCTCCGGGAGCTCGAGGGTCAATGCTCGCCAGAAGCGGCCGCCGTCGGTCGAGACGTAGAGGCGGTTGCGGGCGGCGTAGAGGACGTAGTCGGGGTCGTCCTCGGCGATCGCGATCGCTCGGCCGGGCGGGAGGCCGCCGCCTGACTCGCGCCACGTCCGGCCGGCGTCGTTGGAGACCGCGAGCGGGGGGCGGCGGTCGACGACGGCGATCACCGTCGATCCGGACGCGGCCGCCGCGATGACCAGCGGCAGCGAGACCGTGACCGGCTCGGGCTCCACTCGCGTTTCGGCCGGCCCGAGCACCTGCTCGTCGTCGAGGTCGACCTCGAAGACGCCGTCGACAGTCCGGACGAGCGCCCTCAACCCAGCCTTCCGTCGAGGAGCGCTGCGACGACCGTCGCCGCCCGCCCCGCCGCCGCACGTGGCACGTGCCCGCCCGCGCGCGAGGCGAGGTACACCGCCGCAAAGGCATCGCCGGCGCCGGTGGGGTCGACCTCACCCCGCACGGCTGGGGCCGGCACCCGCTCCAGCCGCCCCTCCGCGAGCACGAGCGACCCGCGCGAGCCAAGCGTGACCACGACCTCGGGCACGCGGAGGGCCCGGAGCGCCGCCTCGTCGAGGTCGCGAACCAGCACGCGCGCCTCGTCCTCGGACAGCTTCAGGATCGACACGTGCCGGAGCACCTCCGGGTCGTAACCGCCGTCGAGGCGCAAGGCCCCGGTCTGCGACGGCCGTACGAGCCCCTGTCCGTCGAACGAGATGTGCCGCTCACGCGCAAGCACGGCCAGCGTCTCAACGGGAAAGTCCGACCGCGCTAACGCACCGACGTGCACCCACTCGACGCGCTCGAGCCCACGCAGGTCCTCGGGCGTCCAGGGGGCCCCGACCGCATCCACCACCATCGAACGCCGGTCGCCGTCGTAGCGGAACGAGAAGCCGGCCGTCGGCTCACCGGCGCGCCACAGCACGGGCACGCCGAGCCGGACGAGCGACGGCAGGAGCAGCCGCCGGTCGGCCTCCGCGCACTTCACGGCCACCAGCGCAGGCCTCCCGAGCACCCGCAGCGCCCGAGCGGCGTGGAACGGCGCGCCGCCCACCCGCGGCCCGGCGCCGTCAACGAGGTCGCGCGAGAGGTTCCCGACGACTGCGAGCGGCCTCACGCAACGAATCTACCCAGCACGCGAGCAGCGTCAGCCCGAAGGCGGCGGCGAAGCTCGGTAGCGAGGCCGTCAGCCGCGCGTGGCCGGGGTTGAGGTGCTCGACGAGCTCGGTCCACCAGCCGGGGCCGTTCGGCGACAGCCACTGGTAGAGGCAGAAGCCCGTCGCCCACGCGGCAAGCCGCTCCCAGCGCACCGCCGGAGCGGCGAAGACGTCGCGCTCCGCGTAGTGCGCGCCGCGGGCGAGCCAGTCAGCGAGCACGACGCCGAAGAGCGGCACGAACACCGAGCCGAGCAGGAACAGGAAGGTGAGGTAGTTGCCGAGATCGATCGCGATCGCACCCCCCGTTGCCGTCGCCGCGACGAGCACGATCAGTGCCCGTTGCGACGCGCGGGGCAGCAGGTTCTGGAGCGAGACTGCGGTCGAGTAGACGTCGGCAAACGCCTCGTCGCTCTCGTCCACGGTGAGCATCAACAGCGCGACGACCGCGAGGGCGCTCCCGCTCGCCACCGCGCTCGGGATCTGCGCCGGGTCGCTCAGGTTGCGCTCGAGCACGAGCACCGCGCCGAGCGCGAAGCACCACAGCGTCGGCAGGAGGTAGCCGATCCCCGCGCCTAGGAATGCGCTGCGCCGTCCGCGTGCGAAGCGCGTGTAGTCAGCTGCCAGCGGCGTCCACGAGATCACGCTCGCCACGACGAGGTCGACGCCCTGGCCGAGCGAGAGCCCGCCGGTCCCGCCCGCATGCCAAAGGTCGTGGACGCTCGCCTTGTCCAGCGCCCACCACGTCAGGTAGACGATCGAGGCCGCGACCGCCCAGACGGCGAACTTGCGCACGTAGCGCCGCACGAAGCCGATCGGGCCGAGGAACCCGAGGGCCAGGGCGACCGCGCCGAAGAGCAGCGCCCAGAGCCAGCGCGCCTCGAAGCCGAAGACGCGCTCCGAGAGCGCCGCCGCCGCGGTCGAGATGATGATCAGCTCGAAGGTCGACCAGCCGAGGTTTTGCGCCACGTTCAGCACCGTGGGCGCGTAGGAGCCGCGGCGCCCGAGCGGCGCGCGCAGCAGCACCATCCCCGGCACGCGCGCGTCGGCGCCGATCGCCGCTGCGAGGCCGAGCAGCAGGTTGCCCGCAAGCGCGCCGATGAGGATCGCGAGCAGCGCCTGCTTGAAGGACAGCATCGGCACGAGGCCCGCGGCCGCCACGATCACGAGCAGGCTGACCGACAGGTTCCCCCACAGCAGCGTCAGGTCGAACAGCCCGAGCACCCGCAGGCGCTCAGGGACCGGCTCGATCCCCCAGTTCGGCGTCCTGTCGTCCATCTGCTCCCTTCGCTGGTCCTAACCAGATCAGGTTCGACGGGTGTGATCTCAGCCGCTTGCCGCGGCACCCCGGTTCCGTCACTGTAACGAGCCGTGGAGGAGCGGCGCACACGGGCGCGGCTGACGCCGATGAGCGGCGAGCTGAAGGCGGCCGTGGCCGGCCTCGCCGGAGCGGTCGCGCTCGTGGCGGCGATCGTCGTCTGGCTCGGCGGCGGCTCGGCAGAACGCATCTTCCCCCTGGCCTACTACATCGCCGGCGGCGTGCTGGGGGCGGCGCCGCTCCTCGGCGGGACCGGGACGACCTATCCCATCTACTGGCAGGAGCGGGCTGACCGCGAGCACGCCTTCAACATGTCGGCCGTCTACGGGTGCCTCGCCGCGCTGCTGGTCGCGTTCGGCTTCGTGCTCGACTACCTCCTCTCGTAGCACCCAAGTTCAAGCTGGGCGCACCGGGGAAAGGGACGACCGTGGACGAGCTCCACGAGCACCTGCGGGCGGTCCGGCGGCTCTTCCGGCGGCGGCTGGACGCGGTCGCGGGCGGGCCGGGGGCGGAACGGGTCGACCTCAGCCTCGTCGAGAGCACCGTCGCGAAGGCCGTGGAGGACCTTCAGCGTGCCTCGCGCGAGCTCGAGGTGGCAGAGTTCCGCTCCTGAATGCCGTTCGCGTCGGACACCCGCGCGGAATTCACCAGCCTGTTCTCGCTCTACGAGTGGGTGATGATCGTGACGGCGGCGCTCGTCTTCGGCGTGGTCCTGTTCGCCGCCGTCCGCTACCGGCGCCGTCCCGGGCGGCGTCCCTCAGCGAAGACCGAGGCGACCGTCGTCGAGCTCGTCTACGCACTGATCCTGGTCGGGATCGTCGCCGTGCTCGTCACCCGCACCTTCACGACCGAGAACCGCGTGGACGCGATCGCCTCCAACCCGAAGCAGCGGGTCGAGGTCACGGCGTTCAAGTGGGGCTGGCGCTTCACCTACCCGGGAAGCGGAGTCACGGTCGTAGGCGACAACCGGCGGCCGCCGTCGCTCCACCTGCCCGCAGGCGAGCCGGTCGTCTTCGCCGAGCGCTCGCAGGACGTCGTGCACTCGTTCTGGATTCCCGCGCTGCGCTTCAAGCGCGATGCCTGGCCTGACGACACGGTCGAGTTCGAGCTGACCGTCGACCGGCCGGGGGTCTACGCCGGGCACTGCGCGGAGTTCTGCGGCCTGCACCACTCCGACATGAACTTCGTCGTCGTCGCCGAGCCTCGCGACCGCTTCGAGAGGTGGCTCCGGGCGCAGTGACGACGGTCGCGCTCGAGCGGCCACGCCCCGCCGGCCTGGTCGGCTGGCTTGCGAGCACCGACCACAAGCGGATTGCGCTGATGCAGCTTGCCGCCGCCCTCGGCTTCTTCGTCGCGAGCGGGATCGCAGCCCTGCTGATGCGCAGCGAGCTCGCCGAGCCCGGGATGCAGATCGTCTCGCGCCAGAGCTACAACGAGCTCTTCACGATCCACGGCTCGGGGATGATCTTCATGACGATCACGCCCCTCGCGCTAGCGGTCGGGATCTACCTCGTCCCGCTGCAGGTGGGTGCGGCCGAGATCGCCTGGCCGCGGCTGACGCTCCTCGGCCTCTGGCTCTTCGTCGCCGGCGGCATCGCGATGTACCTCGGCTTTGCCGTCGACCACGGCGCCGCCAAGGCCGGCTGGTTCGCGACGTACCCGCTCTCGGATGCCACCAACACGTCCGGCAAGGGCCAGGACATGTGGATCTGCGGCGTCTTCCTGGCCGTGCTCGGGAACGCCATCCAGAGCGGAACCCTGCTGGCGACGATCCTGCGCAGGCGCGCGCCCGGCATGACCATGGCGCGCGTCTCGCCCTTCATCTGGTCGATGCTGGTGACGGTCTTGCTCGCGGTCACCTCGTTCCCGGTGCTGCTGGGGACGATGGCGGCGCTCGAGTGGGACCGCCTGCACGGCGGCGTCTTCGACGGTCACTACGGCCCGGTCGCCTACCAGCTCCTGTTCTGGTTCTACGGCCACCCGGTCGTGTACGTGATGTTCTTTCCGTTCGTCGGGATGGTCGCCGAGGCGGTTTCCGCGTTCTCGGGCCGCCGGTTCTTCGGCTACAAGGGCTTCACGCTCTCGATCCTGCTCTTCGCAGCGCTCTCGATGTCGGTGTGGGCGCACCACATGTTCGCGACCGGGCGCGTGAACAACGAGTACTTCTCGCTGACCTCGACGATGCTGATCGTCCCGGCCGGGCTCGAGTACTTCGCGATCATCGGGACGATGGTCGGGGGCGCGATCGTCTTCTCGACCGCGATGCTGTTCTCGATCGGATTTCTGCTGCTGTTTCTGATCGGCGGCTTGACCGGGATCATCGTCGCCTCGCCGCCGCTCGACTACCACCTGACCGACTCGTACTTCTACGTCTCGCACTTCCACTACACGCTCTTCGGCGGGAGCCTGTTCGGTTTCTTCGCGGGCGTCTACTACTGGTTCCCGAAGGTGACCGGGGCGCTGCTGCGCGAGTCGCTGGGGAAGCTCCAGTTCGTTCTGATGGTGATCGGTGCGAACCTGACGTTCTTCCCGATGCTGATCCTGGGCTTCGAGGGGATGCCGCGCCGCGTTGCGACGTACCCGTCGCGATTCACGAGCTTGAACGCGCTCGAGACTTCCGGCGCTTTCGTGATCGCGCTCGGTGTGCTCGTCTTCCTGGTCAACGTGTGGTGGTCGCTGAGACGCCGCGTGCCCGCGGGGAACGACCCGTTCGGCGGCCCGACGCTCGAGTGGTGGACATCCTCGCCGCCGCCGCGCCTCAACTACGACTCCCTGCCGCCGATCCGCTCCTACGCGCCGCTCTTCGACCTGACTGAGACGGGCGCACCGGCAGAGCCTGCACGCCCTCTTCGGCGCCGTCGCAAGCGAGCGCCTGAGGACCGGCCATGATGCAGCGCCGCTGGACGCCGCTGCTCGTGTGGGCGGCGATGCTCGGAACGTTCACCGCGATCCAGTTCGTGTTCTCGACGAACCCGTACTACTGGGGGCTGCTGGGCGGGGCCGCGTTCGCCACCGCGGTGTTCGCCGGCTACTACCTCTGGCGCCCGCCGCTCCGCGCCGCGGAGTACGTGCCGGACTCGAGCTACGCGACGGTGGCGGTCGCCGCGGGTGCCGCGATCGCCGTCGTCGGTGTCCCGTTCGGGCCCTGGCTGTACCTGCCCGGCCTCGGACTGCTCGCGGTCGGGCTGGGCGGCGTCGCGTACGAGCTGCGGGTGGAGAGGAGCCGGGGCTGAGGCGGCTCGCACTCGTCCTGCTGCTGCTCCTGCTTCCGGCGACCGCGTCGGCCGAGTCGCGAGGGCGCCAGCTCTTCCTCGACGGGTGCGTCTCGTGCCACGGGTTCGATGCTCGTGGGGTGCCGGGTGTCGGGCCGGACCTGCATGGGGTGGGCGCGTCCGCGGCCGACTTCTACCTGCGCACGGGCCGGATGCCCCTCGACGTCGCGACCGGCGAGCAGCCCTTGCGCTCGGAGCCGGAGTACGACGAGGCCGACATTCGCGCGCTCGTCCACTACATCGGCTCGTTCGGCGGACCGCCGGTGCCGAAGGTCGACCCGGAGCGAGGCAACCTTCCGGAAGGCCAGCGGGCGTTCACGACCTACTGCGCCGGCTGCCACCAGGTCATGGGCCAAGGCGGGGTCGTGACCGGTGCCGTGCCGCCCCCGCTCGAGGACGCCACGCCGACGCAGATCGCGGAGGCCGTGCGGATCGGGCCGTACCTGATGCCCGCGTTCGACGAGCAGGAGATCGACCGGCGGACGCTCGACTCCATCGCGCTGTACGTCCAGCGGGTCGTCAAGCACCCTCCGGACCGCGGCGGCTGGGGCCTCGGCAACATCGGCCCCATCCCGGAGGGGATGGTCGCGTGGCTGCTGGCCGGCGGCGCGCTGCTGCTCGTCGCGCGCGTGATCGGTGAGCGGATGGAGCGCTGATGCGAGGCGCGCCGAAGCTGCTCCCGCGCTGGCGAGTCCCCAGGTGGGCCGAGCTTGCTGTCCTCTGGACGCTTCTTCTCGCCGCCGCCGCGGCCGCCGGGTTCATCGTGGTCTACGCCCTCGGCGCCGACACGCAGTGGCTGGGGCTTCTCCTCGGCGGTGCGTTCGCGCTGCTCGCCGCCGGCTCGATCGTGACGGGGAAGGCGCTCGTGCCCCAGGAGCAAAAGGAGGAAGAGCGGCAGTCGCTCGACCACGACAGGGACGACCTCGATATCGCCGTCTTCGTGCAGGAGGCCGACGAAGGGATCACGCGCAGCCGGCTGCTGAAGGGCGCGGCGGGGGTCGCGGGGCTGACGCTCGTCGGGGCGCTCGTCGTCCCGCTCGCGTCGTGCGGGCCGTTCCTCGACGTCGCGCAGCTACGCAGGATGGCGTGGCACCGCGGCCGGCGGCTCGTGGACGACGCGGGCCGGCCGCTGCGGGCCGACGAGATCGCCGTGGGGGCGATGGTGCCCGCCTTCGCCGAAGGGGTCGACCGCCAAAGGCTCGACGCCTCGCTCCTCGTCGTCCGCTTGCACGAGGACGACCTCCGCCTGCCGCAGCAGCGCGAGGGCTGGGCGCCGCGGGGGATCCTCGCGTTCTCGAAGATCTGCACGCACGCGGGCTGCGCCGTCTCGATGTTCCGCTACCCGCTCTTCTCGCCGAAGGTGCCGAAGCCGGCGCTCGTCTGCCCCTGCCACTACTCGACCTTCGACCCGGCGCGCGGGGGGAAGGTGATCTTCGGGCCCGCGGGCAGGCCGCTGCCACAGCTGCCGGTGGCCGTGGACGAGCGCGGCGAGCTCCGCGCGGCCGGCCCCATGTCGGGCCCCGTCGGCCCGTCCTGGTGGGGGGTGCAGGAGGGGTGATCTACCGGCTGGTTCGCTTCCTCGACACGCGCACCGGCCAGTCGCCGCTGCTGAAGAAGCTGCTCCGCTACGTCTTCCCCGACCACTGGTCGTTCCTGCTCGGGGAGATCGCGCTCTACAGCTTCGTCGTCCTCGTCGGCACGGGCATCTACCTGACCTTCTTCTTCGACCCGAGCACCCAGCGGGTGATCTACCACGGCGCATACGAGCCGCTGCGCGGCCGCGAGATGTCCGAGGCGTACCGTTCGGTGCTCGACATCTCCTACCGCTACAAGGCCGGGCTGCTGATCCGCCAGACGCACCACTGGGCCGCGGATGTCTTCCTGGTCGCGATCACGCTCCACCTACTTCGGGTCTTCTTCACGGGCGCGTTCCGCAAGCCGCGGGAGATCACGTACTACGCGGGGGTGCTGATGCTCGCGCTGGCGATCTTCGAGGGCTTCGCGGGCTACTCGCTCGCCGACGACCTGCTCTCGGGGATGGGCCTCGCAATCGCGTACTCGGTTCTGATGTCCATTCCCTTCGTGGGCGGCAACCTCGCGCTGCTGATCTGGGACGGGCCGTTCCCCGGGACGACGGAGTTCTTCTCGCGCCTCTACATCGCGCACGTCCTGCTCGTCCCGGTCGCGATCGCGGTGCTGCTCGGCATCCACCTCGTCACGATCGTGTTCACCCACCACACGCAGTTCCGCGGCCCACGCGCGCGCGAGGAGAACGCGGTGGGCGTGCCCGCGTGGCCCGGGTACGCGTTCCGCACGACGGGGATAGCGCTCGCGGTCGCGGCGGTCCTCTTCCTGCTCGGCGGGCTGGTGCAGATCAATCCGGTCTGGCAATGGGGGCCGTTCGAGACCTCGCAGTCGACGAACGGCGCGCAGCCGGACTGGTACCTCGGCTGGCTGCTCGGGGCGCTGCGGCTGATGCCCGGCTGGGAACCGCACATCGGCCACTACACACTGATCCCGAACGCGTTCTGGGGCGGTGTCCTGTTCCCGACCGTCGTCTTCGGCTTCCTGCTCGTCTGGCCGCTGCTCGAGCGGTGGATCACCGGCGACCGCGGCTACCACCACCTGCTCGACCGGCCGCGCGACGTGCCCTGGCGCACCGCCGTCGGCGTCGGCTTCTTCACGTGGGTCGGGATGATCTTCTTCGCCGGCTCGTCCGACCGCGTCTTCGTCCAGACGAACATCGACTACGAGTCGCAGGTGCACGTCTACCAGGCGCTGGTCTTCGTGCTCCCGTTCGTCGCAGCCTGGATCGCGAAGCGCGTCTGTGAGCAGCTGCGGCGCTCCGAGGCGCACCCGCTGCGCGGGCCCGGCGGCGGGCGCGTGAGGCGGACGCCCGAGGGGGGCTTCGAGGCGATCCGCGATCCGACGAGGCGCTAAGTCTGCTTTGCCGGCCCGGTGAGGGCGGCGGCTGCGCCGAGGCCGACGAAGACGGAGCCGGAGACGTAGCGCTGCACTGCGGGGAAGCGCCGGCTGCGGCGAAAGCGCTCGCCCAGCGTCCCGGCGACCAGCGCCCAGGTGCCGTCGCTCAGGAAGCCGAGCGTGGCGAAGAGCAGGCCGAGCGCGAGGATCTGGAGCCAGGCGGCGCCGCGCGTGGGCTCGACGAACTGGGGAAGGAAGGCGAGGAAGAACAGCGCCGTCTTCGGATTCAGGACGTTGACCACGATCCCCTGGCGATAGAGCCGGCCGAGGTTGCGGCTTCGAAAGTGAGGCTCTCGCTCGGGCCCGGCCTCCAGCCCAAGGAGGCGCCGGAGCCCGACGGCGATCAGGTACGCGGCGCCGAGGTACTTGACGACGTCGAAGGCGAGTGCGGAGGACGCCAGCAGCGCCGAGAGGCCGACGACCGCGGCGGCGATGTGGACGAGCGTCCCCGTCGTGATCCCGGCCACAGACGCAATTCCGGCGCGGCGGCCGTGCGAGACGCTCTGCGTGACGATGTACAGCACCGACGGCCCCGGCACGACGAGCAGCAGCAGCGCGGCGCCGACGAACAGCGTCAATTGGGACGGATCGGGCACGCCCGCGACGATACCGGCGTTACGCTTCCGTGCCGTTTTCTGACACCGGGGTTCGCGGCGCGGGGCGGCTGGCGGTGCGCTGTTGTGGAACGCGCGGCACACTTTCGTTTGCGTGTCTGACACCGAATCGAAGCGCACGATCGTCGCGATGGGCGGGCTCTCCTGGGACGAAGAGGAGCGGCGCCGGCTCGAGGAGTACTTCCTCGGGCTGGCCGGGTCGGAGCGGCCGCGCGTCTTGTTCGTGCCGACCGCCCTGGCCGACGACGCCGAGGCGACCCTGCTGGCCCACTCGCAGCTCGGCGACCGCGCACAGGTCTCGTACCTGTCGTTCTTCCCCTGGCCGCCGCCCGACGTCCGCGCGCTCGCCCTCGCTCAGGACGTCATCTACGTCTCGGGGGGAAACACGGCCAACGCGCTCGCGATCTGGCGCACGCACGGCTTCGACGAGGTGCTGCGCGAGGCGTGGGAGGCAGGCGTGGTCCTCACCGGCTGGAGCGCCGGGATGATCTGCTGGTTCGAGGCCGGCGTGACGGACTCGTTCGGCCCACAGCTGGAAGGCATGCCCGACGGCCTCGGCTTCCTCGCCGGCAGCGCCTGCCCGCACTACGACGGCGAGGCCGAGCGGCGGCCGGTCTACACGCGTCTCGTTGCGGACGGCTTTCCGCCCGGGCTCGCCGCCGACGACTGCGTCGCCCTTCGGTTCGACGGCACCGAGCTCGCGGAGGTCGTCAGCGCCCGGGCAGGGTCGCGCGCCTACCGCGTTACGCCGGACGGCGAGGAGCCGATTGATCCACGGATGCTCGGGTAGGGGGTGCCGGTGAGCCGCCGCGTCGCGGAGCTCCAGGTCATGCTCGAGGGCGTCCCGCTGCCTGCGGGGAAGCTCGAGCTGATCGAGCACGCGCGCCGCGAGGGTGCAGAGCCGGGCCTCGTAGGCCTGCTCGAGTCGCTGCCGGAGCGGCAGTACGGCTCGATCGACGAGGTCGCCGAGACGCTGCACCCCGTTCAGCCCGCACAGCCGCGCCTGGTGCCCCAAGAGCCGAAGCCCGAGAGCGGCCTCCCTCCCGGCGGTGCGGCCTACACCGACCCGTCGCCCGAGCCCGGCGCGGTGCGGGAGCGCGGCCCGGCCGGCTGACGGTTCGCACGCTCGCGCTGGGGCACGATCGTGTACTTCGGGTCGCACGCGGACTGGAAGCCCGCCTTGAAGACCGACCAGCGCACCGCGGCCTCGCCGGCGAGCACGAGCGCGCCCCCCGCCACGGCCGCGAGCCGGCTCCTGCGGCCCGGCCCCGCGAGCAGCGCGCCGCCGCCGAGCGTGCAGGCCATCGCGATCTTCCTGAAGCGGCCGGCCTCGCCCTGGGAGTACGGCTCGCCGATCATGCCGAGCCGCTTCTTCATCAGCTCGAAGACCGCGTTCTCGACGAGGACTCCGCCCACCGCGAGCCGCCGCGCTGGCCCGGCCTCGGGAGGGCTGACCGCGATGGAAGCGGCTGCCCCCGCGCTGGCGACCGCGCTCGAGCCGAACAGGAACGGCAGCTCTCGCCGCGCCTCGTGCCAGACCGGAATCGCGGTGTTGGAGATCAACGTCGCCGTGTAGACGGCGAGCGGCGCGCCCGAGGCCGCGGCCGCCGTCCGCGCGAGGTCGCTCACGCGCTGCAGGCGTCCGATCGTGTTGAGAAACGCCGAGACGGAGCTCGCCGCGCTCGTATAGGCGAGGATCCAGCTGCCGACGCTCATCGGCGAGGTCACCTTGAAGACGCGCAGCATGTTCAGGAAGCGCTCGGGCCGGCCCAGGTCGGCGATGAGGAGCACCGGGCTCACGGCATCCGCGGCGGCGCCGATCTGGATGCTTCGCCTCGCGAGCACCTCGTTGCCCGACACACGGGCGACCAGGCTCAGGACCGACGAGCCGCCTCCGAGCCCGCCGGTGAAGAAGTAGAACGGGATCTCCG
>JBKPHO010000106.1:0-2628 GCA_046729915.1 Actinomycetota bacterium | reverse complement strand
CCGTCGACGACCTGCAGTACTTCGAGACGCGCTTCTTCCTCGCGCCGGGGACCGGCACCGTCTACGTGGACACCAAGCTGTCGGTGATCCGCCGGCGAGCCGTCGGCAACGGCTTCCACGAGGAGCTCACGTTCCTCAACCACGACGACAAGCCGGTCGACCTCGGGGTTCGCATCGATGCCGCAAGCGACTTCGCCGACCTCTTCGAGGTGAAGGACGCGCTGGAGAAGAAAGGCCGTTACTCCGCCCGGGTCGAGAAGGGCCGGCTGCTGCTTGGGTACCAGCGCGAGACCTTCGCTCGTGAGACCGCCATCTCGGCGAGTGCGCCCGCGAAGCTCGACGACTCCGGCCTCATGTTCGACGTCCATATCGAGCCCCACGGCGAGTGGACGACCGACCTCGACGTCGTCGTTGCGGCGGGTGCGGGAGGGAGCTACATCCGGCCGAAGTACGAGCGCGGGCAGCGACGCGCTCGCCCGAACATGGAGCGCAGCCTCGAGCGCTGGCTCGACGACGCTCCGCACCTCGAGTCCGACTCCGACGCGCTCAAGGCGACCTACCGGCGGAGCCTCGTCGACCTCGCGGCACTTCGTTTCTCGCCGCCCGTGATGGCCGGCAAGAGCCTGCCCGCGGCCGGTTTGCCCTGGTTCATGACGATGTTCGGACGCGACAGCATCCTCACGAGCCTGCAGGCGCTGCCGTTCACGCCTGAGCTGGCTGCGACGACACTGCTCGCGCTCGGCGCCTGGCAGGGCAGCCGCGTCGACGACTTCCGTGACGAAGACCCGGGCCGAATCCTCCACGAGATGCGGTACGGCGAGCTGTCCGCGTTCGAGGAACGTCCGCACTCGCCGTACTACGGCTCTGCCGACGCAACGCCCCTCTACGTGGTGTTGCTGGACGAGTACGAGTGCTGGAGCGGCGACCGACGGCTTGTCCGCGACCTGG
Source organism: Actinomycetota bacterium (assembly GCA_046729915.1). GTDB lineage: Bacteria > Actinomycetota > Thermoleophilia > Gaiellales > Gaiellaceae > AC-32. The sequence continues at coordinate 1,680 of JBKPHO010000106.1, read as the reverse complement.
AGCCCGAGGCGCGCGCGGCGCTGTCCTGGATCGACGAGTACGCCGACCTGATCGGCGGCACCGGCTACATCTGGTACCAGCGCCGCAACGAGGAGACCGGGCTCGAGAATCAGTGCTGGAAGGACTCCTGGGACTCGATCTCGTACCGCGACGGGCGGATTCCGGGCTTCCCGCGCGCGACCTGCGAGCTGCAGGGCTACGCCTACGACGCAAAGGTGCGCGGCGCACGGCTGGCGCGGCTCGTCTGGAAGGACGCCGAGCTCGCCGACGAGCTGGAGCGGCAGGCCGCCGAGCTCAAGCGGCGCTTCAACCGAGACTTCTGGGTGCAGGACGGCGAGTACTTCGCGCTCGCGCTCGACAGCGAGGGCAAGCAGGTCGACTCACTCACGTCGAACAACGGCCATCTCCTCTGGAGCGGCATCGTCGACAAGTCGAAGGAAAAGGCGGTCGCGAAGCACCTCCTCGGGCCGCGGCTCTTCTCCGGCTGGGGTGTACGCACGCTCGCCGAGGGAGAGGGGCGCTACAACCCGATCGGCTACCACGTCGGCACGGTCTGGCCCTTCGACACCTCGTTCATCGCGTGGGGCCTGCGGCGGTACGGCTTCAAGGAGGAGGCCGCGCGGCTCGCCGGCGGGATCCTCGACGCGGCGGAGCGCTTTGACGGACGACTTCCGGAGGCGTTCGGCGGCTACGAGCGTGGCGTCACGAAGTACCCGGTCGAATACCCGACGGCATGCAGCCCGCAGGCGTGGTCGACCGGTGCGCCGCTGCTCTTGCTGCGGACGATGCTGGGGCTCGAACCGGTCGGCGACCACCTCGTCGTGGATCCGGCGCTACCGGAGGGGATCGGGGTGGTCGCGCTGCTCGACATCCCCGGGCGTTGGGGCAAGGTCGACGCGTTCGCGCGCGGACGAGGGGTGGGCGAGCCGCTCGGCCGGCGCTCGAGCTAGGCGCCGGGGCACCGTCGCAGCCCGACCCGGAGCCCTAGTGGCAGGTGCCGGTGCCGCCGTCCGTGAAGATGCCGCCGGACTGCGGAACGAAGCTCCACAGATAGCCGCCGTCCAGCAGCATCAGTCGCAGGACGCCGAAGGTCGTGTCGTCGGCGGTCTCCTGGTTCGCGATCGGCGGTCCGGCGCCATGGTGGCTGTTGCCACCCGTGCCGACGACGAACTCGCGGATGCCGCGAGCCGGATCCGCCGCACCGCTCGGCGTCTGGGGCGCAAAGCGCTGGTAGTTGTGGGCGTGACCGTTCAGCACAATCTCCGCGCCCGCGTCGTAGAGCGCCTGCCAGAGCGGCTGGACCCCTGGCGTCGCGGTGCCGACCGTCGAGGAGAAAAGCGGGTGGTGGAAATAGGCCAGCGTGCACTGCGTGCGGTGGAGAGCGAGGTCGCTGCGAAGCCACGTCTCCTGAAGCGACCCCGCGCTGCAGTTGACGAAGCGGCAGTTGCTGTTCAGCACGACGACGTGCCAACTGCCGAGGTCGTAGCTGTAGTAGCCGGCGCCTCGGGCGCCTGCGGCTGCGCCGAAGTAGTCGAAGTATGCGGCGCCGCCCGCCGTGGCGTAGTCGTGATTGCCGGCGGCGGGTCGAGTGTTCGCCCGGAATCGGCCCCAGCTCGGGTCGTAGCAATTGGCGAAGTCGTCGGCGCTGCCGAGCGGGTAGGCGAGATCACCGAGGGCAGC
>JBKPHO010000105.1:0-3741 GCA_046729915.1 Actinomycetota bacterium | reverse complement strand
CGTCCACGATGAGGAGACGAACGACCTGATCGGCTACTTCGGCGACGATCCGGGCGACCCTGTGATCGTGCCCGCCGGGAGCATCGCCTGCTTCTCGAGCACGCTCTTTCACCGCAGCGGCCCGAACACGACCGACGAGGTACGTCGCGTCTACGTTGTTCAGTACTCCGCCCAGCCGATCCTCAGCGAGGACGGCACACGGCCAAGACACCTCGCGGAGCCCGTCGACGGGCGCTGAGCCGCCGCGCTACCGTGTCGGGGCGCACGCGAAAGGAAGGGGCTGAAATGTGCTGGTCGAAGCACGAGCGTGAGCAGTGGGAGCGCGAGCGGCGCGCGGCCGAGGAAGAGGCCGAGCGGATCCGCCTCGTCTCCAAGACCGAGCCCGCAGCGGAGCCCGAGCCCGTCGCCGAGAGCGACGAGCGCGAGGAGGAGCTCGTTCGCGCCTAGGTGTATTGCGGCCGCCCGCTGCGAGGCGGGCGGCCGCTCCACATCATCAGACAACGGGGCCAGCTCAAGACCACACGGCGGTCGCTCGCAAGCGAGCAGCCGCCGTGCAGGTAGTTGCCCCTCAGCCGACCGGAAGCGTGAGCGACTGGCCGTAGATGTTCTGGTCCAATCCGTGCGCGTTCGGGCAGAGGTCGGGCTCGAGCGCCGCGGGCGTGCGGCACTGGTGCACGTCGAAACCGTCGACGTAGTCCGTCTCGCGGATGTCGACTCCCGCAAGCACGTCGCGGTTGTCCGTCCAGCCCATGTACCCGAAGAGGGACGACGCTCCGTCGAACGCAAGCGCGATCCAGTTGTAGTCGCCCTGGAACGGGATCTGGCGGTTGCCGAACATCTCGTACGACGGCTGATGCGTCGCTGAGGACATCTCGCCCAGCGGCGTGAACGAGAGGCCGTCGTCCGAGACCGACGCGTAGGTGCCGACGACGTCGGTGCCCGAGGCAACCGGCCGGCCCTGCGCGTCGAGCGTGTTCCCGATCGGCATCTGCACGCTGTAGGCGTCGTCGGTGCGGTTGTCCTGCCAGATTGCGACGAGCTTGCCGCCGAGCGCGTCCACGTCCGAGAAGAACTGATGGCCGCGTCCGCCAGCCGGGTCGACCGGGATCGGGTCAGACCAGGTTTGGCCGTCGTCCAGCGAGCGGATTACGTACGCGACCGAACGGCCGACGAAGCCGGAGTTCGCGCCGGCCGAGCTGTACGTCGAGGTGCTCGGCACGACGGTCGCCGGGTCGACGGCGTTGTAGGTCGCATAGATCCCGGGCAGCATTCCGCTCTGGTCGGCGGTGACGCGCGGTTCGAGCGGCACCCGGAAGAACACGAACTCGCTCGGGCAGATGAACGCGCCGTCGCCACAGTCACGCGCCCCGTCCGACGGGAAGTAGCGCGTGAACGCCGCGATCTGGTGGGCAGGCTCGAAGCTCGCGCCGCCGTTATGCGAACGGGCGATCGCCAGGCCCTGCGCGTCGATCACAGCCGGGGTGTTCCGCGTCCCCCATGTGACGTAGACGTCGCCGTCGCTCTCGATCGCGATGTCGCAGCCCTGGACGTCCTTGCCGAACGAGAGCTCGATCGGCCTCGAGAACGTCTGCCCGGAGTCCGTTGAGCGAGCGAACGAGATCTTCGTGCGGCCGTTGAAGCCGACGAAGCGCGACCAGCAGATGTAGACGTTGCCGTCGAACTCTCCGCCGGTGCGGTCGACCTCCATGGACGGCTTGTCCTCGAAGATGCCGTTCAGAGCAGGCGTTCCCTGGCCCACGACCACCGTTCGCAGATAGTCCTTGGGATAGCCGCTCGGATGCGGCGTGCTCGCGTAGCTCGCCACCCATACGTCGCCGTTTTGCGGGTTGACGCGGTTGAACGCGATCCCGCCTGCGAAGAGGTTGCCATCGCTGTCGAAGGCGAGCAGCGGATCGCCCGCCTCGGCCTGCCGTCCGTGGAGCGGCGAGGCCATGCCCTCCGCCGAGGTGTCACTCGGGTACCCGGGGATCTTGGACGGCGTCCACGTCTCGCCGCGGTCCCGCGAGTACGCCAGGCCCATCCACCCGCCGCCGAGGTCGGAGTCGCAGTAGTCGTTCCAGCTGGCGAAGACCAGGTCGGGGTTCGTCGGGTCGATCGCGACGGTTGGTTCGTTGCCCTGGCGGAACGCGCCGCCGTCGTTCGAGTCGCTGTCGCCGTCACCCGGCACGTCGGGTGCGGTGCTCGTCGATGTGTCCGAGCAATGTTGGATGGCCCGGTCGGTGCCCCCGTCGTGCCGCACGTACGCCGTCGCCGGGGTGACCCTGTCGTCGGGTTCGGGCGGCGCCGCAGCCGACGTTTGGATCACCGTGGCGAGACCCGCGATCAGGAGACCGGCCAGGACCAGCACAACAGACCTTCTCATGAATCTCCCCTCCTCTATTTGCTGGCCGCGGGATTCTACGGCGGGACAGCGCAGCGTGGGCAGTTCCCGCTGCGGCTGGGTTACCCAATCTCCTCGCGGCGGCGGCCGGCGGCGAGCTCTTCCAGCGCCGATTGCTCGATCGCGTCCGGCGGGATCACCACCACGCGCACGGGAGTCGTCGCCCAGACCGTCGCCGTGCGCGTGCCGCCTTCCAGCAGCGCCCGCTCGCCGAGCAGGGCGCCGGGGCCGATCTCGGCGACCTCCTCCCCGTCGACCTCGACGTCGACGATCCCGTCGAGCAGCAGGAACAGCTCGCGGCCCTCCTCGCCCTGCTGCATCAGCGCCTCGCCCTGCTCCAGCGCGCGGCGCTCGAGCTTCGCGCCGCCGCGCATGATCGAGGCCGAGAGCTCGCGCTCGAGCTCCGACTCGACCGCCATGGCAAGCGCCGGCGAGTCCTCCTCGCCCCAGGGTGTGTTCTTGCCGTGCGCCTCGCGGTACCAGCGCCCGAAGTCGATCGTCCCCGACTTCTCGACGAGGACGCCGTCGGCGTCGTAGATCCAGTGCCGCGGGAACGGGCTTGCGCCGACGAGCCCGTGGCTGGAGGAGCCGTCGGCGTTGATCGTCAGCTCGAGTGTCGTCCAGGCCGAGGCCGGCTTGACCCGCATGAACGGCTTGCCGACGACTCGCCTAGGCGACGGAAGCCCCAGGTGGCCGCCGGCCGACTGGACGAACGTGACCGAGCCGTCGCCGACATCAGGTTCAGCCTGGATGAGCGGGTACTTCGCCGCCGGAAAGCCGATCTCGCGACGGCCGAGCTTCAGCTGCATGTCGCTGCTCCGGCCGCCGCCCGAGTAGCCCTGGCCGACGACCTCGCCGTCGTCGACCTCGATCCAGGCGCGCAGCTCGTTGGCCTGGCGGAAGAAGTCGTTCTCGTGCAGCGCGTCGAGATCGATCAACCGGTCAGGCGGCGGGTCGTCGTAGCGTGCGACACCCCACTCGAACGGCAGCTTCGGCATGCCCTCGATCGCCTCGGAAGGGATCCACGTCAGAGATGTGACGGACGACTCGACGCGCATGGAACCTCCTCGGTTGCCGGCGCCGCGAAGCTACTCGCGAAGCCGGGCAAACGCAACCGGTGCGGTCTACCGACCGCCTGAGATCACGCGTGACGGCGGGCTCTAGGAGCTCTCGCCGCCGCCGCCGCGGCGCTTACGCCAGAAGGTCAAGACGCCTGCGGCCGAGGCCACTGCGGCCGCCGCCACGGCCGTCACGTTCGGGCGGCCGCCTTCGACCGACGGCGCGGCGCCCTTCGCCTTGCGCTTGGCGACGCGCTTGCCGATCTTCCAGGTGCCCCAGCC
>JBKPHO010000104.1:0-9301 GCA_046729915.1 Actinomycetota bacterium | reverse complement strand
CTGTCGCAGGCCCTGCTGCGGCTCGCACTCGACCGAGATGTCCGGGCGAGGCTCGGAGCGGCGGCGAAGCGCCGTGCCCTAGCACGGCCGACGTGGGAGGACTCCGCAGAAAGCTTCTTCGCGGCGATCCGGGAATGCCTGCGTGAGCATCGTGGCAGCAGGTCTCGGTTCGGCGCGGCCGCGCGGCCGTAAGCGATCGGCCGCGGTCCCCATGCTCCTTGCTTGTTGCAAACGGCGAGCTCGGGCGCGGCAGCGCTCGGAAAAGCACGGCCGGGGGTCGAGAACGCGAGGTTGAGGAGGATAAACGGAGAGGGATCCAAGGTGTAGGAGCCCGAGGCGTTTCTATTCTCTGGTGAGGTGGTTCTTCTTGCCCTTGACATCGGATGGGTCATTGTCGCGGTCTTCCTGGGAGTGCTGGGAATTCTCGGCTTCGCTGTCGCCAGAGGGATCTGGCACATCGCGCGGGGAACGGTCGAGTCGGATGCGGGGGGTTCCTGGGGTCGCCAGATTTTCGGACGTCGGAAGAGGAAGCAGCCAGAAGACGTGTCCTGAGCAGGCCGCTCAAGTTCTGTGAGCGGAGCGGTCCAGCTTTCCAATTCGTCGTGATCGAGCCCGCCTAGCGCGACACCGGATCCACACCGGACCGTCGCCACACTGATACCCACGCTCCGCCCTCGACGGGCGAGGCTCCGCCGATCTGACGAGATGGCGGTAGGGGATCGGTTGGCAAAACCCTAGGGGAAAGGGTAGGGCTCTCCCACAATGCGGACGGCGCCCCGGGGCGGGCACGATCCACGCGATGACGACCTCGATCGACAACCAGCTGATCCCGGAGCCCGCGTCGGCCGGGGGCTCGTGGCGCGAGCTTGCAAGCCGCAGCTCGGACGGTTTCTCCGTGGATCTCTACTGGCTCCCGGACGGAGACGAGGTTCGCGTCCACGTGAGCGACGAGCGAACGGGCGAAGAGTTCGTTCTCGAGCCGCCCAAGCAGTCCGCGCTGGCGGCCTTCTACCACCCGTACGCGCTCAGGGAGCCGTGACCGGGCACCGCGGAATCGATCGGGGTGGTGCGCCGTTGGCAAACGAGTGTCCTTTCGTGACTACCTCCGACGTCTCAAGAGGTGAACTTCAGACCGGGGAGTTGAGATGAACGTCTACCCAGAAGTGCATCAAGCAGAGCCGACGAGAGAGGGCGCCCTGGCCCGGCTTGCGCGCGCGATCATGCGGCACCGCCGCCTCGTGGCGGTCGGCTGGATCGCCCTCACGATCTTCGGTGCGTTCGCCGCACAGCAGGTCTCCAAGCGCTGGCTCGAGCAGTTCTCGATTCCGGGCTACTCGGCCTACGAGGCGAACCAGCGCACGCTCCGCATCTTCGGCACGGGAGCGCAGGCCCCGAACATCGCCGTGCTGCGCGTGAAAGGCGACGTGACCAAGAGCGCAGCCGCCCGCGAGACGCTCGCGCGTGTCTCGCAGGAGTTCCCGAAGTTCCGCACCTCGTCCTACTTCACCACGGGCAGCCTCGCCTACGTCTCGAGCGACCGGCACACCGCGTTCGCGACCTTCTATCCGCCGGGACGGCCGAGCTTCAGCTCGGATGCCCACTTCAAGGAGCTCCGCGCCGCACTCAAGACGGCCGCCCCGCCGGGCGTGGAGACGCACGTGACCGGGCGCGACGCCCTGTACGACTCGCAGGGCAGCGAGTCGGGCGGCCCCAGCGTACTCACCGAGGCGTTGATTGGCGGCGCCGGCGCGCTCGTGATCCTGCTCTTCGTCTTCGGGACGATCCCGGCGATGTTGACGCCGATCCTGATCGCGATCGCCTCGATCCTGAACACGTTCACCCTGGTCTGGGTGCTGACCTACGTTACCGACGTGTCCATCATCGTCCAGTTCCTCGTCGCCCTCGTGGGGCTCGGGGTGGCGATCGATTACGCGCTCCTGATGATCTTCCGCTTCCGCGAGGAGTTACGGCACGGCCGTGACGTCGAGACGGCGGTGGTCGAGACGATGACGCACGCCGGCCGCTCCGTGATTGTCTCCGGGTCGACGGTTGCCATCGGACTGCTCTCGATGGTGATCATCCCGATTCCGGTCATCCGCTCGATCGGCATCGGCGGCTTGCTGATCCCGACGGTCTCGGTGATCGTGGCGATCACGATGCTGCCGGCGCTGCTGTCCCTGCTCGGCACACGCATCAACTCGCTCCGTGTGATGCCCAGGCGCATCGTCGAAGGCTCGGACCGCGAGGCCGGGTTCTGGTGGCGCTGGGCTCACCTGGTCATGCGCAGGCCGATCGCGGTCGGCGCGGCCGGTCTCGTGATCGTGGCACTGCTGCTCGTGCCTGCCTCGCAGCTGAACCCGGCCGAGGCCCAGGCCAAGGACCTCGCCGGCGCCAAGACCGCCGACGCGGTGGTCGGCTTGAACGAGCTCACGCGGTCCGGCGTCTCGCCGGGCGTGGTCAAGCCCTTCGTCGTGCTGGTCGAGCGCAACCCCGGCTCGCAGGCACTGCAGACCGTCGTCAAGCGACTCGACTCGACGCCCGGTATCGCCGGCGCCTCCGCCCCGCAAGCCTGGCGGAAGGGCGGAGCAGCGCTCATCGAGGCGATCCCCTCACAGGACGGCGCTGCGAAGCCGGTTCGCTCGACCATCTCGAACCTGCAGGATGACGTCCTGCCCTCCCTCGAGAGCCAGATCGGCGGTGGCGTCAAGCTGACGCTGGGCGGCGTCGCCCCTGAGGACCGCGACTTCGTGCACGCGGTCTACGGCAAGTTCCCCTACGTGCTGGCCTTCGTGATCCTGCTGACGTTCGTGCTCCTGATGCGGGCGTTCCGGTCGATCTTCCTCGCGGTCAAGGCCGTGATCCTCAACCTGATCTCGCTGGCCGCGGCCTTCGGGATCATCGTCTTCATCTTCCAGGAGGGACACGGCGCGGAGGCGATCTGGAACGTGCACCCGACCGACGCGATCATCTCGTGGATTCCGCTGATGATCTTCGCGTTCCTCTACGGACTCTCGATGGACTACGAGGTCTTCATGGTCTCGCGCATGCGGGAGGCCTATGACGAGACCGGTCAGACCAAAGAGTCGGTCGCGCTCGGCCTGGCCCGCACGGGCAAGCTCGTGACGAGCGCGGCGCTCGTGCTGATGTTCGCGTTCTTCGTGCTCTCCACCAGCCCGGGCACCGACATCAAGCAGTTCGGAATCGGCCTGGCGGCGGGGATCATCTTCGACGCCACCGTGATCCGCGCCTTGCTCGTGCCGTCCATCATGTCCGTCGCGGGCAAGTGGAACTGGTGGCTGCCGCAGCCGGTCGCCCGCGCGCTGTTCGTGCGGCCGCGGCAGCCGGCGCTTGAGCACTCGGGAGGCGGTTAGCGATCACGCTGGGCGGGGCGAAGCCGGCCGTATACTCGTTCGGGTAATGGCCGGCGACGCCTCGCCCGGGGCGCTCACCTTCGTGTTCACCGACCTCGAGGCGAGCACGCGGATGTGGGAGCGGTTTCCGGAGGCCATGCAGGCCGCCATGGCCCGCCACGATGCGATCCTGCAGGCGGCAGTCGAGAACGCCGGCGGGCGCGTGGTCAACACCACCGGTGACGGGTTGATGGCGGTCTTCCCTTCGGCGTCCGCCGGCGCCGGCGCCTGTCTCGATGGACAGCGGGCGCTGAACGACGAGGCCTGGGGTGAGACGGGCCCGCTGCGCGTCCGGATGGGGATCCACGTCGGAGAAGCCCAGCGAAGGGGCGGCGACTTCTTCGGCCCGGCGGTGAACCGCGCCGCACGGATCATGGCAGCCGGCCACGGAGGACAGGTGCTGCTCTCCGGAGTTGCCGCCGAGTCGGCTACCGACGGCCTGCCCGCCGGGGCCGGGGTTCGCGACCTCGGCAAGCATCGACTGAAGGACCTCTCGCGGCCGGAGCACATCTTCCAGCTCGTCCACCCGGCGCTGCCTGCCGACTTTCCCCCGCTCTCGACGCTCAGCAGGCGGCCCAACAACCTGCCCACGCAGACATCCGAGTTTCTCGGTCGGGAGGCCCAGCTCGCCGCCTTGCGCGACCTGCTCGACTCGGGCGGCGTGCGACTGCTGACGCTCACCGGTCCCGGTGGGATCGGGAAGACCCGCCTTGCCCTCCAGGCCGCGGCCGACCAGATCGACCGCTTCGAGGACGGTGTCTTCTTCGTCGACCTTTCACCCGTGCGGAAGCCGACTGACGCGTTCGACGCCGTCGTGCGTGCCGTCGACCTGTCAGGGCGCGCCGACGAGCCGCAAGTCGAGGTCTTGAAGCGGGAGCTTCGGGACCGACAGATGCTGTTGGTTCTCGACAACTTCGAGCAGGTTGTGGACGCGGCAGCGGCGCTCACCGATGTCCTCGAGCAATGCCCTCGGCTCGTGGCCCTGGTGACCAGCCGGGAGGCGCTGAGAGTGCGCGGCGAGCACCTCTTCTCGGTCCCGTCGATGTTGCTCCCCGACGCGAGCCGCCGCGAGGCGCCGGTCGAAACCCTCGCCGATTACGAGGGCGTGCGCCTGTTCGTCGAGCGCGCCCGGGAAGTGCAGCCGAGCTTCGCCTTGACGGACGACAATGCAGCTGCGGTCGTGGAGACCTGCGAGCGGCTCGACGGCCTGCCTCTTGCGATCGAGCTGGCGGCCGCGCGGCTGAGGCTGTTCTCACCAGGCGAGCTGAGCCGGCGGCTGCAGAGCCGCCTCGAGGTTCTCAGCGGCGGTGCGCGCGACCTCCCGGGACGTCAGCAGACGCTTCGCGGGACGATCGAGTGGAGCTACGAGCTGCTCGACCCCGAGGAGCAAGCGCTCTTCGACCTGCTGTCGTTGTTCTTCCCCGCGCGGGTCGAGACCGTCGAGGAGATCGTTGCCCGGGTCGACTGGCTCAGGGGTCTCGATGTCGTCGAGGGGCTCACCTCTCTCGTCGACAAGAGCCTCGTGCTCAGCCTGAACGGCGATCGACCGCGCCTGGCCATGCTCGACACGATCCGCGAGTACGCGGCGGAGCGCCTCTATCGGGACTCGCAGCGCAACGTGACGGCGAGACTGGCGCACGCCGAGCTCTTCGCCGACTTCGCGGCGAGCCGGCGAGAGCGTCTCTCCGGGCCGGAACGGGAGCGGGCCCTGGACGAGCTGTCGTCGGAGCTCGGCAATCTCCTCGCGGCCTGGAGGTACTGGGTCGACGCCGGTGACCTCGAGCAGCTGAACAAGCTCCTCGATCCGCTCTGGATCCTCGACGAGACCCGCGGCCGCTATCAGGCGGCCGTCGAGCTCACGGACGACCTGCTCGGCCTCTTGTCCTACGCACCGCCCACGCCCGATCGCGCGCGTGAGGAGATCACGCTGCGCACGAGCCTCGCGAGGGGCCTGATGGCGATCCGGGGCTACACGGACGAGGTCGAGGAGGCGTACAGCCGAGCGCTCTCCCTTGCGGAGGAGGTGGGAGAGGTGCCGAGGCGCTTTCCCGTCCTTCGTAGCCTCGCCACCCTTCACCTCTTCCGCGGCGAGTTCGACCAATCTGCAGTCATCGGCCGCGAGCTGCTGGAACTGGCCGAGCAGGAGGAGGACCTCGGGCTGCAGGTGGAGGGACAGCTCGTGCTCGGCTCGAGCCTGGCTTTTCTCGGCGACGTTCCGGCCGGCCTCGACCGCCTCGACCGCGCGATTGCCCTCTTCGACCCCCAGCGGCATGGGCCCGGCCGCTTTCGCCTCGGGGCGAGCCCCGGCGTGGTGGCCAACACGTCGTCTGCACTGCTGCTGTGGCTGCTCGGCTTCCCGGAGCGTGCGCTCGAGCGAGTCCGGAGCGGCCTGGAGCTGGCGGAGCGGCTCGATCACCCCTTCACGCTGGCCTACACGTCGTTTCACGCCGGCTTGCTCGATCTGTGGCGGCGGGACTTCGAGCTCGCCGACGAGCGATCCGGGCGCGTGCTCGACGTGGCGGAGGAACACGACTACGAGACCTGGAGAGCACTTGGCCTCGCACTCCAAGGGGCAGCGATGGTCGGCCTGGGCCGCTCTGCGGAAGGCCTCGATCGGATGAGCCGCGGCGTCGCGCTGTACGAGGGGCTGACGACTCCGCCCGTCTTCTGGCCGCTCCTCGAGTCCCTCAGAGCGGGCGCGCTCGGGCTCGCCGGCCGGCCGGCCGACGGGCTCGACCTGATCGACGAGGCCTTGGAGCTGAACGGCGAGAACAACATCACGTATCCCGAGTTCGCACTCCTCAAGGGCGACCTGCTCCTCGGTTTGCACGACGTCGACGGGGCTGCGCGTTGGTTCCGCAGTGGGCACGAGGTCGCGGCGGCATTCGGGCTTCGCATGCCGCAGCTTCGCGCGTCAGCGAGGCTGACTCGCATCTCGGGCACGGCGTACGAGCGGCGTGACCGGGCCGAGGAGTTGCGGGAGATCTACTCGACCTTCACCGAAGGCTTCGACGCGCTCGATCTCGTGGAGGCCCGCGCCGTGCTTGACGAGCTGGGCGATCGCGTGGCGTAACGAGTCGGCTCGCGGACCAGACTCACCTGTCCCTCGCACGCTAGATCCACCGCCAACCGATGGGCTGGTGAAGGCCCGTCCGGGTCGGGGTGACGTGATAGTCCCTGCCTGTGAATGCCCAGACCGCTGTCGCGCTCGTCCTGGCGCTCGCGTCCACCGCGCTGACGAACGTCGCGTACCTGCGCGAGCACGACGCTGCCGCTGCACTGCCCGCGCTCTCGCTTCGGCGACCGCTGCACTCGGCGAAGGCGCTCCTCACAGATCGGAGCTGGTTGGTCGGGTTCGCGCTCGAGACCGGCGGCTTCGCGCTCTACGTCGTTGCCCTTGCGCTTGCGCCGCTCACCCTCGTACAGAGCATCGCCGCGGGCGGGATCGGCATTCTGGCGTTTGTTTCCGCTCGGGTGAGCCGGCGCCGCCTCGGGCGGGTCGAGCTCGCCGGTGTGCTCGTGTCGATGTTCGGACTGCTCCTGCTGGCGGTGTCGCTGGCCGGCGGGAGCGGCGAGGGCACCGGGGGCTCGACCGACGAGATCCTTCTTTGGCTTGGGCTGACGACTGGGGCCGCGGTCATCGCGCTTGCGCTCGGACGGAGGTTCGACGTGCTCGGCGTCGCCGAGGGCATCGCCGGAGGACTGTTCTTCTCGATCGGCGACATCTCGGTCAAGGTCGCGACGCAGGGAGGCGTTCGGGCGGCGTTCGCGCTCGGTGTGATCGCCGGCTACTCGCTCGGCACTGCGTTTCTCCAGCTCGGCTATCAGAAGCGCGGCGCGCTCTCGGTCGCGGGCCTTGCGACCCTGCTCACGAACGCGCTGCCGATTGCCGCGGGCACCGTCGTGCTCGGCGAGCCCGTGCCGTCAGGCGCCCTTGGCGCCCTGCGCATCGTCGCCTTCGCAGCGGTCACGCTCGGCGCGATCCTGCTCGCCCGCCCCGAGCGCGGAGCCGCACCGCGGGTAGACCGCTAGGACCGACGGGGACGCCAGTCCGACGGACCGGCAGGACGACGAGGTGGCCGTCAGCTTCAGAAGCCTACGGTGGGACGAGGCTCCAGGTCGTCTTGAACTCGACGAACTCGGCGGGACGGACCGGCGCGATCCCGACGAGGCAGACGAGGCGGCCGTTGTCGATGTCGTCCTGCGTCATGGTCATTCGGTCGCACCGCACGAAGTAAGCATCCTGCGGCGTCCGACCGACCAGTGCGCCGCTCTGGAAGAGACCGAAGAGAAAACTCTCGATGCTGGTGCGTATGGACTGCCAGAGGCGCTCGTCATTCGGCTCGAAGACCGCCCACTGGGTGCTGCGTTCGAGGCTCTCCTCGAGGAAGAGAAAGAGCCGCCGTACGGAGATGTACTTCCATTCCGGTGCGTCGACCGAGGCGAGCGTCCGGGCACCCCAGACGCGAATTCCCCGGCCGGGGAAGCTCCGCAGCGGGCAGACGCCCGCCGCAGTGAGACCGTCGCTTTCGCCCTCCGTGAGCGTCGCAGCCAGGCCGCGCACGCCCGGGAGAGCGCCCGCCGTGAGGCCCGCCGGCGAGGCCCAGACGCCCCGCTGGGTGTCCGTTTGGGCGATGAGACCGGAAACGGCCCCGGAAGGAGGGACGGTCCGAAGCTGGCCGGGATTGACCGGATCGCCGATCTGAATTGCCGGGAAGTAGAGGGCGGCGTTCGCCGTCGGTTCCAGATCGTCCTTCCAGGCGGTGACGTCGGCGGGGGTGAGCGAGCCAGGCGGATCGACCACGTAGAAGGCTCGCCGTTCCTCGCAGAAGGCGGCCACCGAGGCGACCGTCTCCGCAGCGTCGGCTGCCGTCATTTCTGCCGTTTCCGGAACGGAGACGAGGTTGACGAAATCCACTGAGGCGAGCGAGGGGAGCCCGCTCCCCGCGAGATCGTTCGTCCGCACCACGTACGCGCGCCGGCCGCCGTTCAGGAAGAAGAGCCGAACGGAGGCACCCGTGTCGTCGGCGCCGGGAGCGCCGAACGTCCGCTCGTACTCCACCATGCTCGTGACCAGCACCGGAGAATCCTGAGGGCCGCTCGCGGTCGGCCCGAGAAACGCCGCGTTCGACGTCGGCACCCCCTGGATCGCTGGTGCGGGCGGGGCGAGCGGCAGGTCGATCGGCACGACCTCGATTGCGCGCCTGGAGAGTCTGCCCGCCGAGGAGCGCAACCGCGTGCCCAGCAACCACCGGTCCGAAGGACGGCTCAGGAATCGATCATCCCCCCTCCGCAGCCGCGCATCAAGCGAGCGGCGGCCCGTTGAAAGCCGCTCGGCGCACCCGGTACGTTCCGCGCCCCCGACAAGGAGATCGCGATGGCGGAGTACGGCCACGTCAACCTGACCGACGTAGACGACCAGGCGCCGAACCTCGGGCTCGACCCGAAGCACTTCAACCTTCGCTTCGGTCGCGTCCCGCTCGGGTGCGAGCATTGCGGGGTGAGCTACCTCCGCTTCGCGCCGGGCGCCAAGAGCCACGGGCACCGGCACAAGCGGCAGGAGGAGATCTACGTGCTCGTCAGCGGCTCCGCCCAGATGAAGGTCGGCGACGACCTGCTCGAGCTGCGGCCGTGGAGCGCCGTCCGCGTACCGCCGCACATCATGCGCGGGATCAAAGGCGGGCCCGACGGAGCCGAGGTGATCGCGGTCGGAGCGCGGAACACCGGCCCGGGCGGCGGCGATGAGCCGGTCCGGCCTGGACCTGGGAGGACTAAACGCTGCCGGCGATGCGCTCGAGGGTGTCGACCACCTCGTCGAGCGGCGCGCAGGTGTCGATCTCCGCGGTGGCCCCCGCGCGCAGCAACGGCTCGACGGTGGCCAGGTCGTGCAC
>JBKPHO010000103.1:0-10381 GCA_046729915.1 Actinomycetota bacterium | reverse complement strand
CTGATGCGCGCGGGGATCGCCGCCGCCGAGGCGGAGCCGCCGGCCGACCCCTCGCTGCTCTTCTCGCACGCGTACGCGGAGCCGCCTGCCTCGTTCGACGCGGATCTCGCCGAGCTGCGGAGGGTGCTCGGTGGCTGAGCTGACCTTGGTGGAAGCGGTCAACGACGCCTTCCACGTCGAGCTCGAGCGGGACCCCGATGTGATGGTGATGGGCGAGGACGTGGGCCGAGCGGGCGGCGTCTTCCGCGCCACAGCAGGGCTGCGCGACCGCTTCGGGCCTGAGCGCTGCGTCGACACGCCGCTGGCGGAGGCGGGGATCCTCGGCTCGGCCGTCGGGCTCTGCATGGCGGGCTGGCGGCCGGTCTGCGAGATGCAGTACGACGCCTTCTCGTATCCCTGCCTGGACCAGCTGATCACGCACGTCGGGCGCTACCGCTGGCGGACGGGGGGCGCGATGTCGTTCCCGCTGGTCGTGCGGATGCCGTACGGCGGCGGAGTGCGCGCACCGGAGCTGCACGACGACTCTCCCGAGGCGTACTACGTGCACACGCCGGGGGTGAAGGTGGCGATCCCGGCGACGCCGAGCGACGCGAAGGGGCTGCTCGCCGCGGCGATCCGCGACCCCGACCCGGTCGTCGTGCTCGAGCCGAAGCTGCACTACCGGACGATGCGCGGCGACGTGCCGGAGGGCGAGCACGTCATTCCGTTGGGGAAGGCGCGGGTGGTACGGGAGGGGGACGACCTGACCTTCATCGCCTACGGCGCGATGGTTCCGGTGGCGGAAGCGGCGGCGGATGCCCTTGCCGGCGAGGCGTCCGTCGAGGTGCTCGACATCCGGACGCTGAAGCCTCTGGACGAGCAGGCGCTGCTCGCGGCCGCTGGGAAGACCGGGCGCGTCGTGATCGTGCAGGAGGCGCCGCGCACGGCGGGCTACGCCGCGGAGCTGGCGGCGATCCTCGCGGAGAAGGCGATGCTCGACCTGCGTGCCCCGGTCGTGCGCGTGACCGGCTACGACGTGCCGTACCCGTACTGGCAGATCGAGGACGCGTACATGCCGTCGCCCGAGCGGGTCGCGGACGCCGCCCGGAAGCTGCTCGCATTCTGACCGACCCGCCTTACCGGATCGTCACCGAGCGCGTGGTGGCGCGGTGCTGGGAGCCGCGCGATGCGCCGCTGCTCAAAGAGGCTGTCGACTCGAGCCTCGACGACCTGCGGCAGTGGATGCCCTGGGCGCGCAACGAACCGCAGACGCTCGAGGAGAAGGTTCAGCTGCTCCGTCGCTTCCGAGGCCAGTTCGACCTTGGGGAGACTTTCGTCTACGGGCTGTTCTCGAGCGACGAGTCGGAGGTCGTCGGCGGAAGCGGGTTGCACACGCGCGCGGGTGAGGGCGCGTTCGAGATCGGCTACTGGATCCGTTCGTCGCGGGCGGGCCAGGGGCTCGCGACCGGGGTGACCGCGGCGCTGACGCGGGTCGGCTTCGAGGTCTGCGAGGTCGACCGGATCGAGATTCACTGCGAGCCTGCAAACGAGCGGAGCATGCGAATCCCGCGGAAGCTCGGCTACGCCGAGGAGGCGCGTCTGCGTCGCCGGCTCTACGCTCCACCGGACGGAGAGCCGCGCGACGTGGTCGTCTTCAGCCTCTTCCGCGACACCTATGCCGGCACGCCTGCCGCGTCGGCCGAGCTCGAGGCGTTCGATGCCGCCGGGGTGCGGGTCCTCCCCGCGTGAAGACGACGCTGCACGAGATTCCGCTCGAGCGCCGCACGCTGCACGGGCACTTCTCGCGCGAGCTCGAGCCGGTGGTCGAGGTCTTTTCGGGCGACGTGATCAGATTCGCGACGCTCGACGCCGGTTGGGGGGTCGAGCCGCCCCACCCGGACGGCTCGGAACGGCGTCGCTTCGAGCCGCTCGACCCCGAGCTCGACGCCGGCCATCCGCTGATCGGCCCGGCGGCGGTGCGGAACGCGCGGGCCGGGATGACCTTGGAGGTGCGGATCGAGACCGTGCGGGTCGGGCCGTACGGGATGACGGTCGCGGGGGGATGGTCGACGCCGCTGAACGACCGCCTCGGCGTCTCCGTGGGAGAGAGCCGCGTCCTCGCCTGGGAGCTCGACGCCGACGCGGGCACAGCGCGCGACCGCGACGGGCGCGAGGTGGCCCTGGCCCCCTTCCTCGGCGTGCTGGGGATGCCGCCACGGGAGCCCGGGGTCCACCCGACCGGGCCGCCTCGCGTCTGGGGCGGCAACCTCGACTGCAAGGAGCTCGTCACCGGGACCACGTTGTACTTGCCGATCCCGGTCGACGGCGCGCTCTTCTCGGCCGGCGACGGGCACGCGCGGCAGGGCGACGGCGAGGTCTCCTCGACCGCGATCGAATGCCCGCTCGAGCGGGTCGAGCTGGGCCTGGCCCTGCGGGAGGACTTCGAGCTCGGGACGCCGGTGGCGCGGACGCGGGACAGCTGGATCGCGCTCGGGCTCGGTACCTCGCTCGACGAGGCGAGCGGCAATGCGATCGACGCGCTGCTGTTGCTGATGGAACGCGAGCTTGGGCTCGAACGCCGGGACGCGCTGGCGCTCGCGAGCGTGGTCGTCGATCTCAGGGTGACCCAGGTCGTGAACGGCGTGGTCGGTGTGCATGCGCTGCTCCCGGACGGTGCGATCCGGTAGAACCCGCGCGTGGCGTACGAGTTCAAGCTCCCTGACCTGGGCGAGGGCCTGACGGAAGGCGAGATCGCGCGCTGGCTGGTCGAGGAGGGTCAGGAGGTCGCCGAGGACGACCCGCTGGTGGAGATCCAGACGGACAAGACGACGGTCGAGATCCCCTCGCCGGCGGCCGGCATGGTGGCCCGGATCCTGGTCGGCGAGGGCGAGGTCGTCCCGGTCGGCACCGTGCTGGTGGTAATCGGCGAGGACGGCGCCGGTGGCGCTCCGGCCGAGGCGCCGCCGCGGGCCGAACCGGACACGTCCGTTCCGGACGTGTCCCAGGGACAGTCCCTAGGACCTGCCCAAGAAGGACGTGTCCGGGCTACGCCGCTCGTGCGGCGGATGGCCGCGGAGCTAGGCGTCGACCTTTCCTCCGTCGAGGCGACGGGGCCTCAGGGGCGGGTTACCGAAGAGGACGTGCGGCGCGCCGCCCCCGCCGAGGGACTGTCCCTAGGACATGTCCAAGAAGGACGGCGCGAGCCGCTCCGAGGCGTCCGGCGCCTCGTCGCCGAGCACATGACCCGCGCGCACCGCGAGGTGCCTTCCGTGACGTGGGTGGAGGAGTGCGACGTCGGCGCGGTCGAGCTCAAGCGGCTCGTCCCGACGGTGCTGAAGGCAGTCGCGGAGAGCCTGCGCGAGCACCGCGAGCTGAACGCGCGCCTCGAGGGCGACGAGATCGTCTACCTCGACCGCTACGACCTCGGGGTCGCGGTGCAGACCGACCAGGGGCTCGTGGTCCCGGTTGTCCGCGGCTGCGACACGGCCACCGTCGACGAGCTCGCCGAAGAGGTCGACCGCCTTGCCGAAGCAGCCCGTGGCGGAAAGCTCAAGCCGGAGGAGCTGCGCGGCTCGACCTTCACGGTCACGAGCGCGGGCAAGCTCGGCGGCCTGCTCACCACGCCGATCGTGAACCACCCCGAGGTTGCGATCCTCAGCGTCGGGCGCATCGCCGAGCGCCCCGTGGTCCGCGACGGCGAGATCAAGGCTCGCCGCGTCGGAACGATCGCGATCACCTTCGATCACCGCGTGATCGACGGCGCTCGCGCCGCCGAGTTCGGCCTCGACGTCATCCGCCGGCTCGAAGACGCGTAACACGCAGGAGCCCGGCGGCGAGGGTCCGCCGGGCTCCTTAGCCGTGGTGGGCCGCAGCCCCCAGAGCACCCATCGATACGGAAGGAACCCGCAGTCGGTTTGCGCGAACCTACGCGGCCAGGTGAGGCTCGAGCATCCGTTCGATGCTCGGCGCGCTCGCACGCCCCTCGATGCGCTCGACGACCCGCTTTCCCTTGACCAGCGCGAGGGTCGGTACCGTCCGGACCCGAAACCGCTTGGCCAGCTCCGGCTGCTCGTTCACGTCGATCGACGTCACGCGGAGCCGGGCCCGTTCCTTCCGCGCGAGATGCGCCATCAGACTCTCCATCCGCCGCGCCGGGCCGGAATGGCTGGCGCCGAAGAAGACGAGCAACGGGCGGGGGTCGTCGGCCATGGAGGCATCGTTTTCCCTGCAAACGGGCGGTGCAAACCTGAGGCGCGGTGCGCGCTCTACACTCCGGGCGGATGTGGGAGTGGTACCGGATCGGCCTCGCGCTCGGCCTCGGAATCGCGATCGGCGGAGTGCTCTCGGCGCTCCTTGCGCCGCGCCGGACCCTCGCCTTGGTAGTCGCCGTCGCCGCAGCCGCGGCCGGCGCGGGGGTCGGCTACGCGATCGGCGGCTGGCACGAAGCGATCGGGGGCGGCGTCGGCGGGCTGCTCGGCTCGCTGGTCGCCGCGACGCTCGTTCTCGGGACCCTGAGGCGCGGCGGGACGAGGGGCGGCACCGCAGCGCTCATCGCTCTGGGCTCGCTCGTCCTCGGCGCGCTCGCGCTCGTCCCCTTCGTCGGCTACCTCGAGGCCGTGGCCCTTCCGGCGCTCTCCACCCGCGCCCGCCGCAAGCAGCCGGAGCGCTACGCCGGCCTGCGCAGCCTGGCCCGCGACTGACGTGGCCGCGCACAAGAAGCTGATCCTCGTCGTCATCGACGGCCTCACGCCCGCGGTGTTCGAGGACGCCGTCGCGACCGGCTCCGCCCCCGCGTTCTCGTTCCTCGCGGGGCACGGCCGCTACCGCCGCGGCGTCTCGACGTTCCCGTCGCTCACGCCGGTCTGCCTCTCCTCGATCGCCACCGGCGCGCACCCCGACGTGCACCGGATCCCGCACCTCGTCTGGTGGCATCGCCAGGAGCGGCGGCTCGTCGAGTACGGCTCCTCGTTCGCGGCAATCCGCGCGGCCGGCACGCGGCGCTCGATCCTGGACGCGATCTTCAACATGAACGAGCAGCACCTCGGACGCGACGCCGTCACGGTCTACGAGGCGCTCGAGGGGGACGGCCTCACCACCGCCGCGGTCAACATCACCTGCTACCGCGGCCGCACGCCGCACCTGCCGCTCGTGCCCGGCTTCACCCGCCCGGCCTACGGGCCGAAGGAGTTCTTCTTCTACAGCCTCTACGAGTCGGAGGTGACGGGCGCGCCCGTGGCCGTCTTCGCGCGCTCCACGGGCTCGATCGACGCCTACGCCGCCTTCGTCGGCCGCTGGCTCGTCACGCGCGACGGCTTCGACCTGCTCGTCTACTACCTCCCGGACTACGACTTCGCCTCGCACGTGCTCGGGCCGGGCGGGACGCGGGAGGCGCTCGCCCGGAGCGATGCCGCAGTGGGAGCGCTGATCGAGGCCGCGGGTGGGCCGGACGAGTTCCTCGAGCGCTACGCGGTCGTCGTCTGCTCCGACCACGGGCAGACGCCGGTCGAGCGCGCCGTCTCGCTCGAGGCGTCCTTCACCGGGCTCGAGGGCGTGCTCGTGACCGCCTCCAACCGCGCCGGCATGGTCTACCGCCTCCCGGAGTGCCGGGAGGATGCGGCCGGGCTCGCGCGCCGCCTCGACGGCTCGCCCGCCGCGGAGGTCGTGCTCTACCGCGAGAACGGCGAGGCCGTTGCACGGCGCGGCAGCGAGGAGCTTCGCTTCGCCCCGGCCGAGGGCGCCTGGCGGACGAGCGGCGACGCTTCGCTGCTCGACCAGCCCGACGCGCTCGAGCGGAGCTGGGCCGCGCTCGCGAACCCGAACGCGGGCGACCTCCTGATCTCCCCGCCACCGGGCGTCGAGCTCACCGACCTAGCAGGCCGGAGCCACCTCGGCGGCGGTAGCCACGGCTCGCTCGAGGCCGGCGACTCGGAAGTGCCGATCCTGACCGTCGGAGTCGAGGCCGAGCCGCGGCGGATCGTCGACCTCGCTCCACTCGCGCTGGAGCATTTCGGGGTGAAGCTGCCCGCCTACGCCGATGCGGCCTGAGCCCGCCGAGGCGAGGCACGCGATGGTGGAGCGGCAGCTGCGCGGCCGCGACATCGCCGACGAGAACGTGCTCCGCGCCATGGGGCAGGTCCCGCGCGAGCTCTTCGTCCCCGAGCAGGAACGCCCGCGGGCGTACGCGGACGCGGCGCTGCCCATCGGCTACGGCCAGACGATCTCGCAGCCGTACATGGTGGCGAGGATCGCGGAGGCTCTCTCACTGCGGCCGGGCGAAGTTGTCCTCGACGTAGGCACCGGCTCCGGCTACCAGGCCGCCGTGCTCGCGGAGCTCGGCGCGGACGTGGTCACGATCGAGCGAATCCCGGAGCTCGCCGAGCAGGCGCGAGAGAACCTCGCCGCCGCCGGCTACGACCGCGTCGACGTGCGCGTCGGCGACGGCACCCTCGGCGTTCCCGACTGCACGCCCTTCGACGCGATCGCAGTAGCGGCCGCCGCTCCGGGGTTCCCGCAGACCCTCTACGAGCAGCTTCGCCCTCGCGGCCGGCTCGTCGTGCCCGTCGGCGGCCAGCGCGCCCAGCGGCTCGAGCTGATCGTGCGCAGCCCTGAGGGGCCGGCCGTCGTCCACTCCGTTCCGTGCCGCTTCGTCCCGCTCGTCGGCGAGGAGGGCTTCGGCGCGTGAGGCGGATGCGCGTCCGGATCCGAGGCCGCGTGCAGGGCGTCTTCTTCCGGGCCGAGGCGCGGACGCGCGCGGAGTCGCTGGGCCTCGGCGGCTGGGTCCGCAACGACCCCGACGGCAGCGTCACCGCGGTGTTCGAAGGCGACCCCGAGCGGGTCGAGTCGATGATCGAGTGGTGCCGCCGCGGCCCGGGCGGCGCGCGCGTCGACGAGGTCGAGGTCTCCGAGGAAACCGGCGCAGGCGGGGAAGCCCAAGCCCCCGGTTTTCGAGTGCTCTAGCGGGGCACAGAGGCGACGGGGTGAAGCGTCTCACGGGAGAGGAGCTGCTGCGGCTGCCGGTCCGCGTGCAGGGGATCCGCCTCGGCCGCGCGGTGGACGTCCTGCTCCACCCGACCGATCCGCGGGCGGTCGGCATCGACGTGCTCTGCCGCGACGACAGGCACCGGTTCCTCCCGCTCGCGGCCGCACGCGTCGGCCCGGACGGAGTTGAGGTCTCGTCCGCGCTCGTGCTGCTCGACCTCGGCGACGACTCGATCTACCGGCTCGAGGCGCGGGCCCTGAGCAAGCTGCGCGGGACACCGGTGGCGGGAAGCTCGTCGCTGCAGGACGTCGTGCTCGGGCCCGACTGGGCGATCGTCGAGCTAGTGCTGGAGGAGAGCGAGGGGCCGCGCCGCGTGCCGCTGGACGGCCTCGTCCTACCACCTCGCGGCGAAAGCCGGCGCGCGTCATGGCTGCCGCGCCGAAGGAAGAGCTCCCGTCGGCGCTTCCGCTAACGGCTGTCGGGTACATTCGCGCGCCGATGGCCTTTTCGCCTGCCGCCGTCCTCGCCCGCACCCGAGCGGGCCGGGCGCTCTCGCAGCCGCACAACTGGATGCAGCTGGCGAAGTTCGCCACGGTCGGAGCGAGCGGCTACGTGATCAACCTCG
The DNA here is from genome assembly GCA_046729915.1 of Actinomycetota bacterium. GTDB lineage: Bacteria > Actinomycetota > Thermoleophilia > Gaiellales > Gaiellaceae > AC-32. Next base: position 2,798 of record JBKPHO010000103.1, on the reverse strand, counting down.
CCGTCTATACGGCGCTCCTGCGCGGCGCGGGCTTCCACTATGCCGCCGCGGCGACGTGCTCCTTCCTCGTCGCGGTGACCAACAACTACGTCTGGAACCGGCTCTGGACTTTCCACGACCAGCGCGGGCACGTTGCCTGGCAGGGCCTGCGCTTTCTGGTCGTCGCGCTCATCGCCTACGCCGCGAACCTCGCGCTGCTGAGCGGCCTGATTGGGCTTGGGGTCGACAAGGTGCTCGCGCAGGCGATCGCCGTCGTGCTCGTCACCCCGCTCAACTTCATCGGCAACAAGCTCTGGTCCTTTCGCATCGCCCGGCGCTAGGCTCCTGGCGATGAGGCGCGTCCTGGCCGGGACTGCGGTCGCCCTCGCCCTGGCGGGGCCTGCGCTCGCGGCGCCCGGCTCCCAGCCCTCGAGCAAGAAGCCGCTCGGCCCGCCGAGCCCGCGCCTCACGGCCGCGCAGGTCAAGACGATCTTTCTCCGGAACGACAAGGTTGCCGACTGGCTTCATCACTACCCGCGGCGGCTCTGGCAGACGGACGCGACGTACGACAAGGGCCAGCACGCCTGGACCCTGAGGGTCTGGGCCGGGCCGGCCGGGGAGGTCGCGACCGGCAAGGTCGACGACACGAGCGGCGCGGTTACCCAGGCGTGGGCCGGCCCGCAGGTGGCCTGGAAGATGGCCCGCGGCTACGACGGCGCCTTCGGCGGGCGCGAGATCAACAGCGCTCCGGTCTGGCTCGGATTCTGCGCCCTCTTCCTGCTCGGCCTCGGCGACCTGCGCCGCCCCTTGAGCCTGCGCAACCTCGACCTGCTGGTGCTGCTCTCGTTCACCGTCTCGCTCTGGTTCTTCAACCGTGGCGACATCTTCACGAGCGTGCCGCTCGCCTACCCGCCGCTGCTCTATCTGCTCGGGCGCATGGTCTGGAGCGCCTGGCTCGGCCGGCTCGGCACGGCCGCCGTGCCGGTCTGGCCGGTGTGGCTGCTCGTGGCTGCGACCGTCTTCGCCGCGGGCTTTCGCGTGGGCCTGAACGTGCGCGCCTCGAACGTGATCGACGTCGGCTACTCCGGCGTGGTCGGCGCGGACCGGATCGCCCACGGCCAGTCCCCGTACGGCCATTTCCCGGTCGAGCTCGGCAAGGCCTGCGGCCCGGCCGACACCGACGGCGAGATCCGCGAGCGCGTCCAGACAAACGGGCGCTGCGAGTCGGCCAACCCGCAGGGCGACACCTACGGCCCCGTCGCGTATGAGGCCTACCTTCCGGGCTACCTGGCTCTCGGCTGGAGCGGGAAGTGGGACGACCTCCCCGCCGCGCACTTCGCCTCGATCGCGTTCGACCTCCTCTGCGTGCTCGGGCTCGCGCTCGTCGGGCTGCGCTTCGGCGGGACGCGGCTGGCGGTCACGCTCGCCTTCGCGTGGGTCGCGTACCCGTTCACCCAGTACGTCTCGAGCTCGAACACGAACGACGCGCTGCCGCCGCTCTTCCTGATCTGGGGCTTCTGGCTAGTGACCTCGCCCGCCGCCCGCGGCGCGGCGGTCGCGCTGAGCGGCTGGACGAAGTTCGCCCCGCTCCTCGTAGCGCCGCTGTGGGCCTCGTACCCCGAGCGGCGGCTGCGTCCGACGCTCGTCTTCGCCGCGGCCTTCGCGGCCGCCACCCTCGCCGCGTTCTCGATCCTGCTGCTCGAGCCGAGCCCGTTCCACGCTGCTCGTGTGTTCTGGGACCGGACGCTCGGCTGGCAGATCGACCGCGAGTCGCCGTTCTCGATCTGGGACTGGCGCCAGTACCACGCGGGGCTCCCCGACCTCCACGTCCTGCGCCGCGTGCTGGAGGTGCTGCTGGCCGTCGGCGTCCTCGCGGTCTACTTCGTGCCGCGCCGCAAGTCGCCGCTGCAGCTCGCGGCCCTCACCGCGGCGCTCCTGCTCGGGGCGCAGCTCGTGCTGACCCACTGGTTCTACCTCTACCTGCCCTGGTTCTTCCCGTTCGCGGCCTTCGCGGTGCTAGCGCCTGCGGCGGAGCCGGTGCGGGCGGCCGTGAGAGCGCCGATTGAGCGTCATCGCAAAGAGCTGGTCGGCGTCGACTAAGGCACTCGAGCCGCGGCGGCTCACGGTTGCGGCTGTGGGCCTGTTCGCCGTCTCGCTCGCGCTCCTCCACTGGGGCTGGTACCAGCACGCGCTGATCCTCGACACGGTCGAGTACCACCGCTACGGCTCGGCGATCGTGGACGGGAAGGTGCCGTACCGCGACTTCGGGGTCGAGTACCCGCCCGGCGCGCTGCCTGCCTTCGCGGCGCCCGCGGTCGGCAAGCCGTCGTTCTCGCTCTACAACCGGGAGTTCCAGGTGCTGATGGCGCTCTGTGGGGCCGGTGCCCTGGCGGCGATGGCGGTGGTGCTGCGGTCGCTGAACGCCTCGGTCGAACGCACAGTTGCCGCGCTCGGGTTCTTCGCGCTCGCCCCGCTCGTGCTCGGGTCGGTGATCCTCTACCGCTACGACCTGTGGCCCGCGGCGCTGACGGTCGCGGGGATCGCCGGGATCCTCGCCGCGCGGCAGCGCCTCGGCTTCGCGGCGCTCGGCCTCGGGATCGCGGCGAAGGCGTTTCCGGCGGTCGTGCTCCCGCCGGCGCTGGTCTACGTCTGGCGGACGCGCGGCAGGCGCGAGGCCTTCGTCTCCCTCGGCGTCGCCGCCGTGGTCGTGGCGGTCGTCGTGGTGCCGTTCCTGGCGCTCGCGCCGCACGGCGTCTGGGAGAGCATCGTCCACCAGGCTTCGCGGCCGCTGCAGATCGAGAGCCTCGGCTCGGCCGTCC
>JBKPHO010000102.1:0-12668 GCA_046729915.1 Actinomycetota bacterium | reverse complement strand
GAGGTAGCGCGTCGGGAAGTTGTCCGCGCCGTCGACGATCACGTCCCAGCCGGGCTCGAGGATCCGCTCGACGTTCTCGGAGGTCAGCCGCTCCCGGAACGGAACGACCTCGACGTCGGGGTTCAGCGCCTCGATCGTGCGGCGGGCGGAGTCGGTCTTCGGCTCGCCGAGCGAGTTCGTCGAGTGCGCGATTTGGCGCTGGAGGTTCGTCTCGTCGACGACGTCTGCGTCGACGATCCCGAGCTTGCCCACGCCTGCGGCCGCGAGGTACAGCGCCGCGGGCGAGCCGAGGCCGCCGGCTCCGATCAGCAGGATGCGCGAGTCGAGCAGCCGCAGCTGGCCCTCTTCGCCGACCTCCGGGATCAGAAGGTGGCGGCTGTAGCGCGTCGTGCGCTCGGGGCCGAGCGAGCGCGGCAGCTCGGTAGGGAGGCCGTTGCGCTGCCAGTCGGTGTAGCCCCCGGCGAGCGACAGCGCGCGCTCGTAGCCGAGCTCGGCGAGCGTCTTCGCGGCGAACGCCGAGCGGTTGCCGGCCGCGCAGTAGAGGAGGACCGGGCGCGAGCGGTTGGGCGCAACGCCTTCGATGCGCGACTCGAGGTAGCCGCGCGGCACGTGCACGGCGCCCGGAATGCGCCCCTGCTCCCATTCGTCCCGCTCCCGGACGTCGACGAGCACCGGCCCGTCGTCGCCGTTCAGCAACTCCTGGGCACGCCTTGCGTCGACCTCCTCGATCGACGCCTTGGCGGCCTGCAACAGCTCTCGGTAGCTCGGCACGCTTTCGATTGTATAGCGGGCACCGCGAGTGATCGCGCGGGCTGCGGCTATCGTCGCCGCATGAGCGCCAGGGGTCGTGTTTTCGCTCTCGTCGCGCTGGCGGCGGTGGCCGCGTCAGGAGTGGTGGTCGTCGGGGTCCTTGCGACCCGCGGGCATGTCCCCGGCTCGCCCAAGCCGCGGGCCGGGCGCCCGCCGCTCGCGCTCGATCTCGGCGTCCGCACCGACGCCGAGGCCCGTGCGCTCAGGCGCGCGCAACAGCTCTACCGGGACGGAAAGGTCGACGCCGCTGCCTCGACCTTCCGCCGTTACCGCTCGCTGGAGGCGCACGTCGGGGCGGCGCTGGCGGCGTGGCCGAACTCCACGATCGCCACCCTGCTGGAGCTTCAGGCGGAGCACCCGAAGAGCTCACTCGTCGCGCTCCACCTCGGGCTCGCGCTCTACTGGGATCGCCAGGACTCCGATGCGCTCGAGGCCTGGCGCGCGGCGGCGAAAGACCAGCCGAACACGCCCTACGCGGTGCGCGCCGGTGATTTCCTGCACCCGCAGTTCGCACCCGGCCTGCCGCGCTTCGTGCCGTCGTTCCCCCTGCCGCCGCGGATCAGAGACCTGCCCGCGCCGGAACAGCTCACCGCCCTCCGCCGGCAGGCAGCCCGCGGCGGCGCGAGCGCGAGGATCCTGTACGGCAGCGCGCTGCAACAGCTCGGCCGGCCGATCTCGGCCGAACGCCAGTTCGCGGCGGCCGCCCGGCTCGCGCCGAACGACCCCGATGCACGCGTCGCGGCGGCCGTCGGCCTGTTCGACAAGGCGAATCCCTCGCGCGCCTTCGGCCGGCTCGGCCCGCTGACGCGGGTCTTTCCGCACGCGCAAACGGTGCGCTTTCACCTCGGCGTGCTGCTCGTCTGGTCGGCGCAGGTTCGGGCGGCCCGAACGCAGCTTACGCGGGCCGAGAAGATGGACCCGGACTCGCTGCTCGGCCGCCAGTCCGCGGGCTACCTGGCGGCGCTCGGCGGCATTGGGACCCGCTGACCGAAAAATGAGCCGTTCGGCCTATGGCGTCCGTCCGATTGCCATGAAAGAGTGCCGCATCCCGCAACGCCGCGTGCGGATCGTCACGAGCGCAGGGGAGGAGCAAGGGAGTGAACGAGCAGGGGGAACGGGCCAAGCCGACGAGCATTGCCGAAGTGCTCGAGACGGACGAGGCCAAGGGGTTGCTGGAGGCCGGCCGCGAAGCCGGCTCGCTCAGCACTGAGGAGATCGCGGTTGCGCTGGGCGAGCTCGAGCTCGACGCCGGCCAGGTCGACGAGTTCTACCACGCACTCGAGGAGCTGCACATCGACGTCGTCGACGCCGACGAGCAGGACCGGGAGGTGGTTCGGGAGACGCGTGAGGTCACGACCGACTCGCTGCAGCTGTTCCTCAAGGACATCGGCAAGGTCGACCTGTTGACCGCGGCCCAGGAGGTCGAGCTGGCGAAGCGCATCGAGCGTGGGGAGCATCGCGCGAAGCAGGAGATGGTCGCGGCGAACCTGCGCCTCGTGGTCTCGATCGCGAAGAAGTACCGCAACCAGGGGCTGCCGTTCCTCGATCTCATCCAGGAGGGCACGATCGGCCTGGTGCGCGCCGCGGAGAAGTTCGACCACCGCAAGGGCTTCAAGTTCTCGACCTACGCGACCTGGTGGATCCGGCAGGCGGTCGCACGCGCGCTCGCCGACAAGGCCCGCACGATCCGGATGCCGGTGCACATCGTCGAGAAGCTGAACAAGATCGTCCGCTCGGAGCGGAAGCTACGTGCGGAGCTGGGGCGGGAGCCGACCTGCGCGGAGATCGGCCGCGACGTCGACCTCGCGCCCGAAGAGGTGGAGTCGATCCGCCGCAGCTCGCAGGCTCCGGTCTCGCTCGAGAAGCCGGTCGGCGACGAGGAGGAATCCGAGTTCGGGCACTTTCTCACCGACGAGAGCGAGCCGCTCCCGGAGGAGGTCGCCGAGGTCGAGCTCCGCAAGGTGACGCTGCAGCGCGTGCTCGACACGCTGAGCGCCCGCGAGCGGCGGGTGCTGGAGCTCCGGTACGGGTTGAACGGTGAGCACCCGCGCACGCTCGACGAGGTCGGCAAGACCTTCAACGTCACGCGAGAGCGGATCCGCCAGATCGAGAACCAGAGCCTGAAGAAGCTGCGCGCGCTGGCCGACTCGGTAGCGCTCCGCGACGTCGCTTAAGGGCCTACGGCCTAACCCGCGCAGACTCCGGGCCTTCGGCCCTCCGCTGCACGCTGGGGATGCCGAGTTGCGACGGTGGTCCGTCAGTAGACTCCGCCGCCGTGGCCGAGGCCTGGTTCGACGAGCTCTCCGAGCTCCTGCGCATTCCCAGCGTCAGCGCCGATCCGGCGCACAAGGCCGACGTGGAGCGGGCCGCGGAGTGGCTCGCGGAGTACGTGCGGGACGCGGGCGGAGAGGCCGAGGTCGTCCGGACCGACACGAACCCGTTGATCGTCGGCGACCTGTCCGCTTCGGACATGTCCGAGGGACAGTCCCTACGCCATGTTCCCACGATCCTCGTCTACGGGCACGTCGACGTGCAGCCGCCCGATCCGCTCGAGCTCTGGGAGTCCGACCCCTTCACTCTCGAGCAGCGCGGCGAGTGGCTCTTCGGGCGCGGCGTCGTGGACGACAAGGGCCAGCTCTACATGCTCGCGAAGGCAGCAGCAGAGCTCGCCGCGGCTGGCGAGTTGCCGGTCAACGTCCGCTTCGCCTGCGACAGCGAGGAGGAAACCGGCGGCCACCAGATCGTGGACTTCCTCGCGGCCGACGAGCGCGGCGCCGACGGGGCCCTCATCTTCGACAGCGGTATGACCACGCGCGGCGTCCCGGAGTTCGCCGTCGGGACGCGCGGCCTCGTCTACTTCCACGTCACGGTCCGCACGGGGGAGCGGGATCTGCACTCGGGCCTTTTCGGCGGTGCAGCCCTGAACGCGATGCACGCACTGACGGAGGTCCTCGACGCGGTTCGCCCAAGCGACGGCCGCGTACCCGAACCGCTCCGTGCGGGGATCGCGCCGCCGACCGGCGAGGAGCGCGAAGCGTGGGCCGAGCTCGTCCAGGGGGAGCAGATGCTCGGCGACGCCGCCGCGTCTCCCGCAGACCGGCGTGCGGCCGAGGAGTTCTACCTGCGGACGACGGCCGAGCCTTCGCTCGACGTGCACGGGATCGCGGGCGGCTCGCCGGTGCTGCAGAAGACCGTGCTGCCGGTCTTCGCCGAGGCCAACCTCTCGATCCGGCTTGCCCCAGGCCAGGACGTCGAGGAGATTGCCGCCGCGGTGGAGCGGCTCATGCGCGAGGCCGCTCCGGAAGGCGCGGAGCTGGAAGTGACGCGGCTCTCGGCGTCACCCGCAGGGCTCGTGCCGCCGGATGCTCCCGCCGTGCAACTCGCCCAGGACGCCTTCGAGCGCACGATGGGCCGGCGCCCGCTGCTCGTCCGCTCGGGCGGCACGCTGCCGATCGTGCCGGCGCTGGTCGACAAAGGCATCCCGACGATCGTGACCGGCTTCGCGACCCCGGAGAGCAACATCCACTCGCCGAACGAACGCCTGCTCGCCGGGTACCTCCCGCTCGGAATCGCGACTGCTCGGGAGCTGTTCCGGAGCTTTGCCGCGCTAGGCGCTTAGCGCCGGGTCACAATCGACGAGCCACACGTGCCCGAAGCGGCGCATCTCGTCGATGATCGGGAGCAGCGCTTCGCCTTTCTCGGTCAGCTCGTAGTCGACGCGCGGCGGCGACTCGTGGTAGCTGCGGCGGACGACGATCTGCTCCTGCTCGAGCGAGCGCAGGCGCTCCGACAGCGTCCGCGGGCTGATCCCCCGGCACGAGTGCTCGAGCTCCGTGAACCGGCGCGAGCCCTCGGAGAGATCGTGGACGAGCAGCGCCGTCCATTTGGCGCCGAGGATCTCCGCGCAGGCCGCGACGGAGCACGTGGAGTCGTGGACCGGGTTCATCGTGCGCATCTCGATCAGATGGTAACGAGGCACGGCCGGAACGAGTAGTCTCGGCGGCGGTGTCGCAGCTCGATAAGGAGCTCCGCGAGCGGATCGACGAGCCGGCTTCCGACGAGGCCGAGCGCGAAGTTCGCCTCTCGCCGGCCGCCGCGACGGCGCAGATGCGGATCAACGTGCCGGCGCAGCGCAGCCGCAAGCTGCGCACGGTCCTCGAGCGGGCCAACGCCGATCAGGGCCTCAAGGCTTGGTGGCACGTGTCGAACGTGAACGCCGTGAAGCGGCTCGGGATTAACGACCACTCGTGGGTCCACATCCAGATCGTCGCCAACATCGGGCTGCGGCTGCTGCGGATCCTCGCCAAGCGCGGCGTCGAGCCCGCGATGGTGGACGACTACGACATGAAGCAGGAGGACGCCGAGGTGGTCGTGCTGCTCGGCGCGCTGCTCCACTGCGTCGGCATGGCCGTCCACCGCGACCGGCACGAGGACTGGAGCCTCTTTCTCGCCGAGCCGAAGGCGCGCGAGCTGCTGGACGGTCTTTACGAGGAGCCGGAGCTCACGGTCGTCGTGTCCGAGGTGCTGCAGACGATCACGAGCCACCGCGAGTCGGGCAGGCCGCTGACGCTCGAGGCCGGCATCGTGCGCGTCGCCGACGCGCTCGACATCGAGGAGGGCCGCTCCCGGATCCCGTTCGAGCGCGGTCGGGTCTCGATCCACTCCATTTCCGCGGCCGCGATCGACGAGGTCGTGATTTCCGAGGGTGAGGAACGGGCGGTCCTCGTCGAGATCAAGATGAACAACTCCGCTGGCCTCTACCAGGTCGACGAGCTGCTGAAGGCGAAGCTGCACGGCTCCGGGCTGGAGCCCTACGTCGAGGTCGTGGCGCGGATCGACACCGACGCCGAGAAGAGCCTCGTGCCGCTCTACCGGCTGGAGTAGGGCGAGCCGTCGCTTTTGGCCATGGCCTAGGGACAGTCCCTGAGGCGCCCCGGCGCTACGAAAAGGGCTGCAGGGCAGGCGGGCACCTGTTCGTTTTGGCCACGGCCTAGGGACTGTCCCTAGGCCACGGCCCTTTCGGACCTGTCCGTTACGGCTTCGGGACCGGCTCGAGGCTGTAGCCAACGCCGTAGCGCGTCTGGATGAACGTGTGGCGCGGGGCGCGGCTGTCGATCTTCTCGCGCAGCCGGCGGACGCAGACGTCCACCGTTCGGTCGCGGTGGGTCGCGCGGCGGCCCCAGATTCGCTGCAGCAATTCGTCGCGGCTCGCGACCCGCCCCCGGTCGAGCGCGAGCGCGTAGAGGAGCCGGAACTCGGTCGGCGTCAGCTCGGCGCTCTCGCCGTCCACGAACGCCTGCACGGAGCGCGGGTCGATCCGGAGCTCCTCGATGACGAGCTCCTCGCCGCGGTCCTCCTGCACCCCGCGCACCCCGCGCCGGGCCGCGGCCTGCACCCGCGCGACCAGCTCCTTCATCGAGAACGGCTTGACGAGGTAGTCGTCGGCCCCGATCTGGAGCGCGTGCACCCGGTCGTGCTCGGTGCCGCGCGCGCTCACGACGAGGATCGGCGTCCCGATTCCCTCTGCGCGCGCTTGCTCGATCAGGCTCCAGCCATCGAGCCCCGGCAGCATCAGGTCGAGCACGAGCACGTCGGGGCGCTCGTAGCGGAGGCGGGCAAGACCGACCTCGCCCGCGCCGACGCGGATGGGGTCGAGACCGGACGAGGCGAGGTGTTGGGCCATGCCCTCGGCGATCGTGTCGTCGTCTTCGACGATGAGGACCTTGGTCACGCGATACTCCAGACTAGTGGCTCGCACCGACTACGACGAGCTTCGGGCGGCCTTCACGGCCGCGGTTTCGCACGAGCTGCGGACGCCGCTCGCCCGGCTGCAGGCGCTGCTGGAGTCCGCGGAGCTCCCTGGGGCCGACCTGAAGGTGCTCCTCGGGCAGGCCCGTGAGGAGGTCGACGAGATGACCGAGCTCGTGGACGACATCCTCTTCCTGAGCGAGCTCGAGCAGGAGCGCGAGGTCGTCGCCCTCGGCGACACGAAGGCCGCGCCGGTCCTGCAGGAGCTCGTCGCCGAGCTCGCCGAGCGCGCCGAGCTGGCAGGCCTGCGGCTCGAGCTCCGGATCGAGGACGAAGGGCTTCACGTGCCGCTGCGCCGGCGAATGCTGCGGCTGGTGGCCGAGAACCTGCTCGAGAACTCCCTGCGCTATGCCGGCGAAGGGGCGACGTGCGTCGTCTCGCTCGCGGGGGAGGACGGAACGGTGGTGCTCGAGGTCGCGGACGACGGCGCCGGAGTCCCCGACCAGGACGTGCCCCGCCTGTTCGAGCGCTTCTTCCGCTCCGACCGCGCTCGTACGACGCGCGGCACCGGGCTCGGGCTCGCGATCGTCAAGCACGTGATCGAGTCCGCCGGAGGGAACGTCGAAGCCCGCGGCGGGCAGGGCCGCGGGCTCGACGTTCGTTGCGTGCTTCCGAGTTAGCTATGGACCCGGGTGAGGGTCTTCAGTCCGGCCTTCTGGACTGCGTCGGGGAGGTTGACGAACAGCAGTTTCGGGCCGAACGCCTGACCCTTGGTCAGCGCCCACTTGACGAACGGCTTCAACTCCTTCGCCTTGCTCGACTTCAGGGGCAGGATCACCCACGTGAAGGTGCAGATCGGGTACGCCTTCGGCTGATGAGCGTTCGGATCGACCGCCGTGAACGCGTTCTGGCTGGCCCGAAGCTTCTTGATCGCGGCCGCCGCCGCGCGGATCTGCGTGATCCCCGGCAGCTGGTACCTGCCGGCGCGGTTCCTGACCTTCGCGATCTTGAACTTGTTCTTCAGCGAGTACGCGACGTCGACGTACGTGATGCCGCCCGGTGTGCTCTTCAGCTTGCCGGCGACTCCTGAGCTGCCGCGCGCTCCCACGCCGACCGGGAAGCTCGGCTGCGTCCCCTTCCCGATCTTGCTCTTCCACGTCTTGCTCACATGGGAGAGGTAGTCCGTGAAGTTGTAGCTCGTCCCGCTGCCGTCGCTGCGGTAGATGGGGACGATCTTCTCGTGGGGCAGGTTGGCGCCCTTGTTGATCTTCTTGATCGCCGCGTTGTCCCAATACTTGATCTGGCCGAGGTAGATCCCCGCAAGGATCGGTCCGGTCAGCTTGAGGCCGTAGCTGATGCCGCTGACGTTGTACGGGATGGACGTGGCCGAGAACGCCCACGGAATCTGGACGCAGCCCCTACAGGCGCTGAACTGGTCCTTCGTCATCGGTGCGTCGCTGGCGCCAAAGTCGACCGACCTGGCGGAGATGGCCGAAATGCCACCGCCGCTCCCAATCCCGCTGTAGGAAACCTGGGAGGCCTTGTAGTTCTGCGTCCACTTGGTCACGAGCGGCACGACGAACGTGCTCCCCGCGCCGGACAGGCTCCCAGTCTGCTTCGCAGACGCGAGGCTCGTCCACGCGGCTGCCGCGATCGCCGCGATGCCCAGCGTCGCGAGGGCCGCAGTGAGTCGTTTCCTGTTCAACAGCTCTCTCCTCTCCTCATGCTGTGACGTTGCACCGTAGATAGCCTCGCGCCGGCCTTCCGGACCGTGGGCTGAAAGAGCGTTGAGATCCGGTAACGGTCCGGTAACGCCGACCGAGAAAAGCCGCTCCGGGCGTTAGGTTGCGCCCTCGTGAGCACGCTCCCCGCCATCGAGAGATTGCGCGGCGGCCGCCGGCTGCGGGACTGGCTCGGCGACCGTGTGCTCCTGCTCCTGACCGCCACGGCGTCGCTGGTGGCGGTAGTGGTCATGGGGGCGATCGTCTGGAAGGTCGTCGACGCCTCCGAGCTCGCCTTCGGCAAGTTCGGGATCTCGTTCCTCTGGGGCACCGTCTGGGACGCGAACAAGAACGTCTTCGGCGCGCTGCCCGGCCTGTACGGCACGGCGGTTACCTCCCTCATCGCTCTGATCGTGGGCGTGCCCTTCGCCATCGCGATCGCCCTGTTTCTGAGCGAGCTGGCTCCGCGCGGGGCGCGAGGCGTCATCGGTGCGCTGGTCGAGACGCTTGCCGCGATCCCCAGCGTCGTGCTCGGCCTCTGGGGGATCCTCGTGATGGGGCCGTTCGTCGCGGCGCACATCGAGCCCTGGCTTCACCGGACGTTCGGCTTCATCCCGCTTTTCAGCGGCTCGCCCCAGTCGAGCGGAATCTTCATCGCGGGCCTCGTGCTGGCGATCATGGTCGTGCCGATCGTCGCCAGCATCTGCCGTGAGCTCTTTCTGAGCGTTCCGCAGGACCTTGAGGAAGGCGCCCTCGCCCTCGGCGCGACCCGCTGGGAGATGGTCCGTGGCGTGGTCCTCTCGTCGTCCCGCCCCGGAATCGCCGCTGCAGTGATTCTCGGGCTCGGGCGCGCGATCGGCGAGGCGATCGCGGTGACCCAGGTCATCGGGGCCGGGTGGACGATCCAGTGGTCGCTCTTCAGTACCGGCGACACGCTTGCGAGCCGGATCGCAGGTCAGTATCAGGGCGCCGTTTCGAAGGTCCAGACCTCCGCGCTCTTCTACCTTGCGGCGATCCTGCTGGTGTTCGGCCTCGTCACGAATCTGATCGCTCAGGCGATCGTGCGCCGTTTCGACGTTCACCGGGCGGCCGGCTGATGGCCACCGCCCAGCCGATGACGACGCTGCGAGGTAGCGGCCGGGTGCGCCGGCGGAGAATCGTGAATCGGCTTGCCGAGGTGCTTGCGATGGTCGCCGCACTGAGCGCGGTGGCCATGCTCGCGATCGTCGTCTGGTCGGTGGCGAAGCGCGGCGCGGGGGTGCTGTCGTGGGGCTTTCTGACCAAGCCTTTGCCGCTCTTCGGCCAGCCCGGCGGCGGCATCGCGCCGCTCATCCTCGGCTCCGCCATCATCGTCGGCATCGCCACCGCGATCACCTTGCCCGTCGGGGTCTGCATCGCGGTCTTCCTCCAGGAGTTCGCCCGGGGGAAGGTCGGGGCTGCGATCCAGCTCGTCATCGATCTCATGGCCGGGCTGCCGTCGATCGTGATCGGCATCTTCGTCTTCGGCCTGCTCGTCTACGGCCACCCGCAGAACGGGCTCGCCGGTGCGTACGGCCTTGCGATCGTGATGCTGCCGCTCGTCACGCGCGCGACGCAGGAAGTGCTCCGACTCGTGCCGAGCAGCCACCGCGAAGGCGCGCTCGCGCTGGGCGCCAGCCGCTGGCGGACCGTGCTCGGCGTCGTTCTCCCCAGCGCGCTCGGCGGCATCATCACCGGCACGGTGCTGGCGGTCGCGCGGGCGGCAGGGGAGACCGCCCCGCTGCTCTTCGTGACCTCGATCTACCCGAACACCATCCAGTGGGACCCGCGCCACGCGCTGCCGAACATGCCGGTCCAGATCTTCATCTGGTCCGAGTCGCCCGACCCGAACGATCACAAGCGCGCCTGGGCCACGGCGCTCGTGCTGATCCTGTTCATTCTCGCGGCGAGCCTGGCGGCGAGAGCCGCGCTTGCCCGCAGCCGGAAGAAGCTGGGCCAATGACCGAGGAGGAGCCCGTGAACGAGACCGTTACGATGCCGCCGATGAGGCCGGTCGACATCGTCGAGCGGCAGGGGTCGGAGACGGGTGTCGGCGAGACCGTCTTCGACATCGAGAACCTGACCGCCCGCTACGGCGCCAATGTGGCCGTCAAGGAGGTCGGGCTCGCGATCGACAAGAACCTGATCACGGCCGTGATCGGCCCCTCGGGCTGCGGCAAGAGCACCTTCATCCGCTGCCTCAACCGCATGAACGATGCGGTTCCGAGCTTCAAGCTCGAAGGCCGCGTCCTCTACCACGGGATCGACCTGTACGGGCCGGGCGTCGAGCCTGTCGAGGTGCGGCGGCGGATCGGGATGGTCTTCCAGAAGCCGAATCCGTTCCCGAAGACGATCTACGACAACGTCGCCTGGGCGCCCCGCGTGCTCGGCCTCAAGAAGGGCCTGGACGAGCGGGTCGAGAAGGCGCTTCACGGGGCCGCGCTCTGGGACGAGGTCAAGGACCGGTTGAAGAAGAGTGCGCTCTCGCTCTCCGGTGGGCAGCAGCAGCGCCTGTGCATCGCGCGCGCGATCGCGATCGAGCCCGAGGTGCTGCTCCTCGACGAGCCGGCCTCCGCGCTCGACCCGATCGCGACGCAGCGGATCGAGGAGCTCATGCACGAGCTCAAGCGCGACTACACGATCGTGATCGTCACGCACAACATGCAGCAGGCTGCGCGCGTCGCTGACCGGACCGCGTTCTTCAGCCTCGAGGTCGAGGGCAAGGATCGGTACGGCGTGCTGGTCGAATACGACGAGACGCCCAAGATCTTCACCGCCCCGTCCGACAAGCGGACCGAGGATTACGTCACGGGCCGTTTCGGGTAGACCTAGAGGATGCGGGTCACCTTTCAGGAGGAGCTCGACCAGCTCGAGGCAAGCCTGCAGGAGGAGGGCGAGCTCGTCCTCCGCGTGCTGCGCGGCGCGTTGAATGCGCTCGGCTCGGGCGACCTCGAGCTCGCCGACGACGTGATCGCGTTCGACGACGACGTCGACCGGCAGTACCTGCAGATCGAGGAGGGCATCCAGTCGCTGCTCGCGCGGCAGACGCCGGTCGCAATCGACCTGCGGCTCGTGCTGGCGATGCTGCACACGAACCTGCACCTCGAGCGCATGGCCGACTACTCCGTCACGATCGCGAAGCTGACGAAGCTCGTGGCGGACGTGGAGGGCGACCCCACCCTGATGCAGACCCTTCAGGAGATGGGCGAGCGGGCGGAGGAGATGATCCGCGTCGCGCTGGACTCGTTTGCGAACCGCGACCTGGAGGCGGCGGAGTCGCTCGTCGAGCTGGACGAGCTGATCGACCGCTCCAACCGCCGGTTCGTCGAGCGCGTGGTCGAGATCGTCGGCGAGCCGGGCCTGCGCGAATGGGTGCTGCGGATGGTGATCGTCTCGCGCACGCTCGAGCGCATCGGCGACCACGCGGTGGACATCGGGGAGCAGATCGCCTACCTGCTGACCGCGGAGTTCCGCGAGTTCACCGACGCCTCGCATCGCGGGTAGGCGCTCTTAACCACTTAGACCCAACGCTGTAACCCACAGCCCTCGGCCGCGACGCGAGGATAGGCCCTCGTGGCTGCGGGCAGCGTGGACGGCCAAACCCGTTTCCTGAACCGGGAGCTCTCGCAGCTCGGCTTCAACGCGCGCGTGCTCGAGGTTGCCGCGGACGAGTCCGTACCGCTGCTCGAGCGCGTGAACTTCTGCTCCATCTTCTCCTCGAACATGGACGAGTTCTTCATGGTGCGCGTGGCCGGCCTGATGGACCAGGTCGCCGCGGGGGTCCTCGTCCGGTCGCCGGACGGGCTCACGCCGCAGGCAGCGCTGCGCGGGATTCGCGAGCGGACGCTCGAGCTCGTCAACGAGCAGGCGAAGCTGTGGAAGCACCAGCTGAAGCCGGCGCTCGAGAGCCAGGGGATCGTCGTCGCCGAGATCGAGGATCTGGACCGCTCGGAGCTCGAGGAGCTGGAGCGGGTGTTCGAGCGCGAGATTTTCCCGGTGCTGACTCCGCTCGCTGTCGGCCCCGGTCAGCCGTTCCCGTACATCTCGGGCCTCTCGCTCAGCCTCGGGCTCTTCGTCCGCGACGACCAGAACGGCGAGGAGCGCTTCGCGCGCGTGAAGGTCCCAGAGCTGCTGCCGCGGTTCCTGCCGATCGGGTCCCGCGGGCTCTTCGTGCCGCTCGAGCGGGTGATCCGGCACTTCCTCACGTGGCTCTTCCCGATGATGGAGGTTGTCGAGTGCGCTCCGTTCCGGGTGACGCGCGACGCGGACTTCGCGGTCTCGGACGAGGCGGACGACCTGCTCGAGGCGGTCGAGCTCGAGCTTCGGCGCCGCCGGTTCGGCGAGCCGGTTCGCGTCGAGGTCTCGGGCTCC
>JBKPHO010000101.1:0-7047 GCA_046729915.1 Actinomycetota bacterium | reverse complement strand
CGCGGGCGCCGGCCGCAGCGCCTCCAATCGCATCCGCCGGCTTCGTGAGCTGGGACACGAGCCACGCGGCGTTCGACGGCATTTCCCGTAGACCAGTTCGAGTTCGCTCAAACACAGACATCGACCCCCTGGGCGAGATGGGACAACACTCCTCGTGCGAGGCGCCTTCCCATCCGGAGCGTGCTGAAAACGCTCTGGTCTCAGCGACCCGGTTCGGTGCAGATCGCCCCTCAGGCGGGCTTGAACTCCCCGGGTTGGACTCGAACCAACAACCCTCCGGTTAACAGCCGGCCAGGGCCAGGGCGGCTCAGGTCCATCCCGCTTCGCTCCGTGTTCTGAGGGCAGCCGGGACCAGGACAGGTCGGCTCAGGTTGTTAGAAAGTTCGTTAGAACGTTGCGCCTTGCGCCCTGTTGCTGACGAGGAGTCCGAGACGTAAGCGATCGCCTGGGCCAGTGTTTCGGGAATGTCACCGGAAGGCGCGAGAGGCACATCCGCGTTAGGCGGAGGCGAAGTCGCTTGGAACGACGGAGAACATGACGCAGTCGTGTCTTCGCCCGTGCGTCTTGCAATGTGCGCGCAGAACACCCTCCCGTTGAAACCCGGCCTTTTCGATGGCGCGGATCGACGCGATGTTCTCTGATGCCGCCTCGGCGTAGACCCGTTGCAGGCGAAGCTCGAGCGTGGCCCACTCCGCGGCGATTCGAAGAGCGCGCGAAGCCACTCCTCGGCCGCGCGCCTCGGGAAACACCGAAACGGCGAGACCGGCAACCTCTTCGTCCTCGCCAAACTGGACGTTCAAAAGGCCCAAGGCGCGATCGGTCGGCTCATCGGCTACGACGAAAGGCGCTCCTCGACCCGTTCTCCACCGCTCCTCCGCGCGCGATACGAGGTCACGCCGCCGCTCGCTTGTCAGCGGCTCGTCGTCGAGCCACCGCCTCGTCTCGGGATCGTGGGATGCGTCCGCGATCGACGGCACGTCGCGCTCTTCTGGAAGACGCAGCACAATTACTCCGTCGCTGAGCGGTTCGGGAGGACCCAGAGGCGCCTTTGGCACTGGGAGAGAATGCTAGAGCGCTCCGCGCACGCCCGGAACTCGGACAGCGAACGTCTTGCGTGGGCGAGCGTCCTCTCGCCTGAGAAGCAGGTTTGTCCTCGGCGCGGTCGCGTTTCCTTTCCCTCGTGCTCATCGGCCGCTTGCCCAGGGCGGTTTGCGGTATATCCGGATGCTCGTCTCGCTGCTATCCGACCGATCGCTCATCTAAGCTTGCAATCACTCGTGAACACACGGAAGCACATCACCGCCAGGATCGATCGCGAGACGGCCGAGCGACTCGCCCGCACGGCAGTCGCTGAGGACCGCTCGCAGAGCTCGATCGTCAGGCGGGCGCTTCGCGACCACCTGTCTTCGCGGCGAGCTCGTGTGCATGTACCCGACCAGGAAAGGGAGGTGGCCTGATGGCCAGGAAGACCGATCACGTCAAGCTCAGGGACGGGAGCGCCGGACTCGGGGGACCGAGGCCGCGCGTCGCCCCGCGGCCCGCGAAGCGGCCCGCCGAGGCCGAGACCGGCACCAAGGAGTTCGCCGGCGCGTACAGCGATCCGAGCAGGCGCACGGTGGGTGTCTACGACGCGCGGCGACAGTTCGAGGGCGCTCACGGCAACCCGTCGCCACGCCAGAAGGCGATGCGCGGCGAGAACGTCGTCCCGAAGAGCGCGACCGAGGGGCCGTTCCCGGCCCCGCTCGACTGACCATGGCTGGCCCGAACATGCCAGCGGGGAGGTCGGCCCAGGAGCGGCGTGAGAGCAAGGCCGCCCGCTCGGCCAGTTTCAAGGCGGCCACCCTCGATGCTCTCGACATCGGGAAAGGCTGGACGGGTCCGGGCCGCGGCCGCGACGTGTTCGACGGAGGCGCCGAGCTCGCAACCGCAAGAGCGACGGCAGCGCTCGAGGCGGGCCGCCCCTTGCGCCCGTCGGAGCGGCGGCAGGTTCGGCGCGAGGTCCTCGGGCAGCCGGCTGGTCAGCAGGCCGACGGTCAGTCACAGCGTCGGGGGCCGACGATCGACGAGTACCTCGAGAGCCTCAGCGAACGCCAGCGCGACGAGATCGAGCAGAGCGACTGGTTCCAGAACCTGGACGAGCGACATCAGGCGGACGTGCGTCGCCGGCTTGCAGTACTCGAGGAGGTCGAGGCCGAGGCCGAGTACGAGTTCGCGGTCTGGAAGGAAGAGCAGGAGCTCGCGGCCCAGGAGGACACCGAGGCCTGGCCGGAGGAGGAGGAGGAGGAGGAGGAGGAGGAGGAGCCGGACTTCTCCGCGGCGGCGCTCGCCAGGCAGTCGGACGCCGCGTACTCCGACGACGTCGCCGAGGGTTGGGGCCTCGACGAGGAGGAGGAGGAGTGGATGGCCGCGACGATCGAGAAGGTTGTGGGAGCCAGACGCTCGCGCCTGGCCAAGATCGACGAGGGGATCGCGGCCGACGAGGCGAAGGTCGAAGAGGCACGGCGCAAGCTCGTAGAGCTGGCAGCGGAGGAGGACGCCGCCGTGGCCGCGGCCAAGCGCAAGGATCCCCTGGCCAATCCCTACAAGCTGCGCGAACCGGCACAGGAACTCCGCGCCGAGCGCGAGAAGCTCGAGCGCTCGCTCGACGGCCTTGAGAAGGGCCTGGCCGTGCTCAAGTCGGACCGGGTCGCGGCCGCCGGAGAGCAGGCAGCCCGCGAGCTCGGCGAGCGAACGGCCGAAGGTCGCGATCTCGTGCAGAAGGAGAAAGAAGCCCGGCTGGCAGCGGCCCGGACCTTCGCCGAGTTGGTCGAGAGATGGGGAGTGCTCGCGGACGTCCTGACCCGGAAGAGCGCTCGTTGCCCAGGTGGGCGGCGAGCAGCTCGTCGAGCGGGTCGGAATCTTCGACCGCGAGGCGATCGCGGCTTGGGAGGCGGTCTCGGACTACGTCGTCACGCCTGTGCCGACGACGCTCGCCGCCTTCGTCGACGAGCTGCTCGAGGCCTCGACCGGAGAGCGGACCGACGTCGAGGCCGAGCACGCGGCGATCGACGAGCTGAACGCGCGTCGCGAGCATGGGAGCCGCTTCCCCGGGACCGCCGACGACCTGCCGCTCATCTTCAAGCCGGCGATCCAGGCGAACCCGCTCCACGAGCTTGTCCCGGACCTGCGCGGCGAGGTCGCGCGCGCTGAGGTGTCCGGCGTGGAGGTCCGCCGAAGCGCACCGGCTGAGGAGGCGCCCTGGCCCGAGCGGGCCGCCTGATGCGCGACGAGCGCCCGCAGATCCCGCCCTGGCGACGGCGGCCGACGGCGGCCGACCTCGCCCCGCCTGAGGCGGTCGCCGCCGAGCGGCAACGGCTGGAAGTCGAGCGGCAGCGGCAGAGCGCAACGCGAACCGCTCGCGCGCACGAGCCCGCGGACGAGCGTCAGACCGAGCCCGAGGACGAGCTCGACGAGCCGACCCCAGGGGAGCGTCAGCGTGTGCGCGACGCGGTTCGAGCTCTTCGGGACGGCTGAGGCGGTAGCGGCTGTCGGCGATACGCGACCTCTGCCTCTGATACCGACCTTTGTTACCGGCGTGGTTTACGCGATCAAGTCGGGGCAGCACACCGCACTCCCCCGGAACCCCACGCTGGACACTAGCCAGGTCCTCTGAGATAACGGGCGCGTCGATCTCGGCCCGCCCGCTGGACGCGGCACACCGAAACGGAGGATTCGCCGATGTCCCATCACCTCGACACTCCTCTGGCAGCGCAAAACGGTCAGCTTTACCTCGACGACCTGTACGTCTTCCAAAGCAACGGCAGCACAGTCTTCGTGATGGACGTCAACTCAACGATCACCGGACCCGACGTTCAACCCGGGTTCCACCACGAGGCTCGGTACGAATTCAAGGTGCACTTCGACGGAGCCGATTTCGAAAATCTCACTTACCGGGCGTCGTTTGCCGAACCGGACGCAGACGGAAAACAAGACGTGCAACTGCATGCTCTGACCGGCGATGACGCGGGCAACGACTCAGCCACTGGAGATCTCGTGCTGGAAGGCCGAACGGGCGAGCCGAGTAGCGCCGACGGCATCCGGATGTGGGCAGGACGGATAGGTGATCCGTTCTACATCGACCTGTCGCTACTCGCGAGGGTCAACGAGCCAGTAAAGAACGGGACTGCAGTAGACCTTTCGACATGGCGCCCGGAAGACGCTCAGAACAGCTTCGCCGACACGACCGTCGAATCGATCGTGTTGGAGGTCTCTCACGAGGGCTCGAAACTTAGCCCCGGTGCCCAGATCGGGGTCTGGTGCGCCACCAAACTCGCCACCGACGCCGGCGGTTGGCGGCCGATCAACCGTGCTGGACATCCAATGATGTGGCCGATCTTCTGGCCAGACGACACGGACTTTTCCAATCCTGCCAACACTAGACATCCATCGGAAGACTTCGATGCCGCCGGCAAGCACATTGGAGACCAGGTCGCCGCCGTCGTCGCTGCCAACGGGACGTCAGAGGACCCCCCGGGCTACGGCGAGACTGTGGCCCAGAGACTATTCCCTGACGTCTTGCCGTACGTCGTTGGAACGCCCGCAACGTATGGCTTCGCCACCTTCAACGGGCGGACAATCGCGGACAACGCCCCCGAGGCGATGCTCTCCATCGTCGCCGGCATGGCGGTGCCCTCGGGGTTAAGGCCATCCGTATCAGAGCATCTGCGGGACAACAGCTTTCCTCATGTCGTGCCGGCGTGAGACGTGCCAGGCGATGCCCGCGGATCGACCATGAGCTACCCCTGAGCGGGGCCGGGTCGCGCTGCCGATAAGCGCTCGCGACCTAAACTGGCCGCGTGCGAGCCGCGCGTACCTTCGTCGCCAGAACCCTTCACGCCGTCAAGATCGTCGTTCGAGACGGCCGCATCCCGCGCCCGATTCGGTGGGGTGGCGCGCTCGGACTCGCGCCAGTGCCAGGGCCTTTCGATGAGGTCGTGCTCCTCTTTGTCGGCGGAGTTCTTTGGCTCTTCTATCGCGATCAACTTCGCGAAGCGTGGCGCAACGCCGAGGCGCGGCCTGTCGCGGGCTAGTGTTAGAAACCTGCTAGAAAGTCCGGCCGCTCGTCGCTCTCAGAGACAACGAAAGCCCCCTGTTTGCGGGGGCTTTCTCACTCCCCGGGTTGGACTCGAACCAACAACCCTCCGGTTAACAGCCGGATGCTCTGCCAATTGAGCTACCGGGGAACGGCTGCTCAGCGGGCCGAATTGTAGCCGCCGCCCGTACCCGCGGTCTTCGCGGGACGGGCGGCGGGAGTGGGTCACATCAGTGCCAGGACGGCGACGACGAGGGCAACGATCAGGACCAACCAGAGGAAGTTGTTGATCGCCACGCCCCCGACGATCGCGAAGATGACCAGCAGAATCACCAGTAGCCAAAGTAGTGGCACGAGATCCCCTCCTTTCGGTGCAGGGGTCGTTGCCCACGAGGGCGACGTTCTAATCCTCGCGCCGCTGACTAGGCGAGGTTCGCGGCCGTCGCTCGGATCTTGGCGAGCTGCTCCTGAAGCTCTTTCGTGCGCTCGAGGTCGGCGTTCTCGAGCTCGCGGCGCACCTGCCGCTCGCGCAGGCGGAGGAGCAGCTCCTTCGCGGTCTCCTCGTCGATCCCCTCGGTCGCGGCGCGCGCGTCCAGCTCCGCGAGCAGCGGCACGAGCTCCTCGTCGGGCTCGCCGGGCTCGACCAGGTGCTCGCGCGCACGGCGGTGGAGCTCGGAGTCGAAGTGCTCGGGCGACAGCTCCGAAAGCATCTCCCGCAGGGCCGGGTGCGCCGCCACGCCCGCCAGCGCGTCGCGCTCGAGCCGTGAGCCCTTCTCCAGCAGCCGGGGCGAGATCTCACCGGTGGCGCGTCGCCCGCCGCGCGGCGCCAAGCCGGCCTGGGTCTCCTTCGGCAGGTCGAGCCGGTCGGCGGCCAGGCGGACGGCGTCGTGCCGCTCCGGCGAGTCCTCGAAGCGCGAGAGCACCTCGCGAACACGGACGAAACCCTCCTGCCGGTCGGGCGCGCGCTGGATCTCGAGCCGCACGCGGTAGGAGAGGTAGCTCTCCGCCCGCGCGAGCAGCTCGTCGAACTGATCCGCAAGGTCAGCAGGATCGCGCCCGGGCGGAAGCGCGACGACGCGGACGTCGAACCCTCCGGCCGCTGCCAGCTCCATCCCGCGCAGCGTGGCCGCCTCCCCGGCCGCGTCGCCGTCGAAGCACAGCCAGGCCTTGTGCGTCAGCCGCGAGAGCTCCTTGAGCTGCCGCTCCGTCAGTGCCGTTCCCATCGACGCCACCACAGGCTCGAGCCCCGCCTGCCGCAGCGCGAGCACGTCGGTGTTCCCCTCGACGACGATCGCCCGCTCCTGCTTGGCGATCGCCGTGCGCGCGCGGTCGAGGCCGTACAGAAGGTCGCCCTTGCGGAAGGGCTCGCCCTCGGGTGAGTTGACGTACTTCGCGCGCAGCGGGTCGTCCTCGCGCAGCTTCCGCGCCTGGAAGCCGCGGACGCGCCCGCGCGCATCGGCCAGCGGGAAGAGCAGCCGACCGTTGAAGTAGTCGTTGCCGCGGCGGTTGACGAGTCCCGCAGCGGCGAGCTCTGCGGCGGTGAAACCCTTCTCCTGCGCCTTCCTCGCGAGGGTCGCGCCGCCCGGGGCCAGCCCGAGCCGATACTCGCGGCAGACCTCCTCGTCGAGCCCGCGGCCCGCGAGGTAGGCCCGCGCCGCCTCGCCCCGCGGCGACTCCCAGAGGAAGCGCTCGTAGAAGCGCGTTGCCTGCTCGAGCAACGAGAGCAGCCGCTCGCGCCTGCCGCGCGCCGCGTCCTGCTCGGGCGAGGACTCCTCGTACTCGAGCGTAACCCGGTACCGCTCCGCGAGCCACTCCACGGCCTGGGCGAAGTCGAGCTGCTCGGTCTCGCGGACGAAGCTGATGATGTCGCCGCCCTTGCCGCAGCCGAAGCAGTAGAAGAGCTTGTCGGCGGGGTTGACGGAGAAGCTCGGCGTCTTCTCGTCGTGGAACGGGCACAGGCCGGTCCAGCGCGCGCC
>JBKPHO010000100.1:0-3545 GCA_046729915.1 Actinomycetota bacterium | reverse complement strand
CCATCTCGCCCAGGGGGTCGATGTCTGTGTTTGAGCGAACTCGAACTGGTCTACGGGAAATGCCGTCGAACGCCGCGTGGCTCGTGTCCCAGCTCACGAAGCCGGCGGATGCGATTGGAGGCGCTGCGGCCGGCGCCCGCGACAAGGGGCGGAAGGTGACCGCAGCAGTGGTCGATGCCGCTCCTCTCGGAGACTCCGTCGACATCCGTGCGAGGCGCGCACACGACGCAGCGGAGCGCGCTCGGGAGGCCGAGGAGCGCGCCGTAGAGGCTGCACGCGAGTCCAAGGCGCTTGCAGAGCGCGCCCAGGCAGTCAGCGACCGTGGTCGCGCCCGCCTCAGCGAGGTCGACCGCGAAACGAATCTCCAGGTCAAACAGAGAGTCACGGAAGCCCAGAAGGCGGCCGAGGAGTTCGTCAGGCGCGAACGCCAAGCCGCTGAGGCGGACGCCGAAGAGCAGCGCAAGGAAGTCGCGGAAGAGGTCGGGGACGAGATCGCCGAGGCCGAGAGCGAGGCCGAGGAGTCCCAGCGGCGGGCCGAGGAGCTTGTCGAGGACGCGACCCAGGCACTGGCGGAAGCGAGGCGCCTAGCCGACGAGGCCGCAGAGGCTGCGCGCTCGGCCGCCGAGGAAGCGAACCGCCAGGCGCAGCAGCTCGAGAGCGAAGCCAAGCAGCAAGCAACCGACGCCGAGGAGCGTGTCAATGCGGCCGAGGAACTGCGAGAACGGGCAGCGGCGACCGCGAAGCGTGCCGCGCACGAGCTCGAGCGGGAAGGGACGAACGGCCTCGATGCCTACAAGAAGCCGGAGCTGGTCGAGCTCGCGGCCACCATCGGGATCGAGGGACGAACGGACATGACGAAGGATGAGCTCATCGACGCCATCACGAAGGCCCCTCGTCGACGAGCAAGAGGAGCAGCGAAATCATGAGACTCCTTCACACGAAGCGCGAACCGGAACGGCTCCTCGACATGGTTACCGACTCGCTCGCCGCGGTGCGCAGCGGCGAGCACAGCGGCACGCTTCTGAAAGCCGCTTTGGTCGCCGGCGGCGTAGCCGCGCTCACGGCCGGGAGCGCCGCGATCTCGTCTCTCCGGCGCCGGATGGAGGCGAGTTCGTGAAGCGGAGTCGCGCCGCCGGCGCCTCGGCTCCGGTCGCACTGACGGCGTCGGTTGATCGCAACAGGCGCCTGTCCGAAGGTGGGCTCGTCCAGGCGTCGGTCCGTGCCCGCCTCCTGGGCATTCCGCTCCTGCGCCTCGATGCGACCGTCGTGCTCATGCCCGCTGCGATCACAGCTTCCACCTCTGCATTCGCCGCGGGAAACGGCTTGGCCGAGGCTGTCCGCAGCATCAACGACGGAGCGGACGTTCTCGACCAGCTGCGGCGCAAGGACGATCGTCCTTTAAGACGGCGTTAGCGTCCGCTCGAACTCGATCTCTCCGGCGGTGTTGACGATCCGCATCGTCAACGCGCCGCCGCTGTCAACGTCGAGCTCGCCGAGGTTGAACCAGTGCTTCGCTTCCGTCCACGTCGTGACAGCGCCCGGCGACGGAGGGCCGAAGAAGGCGAGTCGCTGCGGGTTGAGCGTCGCGTCGAAGTCCGTGGTCGGGAAGATGCCCGCGTTCATCGGCCCCGTCACGAGCTCGTGGACAGCGAATCCCGGGTCAGCGGCGAACGGGACGTACCGGAATGCCTCCGCGAAGTGCAGGTCGGTGGTTATCCAGACGCTGTTGCGGATCGCGTGCTCGTGCATGAAGCCGAGGATGTCGAGTAGCTCGCGCTCGTAGCCGGTCGCCTGGTCGAAGTTCGCCCAGCCGTCGCGCCCGTTCGGCACCGCGGGGAACCCGGTCGGGATCGACATTGGCACGCTCGAGACGATCACCTTCCACGTCGCGTCCGAGGCGGCGAGCTTCTCCTTCAGCCAGGTCACCTGCTCGCGGCCCAGCATCGTCTTCGGATGTGCGTCGGTATCCGGCTCGAAGTTCGGATCGCGGTACTGGCGCGTGTCGAGGACGAACAGCTCGAGGCTCTTGCCCCAGCGGAGCGAGCGGTAGAGGCGCAACGGGGTGTTCTCGGCGATCGCGACGGGCGTGTAGTCGAGGAACGCCTTGAGCCCGAGCGGCATCAGGTGCACGCCCGGCGTATACGGAGGTGTGCTGCGAGTGTCGGTGAATGGCCCGAAGTCGTTCACGACCTCGTGGTCGTCCCACACGCCGACGTAGTCGGTGCCCGAGAGCAGGCGCCGGAGGCCCGAATCGGCGCGCGTGTAGCGCCAGTGCGCCCAGTACGTCGGCACGTCGGCCGCCGGCCCGAAGCTTCCGGGGATCTGCGCGTTCCCGTACATGCCGGAGTCGGAGCAGGCGTTGTCGGCGTAGATGCTGTCGCCGAGGCCGACGAAGACGTCCGGGTGGCGGGCTCGGGCCGTGTTCATGATCGGCATGCCCTCGCTCGCGTCGCGGCAGACGTTCTGGCCGTTGAGATCGCCTCCGAAGGAGAGGCGAAGCGGCGCGGCTTCTCGGTCGCGAGGCGCGGTGCGGAAGGTTCCCTCTGCGACGGGCCCGTGCGACGAGCCGCGGCCGCGGAGGCTGAACCAGGCGCGGTAGCGGTAGGTCGTCCCCGGCCGGAGATGCTCGAGCGGGACGCGTGCGGTGAAGTCGTCCGCCGCCCGTGCAGGCGTACCCGCGATCCGGCCGTGCCGGCCGCCCGAGAGGTCGACGTTGAGCGTCGCCTCGCGGTCGGCCCGTGCCCAGAGCAGCGCCGAGGACGAGGTGATGTCGCCGACGATGACACCGTGCGTGATCACGGCGGCGGGCCCTTTGTGTTTGCCCGCGGCGATACCCGCGCCGCCTGCAGCGAGGCCCAGCAGCACGGTCGTAAGGATGAGCCCGATGATCTTCGACATCGCTCCCCCTTTGGCTCTGTCGGAGGATTCTGAGCCTCGATGCTTCGAGGCGCAAATCCGCCGGCCTCACACCTCGAGCGTGCGCGTGGCGCCGAACGCCTCCAGGAACCGGCGGTCGTGTGTGACCAGCACTGCTGCGCCCTCGTAGCTCTGCAGCGCCAGCTCCAGCTGCTCGATCGCCTCCAGGTCGAGGTTGTTCGTCGGCTCGTCCAGAATCAACGCGTTCACGCCGCGGGCGGCGAGCAGGGCGATTGCGGCGCGGCTGCGCTCGCCGGGTGAGAGAGAGCGGCCGGGGCGGAGGACGTCGTCGGCTCCGAGCGCGAAGGTCGCCAGCAGCGACCGTGCCTCGCCCACGGCCAGACCGCTGCGCTCGACGAATGCATCCAGCAGGCGCTCGTCGCCGGAGAACGGCCCGACGCCCTGCGGCAGCTCGCCGAGAATCGTGCCGGGCCCGATCATCCGCTCGCCCGAGGCCAGCGGGAGCTCGCCGAGCAGGGCCTTCAGCAGGGTCGTCTTGCCCGCGCCGTTGCGGCCGAGCAGCGCGAGGCGGTCGCCTTGGCGCAGCTCGAGGTCGACGGGCCCGACGCGAAACCCGTCGCGCTCGACGACGGCACGTGCGAGCCGCGCGACCAGGTCGCCGCCGCGCC
>JBKPHO010000099.1:0-1595 GCA_046729915.1 Actinomycetota bacterium | reverse complement strand
GAGGACAAGGAGCCGGGGTACGTGCCGCCCGACGACGCGGAGGCCGAGGACGCGATCGCCGGCGACCACCCGTTCATCCTCCAGTCGGACGGGCGCTCGTGGCTGTTCGTCCCGCAGGGCCTCGAGGACGGCCCGCTGCCGACGCACTACGAGCCGCACGAGTCGCCGTACGACAACCCGCTCTACGCCCAGCGCGCGAACCCGCGCCGGCAGCAGTACGACCGGCCCGAGAACCGGTACAACCCCCCGGACGGCGAGGACGGCGCCGAGGTCTACCCGTACGTGGCAACGACGTACCGGCTGACCGAGCACCACACGACAGGCGGCATGTCACGCTCGGTTCCGTACCTGTCCGAGCTGCAGCCCGCGATGTTCTGCGAGGTCAGCCCGGAGCTCGCGGCCGAGGCCGGTCTCACCCACGGCGGCTGGGCGACGATCTACAGCGCGCGTGCCGCGATCGAGGCGCGCGTGCTCGTCACCGACCGCATCCCCCCGGTCGAGGTGCGTGGACGCAAGACGCACCAGGTCGGGCTGCCGTACCACTGGGGCACGCGCGGGCTCACGACCGGGGGCGCTGCGAACGACCTCGCCTCGATCGCGCTCGACCCGAACGTGCACATCCAGGAAGTCAAGGCATTCACGGTCGGGATCGTCCCGGGCCGCCGCCCGCGAGGGAAGGCGCTCGTGGACTTCGTCGAGCGGAAGCGAAAGGAGGCCGGTGTCGGCGCTCGCTGAGCCCACCGGAAGGCCCGAAGCGCGGCCGGACAGCTGCGGCGACGAGGTTAAGGAGCGTATGGGCTTCTTCACGGATACCTCGGTCTGCATCGGCTGCAAGGCCTGCGAGGTTGCCTGCAAGGAGTGGAACCTCGTCCCCGACGACGGGATGGTCTGGACGGGCGAGTCCTACGACAACACCTCGACGCTCGGCGCGAACAGCTGGCGGCACGTCGCCTTCGTGGAGCAGCAGCAGCCCCTGCGCGGGGACGGCGAGGTCGACGCCCTGCGCTGGTTGATGTCGTCCGACGTCTGCAAGCACTGCACGCACGCCGCCTGCCTCGACGTCTGCCCGACCGGCTCGCTGTTCCGGACCGAGTACGGGACCGTGGTCGTGCAGGAGGACATCTGCAACGGCTGCGGCTACTGCGTGCCCGCCTGCCCGTTCGGCGTCCTCGACAGGCGCCACATCCCGCGTTCGTCGAACGACCCGCCGGCCGAGATCGTCGGCCTGCAGCTCGGCAAGGCCGAAGACGGCCGCGTCTGGAAGTGCACGCTCTGCTACGACCGGCTCAAGGGCGGCCACGAGCCGGCCTGCGCGAAGGCCTGCCCGACGGACTCGATCCAGTTCGGGCCGCTGGACGAGTTGCGCGAGCGGGCCGACCGGCGGCTCGAGAAGCTGCAGGCGGAGCGCTGGAACGGCGCGCGGCTCTACGGGCGCGATCCGGACGACGGCGTCGGCGGCTTCGGGGCGTTCTTCCTCCTGCTCGACGAGCCGGAGGTCTACGGGCTCCCGCCGGACCCGGTGGTGACGACCTCCCACCTGCCGGAGATGTGGCGCACGGCCGCGGTCGCGACCGGCGCGCTCGTGCTGGGCGTGA